>NZ_JBIBUO010000005.1:70257-160468 GCF_043079545.1 Streptomyces sp. NPDC015171
CGTAGGCCGCCCGCCTCCCTGACAGGGACTGTCCGCCTCCCCGGTGGGCCCCGCGCCCGTCTCTCCGGGAGGGCGCCACCTGCCTCCCTGACAGGGGCCCGTCTGTCTCCCCGGTAGGCCGCCCGCCTCCCTGACAGGGACTGTCCGCCTCCCCGGTGGGCCCCGCGCCCGTCTCTCCGGGAGGGCGCCACCTGCCTCCCTGACAGGGCTTGTCCGCCTCCCCGGCGGGGTCCCCGCCCGTCTCCCGGCAAGGGCACCGCCCGTCCCCGGTCCACGTCGGGCGCGTTCGAACCGTTGAGCGAGAGAAGGTAATGATTGAGCAAAGCCGCTTGATCGGGAAATGGCCGGCCACCCCGCCGCTGTTGGACCTCCTTGGAGGGCGAGGTGGGGCCCTCCGTCCGCATGCCCGCAGCAAGGAGGACCGCCAGGTGAGCCAGTACGTCAGCAGGCTCGGGCGACGCTCCCCGTCGGCCGCCCCGCGGCTGCGGCTGTCGCGCCGGCCGCGCCGGGTCGCCATGCTCTCCGTGCACACCTCCCCGCTCCACCAGCCCGGCACCGGCGACGCCGGCGGTATGAACGTCTACATCGTGGAGCTGGCCCAGCGCCTTGCCGCGATCGGCATCGAGGTCGAGATCTTCACCCGGGCCACGGCCGGCGGCCTGCCCCCCTGTGTCGAGCTGGCCCCCGGCGTCCTGGTCCGGCACGTGGACGCGGGCCCCTACGAGGGCCTCGCCAAGGAGGAGCTGCCGGCCCAGCTGTGCGCCTTCACCCACGGCGTGATGCAGGCGTGGGCCGGCCACCGCCCCGGCTACTACGACCTCGTCCACTCCCACTACTGGCTCTCCGGCCACGTCGGCTGGCTCGCCGCCCAGCGCTGGGGCGTGCCCCTGGTGCACGCCATGCACACCATGGCCAAGGTCAAGAACGCCAATCTGGCCGAGGGCGACACCCCCGAACCGGCCGCCCGGGTCATCGGCGAGACCCAGATCGTGTCCGCCGCCGACCGGCTCATCGCCAACACCGACGAGGAGGCCGACGAACTGGTCCGGCACTACGCCGCCGACCCGGCCGCGGTCGCCGTCGTGCACCCCGGCGTGAACCTGGACCGGTTCCGCACCGCCGACGGCCGCGCCGCCGCCCGCGCCCGGCTCGGGCTCCCGCAGGACGCCCTGATCCCGCTCTTCGCGGGCCGCATACAGCCGCTGAAGGCACCGGACGTGCTGCTGCGCGCCGTGGCCGTACTGCTGGACGAACGCCCGGAGCTGCGCTCCCGCATGGTCGTGCCGATCGTCGGCGGCCCCAGCGGCAGCGGGCTCGCCAAGCCGGAGGGCCTGCAGAAGCTCGCGGCCCGGCTGGGCGTGGCGGACGTCGTACGGTTCCGGCCGCCGGTCGGGCAGGAGCAGCTGGCGGACTGGTTCCGGGCCGCGTCCGTGCTCGTCATGCCGTCGTACAGCGAGTCCTTCGGCCTGGTCGCCATAGAGGCGCAGGCGGCCGGGACCCCGGTGCTCGCGGCCTCGGTCGGCGGGCTGCCGGTGGCCGTGCGCGACGGCGAGACCGGTTTCCTCGTCCAGGGGCACGATCCGGCCGACTACGCGCGCGTGCTGGGCCGTTTCGCCGACGAGCCGGTCCTGCCCGAGCGCATGGGCGAGGCCGCCGCCCGGCACGCCCAGGGCTTCGGCTGGGACACGGCCGCCGCCGCCACCGCCGACGTCTACACGGCCGCGACCCAGGCCCACCGCCGTCGCGTACGCTCGCCCCATGGGTGATGCGGAGCGGGCCGAACAGGCCGGTCAGGTCCTGGCGGACGTCTTCCGGGACGCCGAGCTGGAGTGGGAGAGCCCCGAGTCCGGGACCTACGTGGTCAAGCTCCCCGGCACCCGCAAGCTCTCCACCACGGTCTCCTTCCGCGTCGGCCGCCACTCCCTCTCGCTCAACGCGTTCGTCATCCGCCACCCCGACGAGAACGAGCCGGGCGTCCACCGCTGGCTGCTGGAGCGCAACCTCAAGCTGTACGGCGTGAGTTACGCCGTCGACCGCCTCGGCGACGTCTACGTCACCGCCCGGCTGCCGCTCGCCTCCGTCACCCCGGACGAGATCGACCGTCTCCTCGGCCAGGTCCTGGAGGCGTCCGACGGCGCCTTCAACACGCTCCTTGAGCTGGGCTTCGCCTCCTCGATCCGCCGGGAGTACGAGTGGCGGGTGGCCCGGGGCGAGTCGACGCGCAACCTGGACGCGTTCGCGCATCTGACTCGGCGTTCGGCCGACTGACCCCGGGCCGGCGGGACGCTCAGGAGGGGTCCGGCTCGGGCTCCCCGCCGCCCTTCTTGTCGAGTTCGTCGGCGAAGGCCCGCAGGGCGTCGGCCAGTTCCTTCTTGGTCGGCAGCTGATCGACCTTCCGGTCGAGTTCCGTGACGCGCCGGTTCAGCTCGGCCAGGTCGTCGGACGCGGTGGGCGTCGGGCTCGGCTCGGTGCCTCCGGTGTCCCCGGTGCCTCCGGTGGTTCCGCCGCTGCCGCCCTCGCTCGTGCCGCCGTCGGAGCCGCTCGCGCCGACGGTGCCGCCGTCGGCGCCGCCCTCGCTCGTGCCGCCGTCGGTGACCGGGCCCCCGCCGTCCGTGCCCGCGTCGGTGGTGCCCCCGTCGGAGCCGCTCGCCCCCACGGTCCCCCCGTCGGTCCCGTCGCCGGTCGTGCCCGCGGTGTCCCCGTCCGGCGGGACCGTGCTCGTGACGCCGTGCCGGGGGCCGGAGTCGTCGCCCGAGGTAGCCGCCAGGGCCACCCCGACGCTCAGGCCGACCAGGGCCACGGCACCGGCGACGGCGGTCGAGAGCCGCCTCAGCCGCCGGGGACGGGAGCTGATGGATGGATCGCGAGGAGTGTCCGTTTCTTCTGCTCTCTGTATGTCATCCATGGCCGGGACGCTAGCCCGTCACGATCACCGGACGAGGGACTTCCGCGCGACTCTTCCCCACCCGGGGTGTCTGATGGCATGCTCACCGCCAACGCACTTCTGAACGTCGTTCATATCCATGAATATGAAGGGGCGGGTGGACATGAACAGCGCGCACCTCACCAGACGGACCCTGCTCATGGGCGCGACCGCGGTGGCCCTGACCGCTACGGCCGGCACCGCCCGCGCCGACGAAGCTCCCCCGCTCTGGGCGGAGTTCCGGAAGAGGCCCTTCACCCACCCGCAGATCCCGTACGTCGGCCGGGCGGGCCGGCGGGCCGGGGCCACCCGCCTGCCCCGCCCCCAGGTCGTCGCCGACGTCACCGCCTACGGCGCCGTACCCGACGGCAGCACGGACTGCGCCCCCGCGATCAACCGTGCCATCGCCGCCGCCGGAAGGGCCGGCGGTGGCACGGTCACCATCCCGCCCGGCACCTACCGCATCGACGACGTCATCCGCGTCGGCGACTCGAACGTCGTCCTGCGCGGCGCCGGCAGCGGCCGTACGACGCTGTACGCGACGAAGAACCTCACCGAACTGATCGGCGTCTACGGCTCCCGCTACGGCGGCGACAAGTCCTCCTGGTCATGGGCCGGCGGCCTCGTCTGGCTGGCCCCGCGCGCCCGTTGGGACTCCCTGACGGCGGCGATCCGCGCCAAGGCGTGGCCCTTCGAGGGCTGGACCGGCAACGCGCGGGACGAGTGGACCACCCTGACGACCGTGGCCCCGGCGAAGCGGGGCTCCTGGACGGTCACGGTCGCCGACGCCTCCGCGCTGCGCCCCGGCCGGCTCGTCCTGCTCCGCCTCGCCGACGACGCCGCCCACACCCTGCTGCGGCACATGGCGGGCGACGGCCCGGGCCCGGCCGCCTACGTGTGGGACGACAAGACCAAGCTGACGTCGTACGTCCCCTACGAATGGCCCGTCCGCGTCACCCGCGTGCACGGCCGCCGGGTCACCCTCGAACGCCCCCTCCCGCTCGACCTGCGCCCGGAGTGGGACCCCCGGCTGACCACCCACGTACCGGAACTGACCGGATCGGGCGTCGAAGGGCTCACCCTCGAAGCGGTCGAGACCCCGCAGTCCCCCCACCTCCTCGACAAGGGCTACAACGGCGTCGTCCTCCAGTGCGCCTACGACTGCTGGGTGGACGACGTCACGGTCCGGCACGTCGACAACGGCTTCGGCCTGGTCGCCGCCTCCGCCTGCACCCTGCGCCGCACCCGGGTCGCGGGGCGCGGCTCGCACCACCCGTACTTCTGCCGCGAGGGCTCCCACGACAACCTGGTCGAGGACTTCACGGTCGAACGGCGCACGGTCCCCGCGCCGGCCGGCACCCAGCTGCACGGCATCAACGTCGAGGGCCTGTCGTCGTACAACGTCTGGTCACGCGGCACGATGGAGACGGGCACCTTCGACAGCCACCGCGGACTGCCGTTCGCCAACGTCCGCACGGACATCACGGTGAACAACGACGGCCGGCACGGCGGCGACGCGAGCGCCGGTCCGCTGTTCGGCGCCCGCTTCACCCACTGGAACATCCGGGTCACCAACGGCCGCGCGGGCCTGATGAAGATCGACGGCCTCGCGCCGTACTCGGCGACGGTCGGCCTCAACACCGTCACGGAGTTCGACCAGATCGACGTCCCCGACTTCACCGGCGACCTGCACTCCCGCCTTGAGCTGTACGGCACCGCGAACGCCGTACGCCCGCGCAACCTGTACGAGGCTCAGCGCGCGCTGCTCCGGTAGCGCCCCGGGGTCACCCCGACCCATTTCCTGAAGTGCCGGGTGAGGTGGGCCTGGTCGTAGAACCCGGTCACCGGGGCCACCTCGCCCGGCGGCAGCCCGTCCAGCAGCAGCCGCCGGGCCCGCCCGACCCGCCGTGACATCAGGTACTGGTGCGGGGCGATGCCGTACGCGGCGCTGAACGCCCGCACCAGATGCGCCGGATGGGCGTGCAGCACCCGTCCGGCCTCCTCCAGCACGACGCCGTCGACGACCCTGGCGTCCAGCAACTCCCGCAGCCGACCCGCGAGTTCGTGCTCGTCGCGCCGCTGCGGCCGCCGCACCGCCCGCTCCCGCTCGCGCTCCCGCAGATGTCCGCGCAGCCGCTCGGCGACGAGGGCCAGCCTGCTCTCCGCCTCCAGCTCGTCACCGGGCCGGGCGAGTGCGGAATGCAGCTGTCCGACGCGCCGCCGCAGCAGGGGGTCGCGCAGGTCGGGCGCGTCCACGGCGGGGCCGATCAGATCGTCCCCGAGCCGGCTGGCGTCCAGGTAGACCACCCGCTTGCGGAAGCCGTCCGGGGTGGCGGGGGAGCCGTTGTGCGGGACGTGCGGCGGCAGCAGCGACACGGTGTCGAGCGGGGTGCCGTGCTCGTGCCGGTCCAGGTCGTACCGTACGGCCCCGTCGTCCACGATGAGCAGCGTCCAGGCGTCATGGACGTGCATCGGGTACGCGTACTCGGTGAAATGGGCGTGGAAGACCTCCGTGACGCCCGGGACCCGGGGGCGCCACGCGGTGACTTCCTGTCCGCCGGCCATGCAAAAAACGTACAAGACCCGGCCGTCCGCGGCCCGGCAGTCTCGCTCCATGAGCACTGAACCCATCCGCTTCGACACGAAGATCGCCGTCCTGCTGCGTGCGGACCTGGAGCCCTGGCAGCGCCTGAACGTCACCGCGTTCCTGGTCAGCGGCCTGGGCACGGCGGTCCCCGAGGTGATCGGCGACCCGTACGCGGACGCGGACGGCGTGGCGTACCTCCCGATGTTCCGCCAGCCGGTCCTGGTCTTCGAGGGCACGAAGGAGACCCTGAAGGCGGCCCACGGCAGGGCACTGAGCCGTGCCCTGCCGCGCGCCGTCTTCACCTCGGACCTGTTCGCCACCGGCAACGACCGCGACAACCGCGCGGCGGTCCGGGCCGTCCCCACGGCCGAGCTGGACCTGGTCGGCCTCGCGGTGCACGGCCCGCGCAACGCGGTGGACAAGGTCCTCAAGGGCGCCCGGATGCACCCGTAGCCGGGCCCCCTCCGGGCCGTCCCTCAGCCGAACATGCCGGGCACGTAGTCGCCGGCCGGCTGCTGGACGATCACGTTCGCGCGGTTGTAGGCGTTGATCAGCGCGATGAGGGCGACCAGGGCGGCGAGCTGGTCCTCGTCGTAGTGCTTGGCGGCGTCCGCCCAGGCCTCGTCCGTGACCCCGCCGGCCGCGTCGGCGATCCGCGTGCCCTGCTCGGCCAGCTCCAGGGCGGCCCGCTCGGCCTCGGTGAACACCGTGGCCTCGCGCCAGGTCGCGACCAGGTGCAGCCGCGTGACGCTCTCGCCGGCGGCCGTGGCGTCCTTGGTGTGCATGTCGGTGCAGAACGCGCACCCGTTGATCTGGCTGGCGCGGATCTTCACCAGCTCCTGGGTGGCGGCGGGCAGGGTCGAGTCCGTGAGCACCTTGCCGGCGGCGTTGAAGTGCTTGAACAGCTTGCCGACGAGGGGGTTGGCGTGGAGGTTGAGCCGAGCTTCCATGATCTGCTCCCGTGTGGTTGCGCCTGCTTTCACCTTTCTGACGGGGTGGGGCGGGGGGATGTGACATGGGGGAATGTGAGGTGGGTCACCGGCGCGGTCCGGGGCCCGGATCGCACGTTCGAGGGAACGGCCGTGCCCTTCGGTCACCCCCGTCGTTGCAGCGGGCATGCGAAAGATCATCACAACCGCGACGCTCGCGCTGGCCGCCCTGGCCCTTGCGGCCCCCGCCCACGCCGACGACGACAGGAACTTCAGCAGCGGCGTCAACGCCGCCAACAACTGGAACTTCACGGCGGCGGACGTCTGCTTCCAGGAAATGGCCGTGGTGCCCGCGGTCGCCGACTACCTCTCCGACTACAACACCTGCTCGAACGGCAACACGACCGACCCGTCGGGCAGCTAGCGGCGGCGGACGCTCCGAGGGCTCACGCCGTGGTTCGCGGCGCCGTCCCGGCCGCGTACTCCTCGATGACGCGGGCCGCTTCCGCGAAGGGCATGTGGAAGAACTCGCGGTCCTTGCGGACGCGGTACTCGGCGAGAAGGGCGTGGACGTCCGCTTCGACGCGGCGGGCATGGGCGACGGTCCAGGCGCCGCGGACGCCCCAGGGGATGATCACGCCGGTGGCCGAGTTGATCTCCTTGGCCCGGGTCAGGGGATCACGGTCGGTGTAACCGATCTTGAGCATCTCCGGGGCTTCGCGGGTGGAGAGGACGTAGACGAAGCCGCGGCCGTCCAGGGAGGCCGCCGTGCCGGTGACGAAGTCTCCGAGCCGTCGCGGGATCCCGGCCGCCTCCAGGACCGCCGCGGCTTCCTTCGCCGCCTGCCAGTCAGCGTCCCGGAGGCACTGCCGGAGGTGCTGGAGCGTCCCGGACGCCCGGCGTGCCTCCCTCAGGGACGGATAACCCAGCTGGGCGCAGACCGTGAACCAGTCCCACTGGTCCTTCTTGTACGTCCGGGTGAACAGCCCCTTGACCGTCGAGAGGTCATCGAGCCGGCCGAGGGCCGCGTGCCGCCCCTGGGCCAGGGTCTCCAGAACCGTCCGCGCGGCCGCGACGCGCCCGCGCTGCACATCCGCCTTGACCGGGGCGAGCCCGAACCCCCACTTCTGCGCGATCCGCGTGACCTGCCGCCCACCCTGCCCACCCTGCCCACCCGAGTCCATCGGACAATCCTAGAAAGGGCCGCCGGACAGCGACGGGCGGGGACGCGGACGGGGACGGGGACGGAGATGACGGTCGAACACCTCACACTGGCCTGCGACGACGTGCTGCCGCACGATGCGATGCTCCTCGGACGCCGGCTGCCCGGTCCGAGCAGCAGGCACAACAAGGCCGCCCTGGCGGACCGATCCCCCGCCCTGGCCCTTGCCGACGTGCCGCCGACCGCCGAGTCCGCGGTCAGCGCGCTCCGCGACACCGGCGCGCGTGCAGCGACAGCCCCCCGGCGGACGGGGAGCCATGGCACTCGGCCGTAAGGGCGCCCGGCGGATCGTCGTCGACGGCACGGCCTACCGCTGGCGGCTGCGCCGCAGGCCCACCTACTCGCAGGGCCTGGCCTGGTCACCGTGCACGTTCGCGGTAGAACACGCGGACAGCCCGGGCACGACGCTGGTGGTCACCACCGACCGGCCCCACCCGGGCAACTGGCTGGGCCGCGAGACCGCACCGGTCCTCCCCTCGACGGTCACCCGAGCCATCACGCTGGCCCTGAGCCAGGGCTGGACCCCGCCCCTCCCCGGCTCCCCCTTCCACCTCGACCTGCCCACCGGCTTCACGCCCTCACCGTGAACGGCGCGGAACGCGCGCATCGCTCCGGAATATCTGCCGCGATCCTTCTGCAGCCGTTGTGATCAGGAAGGACGCCATCGCCCGGCTGACTGGCCGACAGGGACCGTGATCTGGAGCCTATTTCAGAGCTTGCGGCGACGAATCCATAGGGCTAAGTTCCCTTGCGGTTTGGCCAGTTCTGTTGTTCACGCACGGGGGAGGCTCAAGTGGCGTGGGACGAGTGGGAACAGCTCAAGGCCCAGGCGGCAGAGCGCGGATCGACCCGCGTGCGCCTGAACCACGTACCGGATGCCGGAGGCGGCGGGGGCTCGCCGGACCTCGTAGTCCACCAGGACGACTTGGGCGCCGTGGGAAACGAGGCTCACGCGTTGCACAGCGACCTGCACGGCCAGGCCGACGTCGCCGGCATGGGAGTCGATGCCCACGGGGCGGGGCACACGATGCAAGCCGCGGCAGAGCTGTCCAGTTCGAACTTCGCCCTGGGAGGCAGCCTTTCCCTGACGGTCGAGGTATGGACGAGTCAGGTGAAGTCCCTGCTGGATGCCTGTGCCCTCATCTCCAATCATCTTGACTTCTCGAAGAAGCTCCATGCGAACGACGACCAGCAGATCTCAATGGAGGTAAAGGGAAGGGACGGCTCCGGTAGGTCTGCCTCGGAACTCGACAAGTACTTCAAGTAAGCGGGGGCTGGAGTGTCCGGCATTACCATGACGAACCTTTCCGAGGTCGACCTCGGAAAGCTGAAGTCGTCCGTCGCCGACTGGGAGAAGATCACTGACAGTCTCGAAAGGCTCGCGGACAGAGCGCAGAAAGGGCTGCTTTCGAAGTCTGAGAGCGCCCGCTGGGCTGGCGTCAACGCCGATGTGACACGAGGGTTCGTCAAGAAGACGGCCAAGGAGTTCACCGACGCCCACGCCGAGGCTTCAAGCATCTACAAGGTGCTCGCCGATGCCTGCACTGAGCTTCTGGCTCTGCAGAAGAAGCTGAACGACGCCCTGCACAACGAGGCCCCCTCATTGGGTCTGAGGGTAAGCGACACGGGTGACGGCAACGTGCATGTCTTCTATCCGCACGATCGAACCACCGATGACACCCATACCCAGAGCGAACTCAACACCGCTCAGGAACTCGCCGACCGTATCGCCGGCATCATCTCGCACGCACGCGAGATCGACGATTCCGTGAGCCGCGCACTGCGTAAGAGTCATGGAAATGACGAGTTCAACTTCGGCCATGAGAGCTACACGTCACTTGATGATGCTCAGGAGCAGCGCGCGGAAGAGCTTGCCAAGAAGAGTCTGCGACTCTACAAGGAGGGCAAGGAGCTATCCACGGAGGAGCTCCGTGAACTCCAGACGCTGATCAAGTACAACGCCGATGACAAGGAGTTCGCGACGGACCTGTACCGCGGACTCGGTCAGGAGGGGGCACTGCGGTTCCAGGCTCAGCTCTCGCTCGACGGTACCGCGGAGGGCGGCGAGCAACTGACCCTCGCCCGGAGCATCCAGGACAGTATGGGTACGGCGCTGGCCACCGCCACCCCCAACCTGGGCGACAAGTGGACCGACGAGCTCATGCGCGTGGGGCGCAGCGACCTCGATCTTCAGATGCAGGGCAACCAGATGGTTCCCAAGGGGTATCAGGTGCTCGGCACGCTTCTGCGGCACGGGACGTACCCGGCGAGCTTCCTCGACAAGGTCGGCGACGACATGATCGCGTATGAGCGGGACGGGGGATCCTGGGGGCGTCCCGACGGGAGTTACGCGGGTATGAAGGATTTCGGTCTGAACGCCGACAAAGAGGGCGGCCGAGGCTGGGATCCGGTCACGGGTCTTCTGGAGGCGTACGGCCATAATCCTGACGCCGCCACCAGCTTCTTCCACGCGGACGTTGCCGGGCCCGGGAAACAGATGTCCAACTTGGACTATCTGATGGGGACGGGTTCGGACGGCAAGGGCGACGGCGCGCGGCAGTGGATCCCTGACATGACAGCTCCCTTCGCGGCCAAGGACCCCGTGATCTACGGCAAGGACGCGCTGGGCCACGCTCTCGAAGCGGCGGTGTCGGGACTCCCGTACGACCACGGCGATGTCGGCGCGCACCCGGAGCACACCGAGCAGCGCCAGGAGATCATGGACCAGGTCGTCAACGCGGTCGCGGCCAATCCCAAGCTGGCCGACGACACGATGGCCGACAGCCTGGGGCGGATGGCCGGCGAGTACATGCCGGAGGTCAACTCGACGCTGAGTCAGTCCGACGGGTTCGACGATCTCTACGGCAGCCCGCGGAAGTTCACCAGCACACTCGCCACCGCGGAGTTCCTCGACACCATCGGCAGAAATCCGGATGGCTACGCCGAGGCCGCGCTGGGCGCGGAGAACCACTCGGCCCAAGTGATGCACGACGTCGTGGCGCACCCCGACAAGTACGCGGGCACCACGGCCGAGAACCTGAAGCACACCGCGTACAACACCGGCACGGTGGAGGGCATCCTCTCCGGGGCCCGGCACGATCAGATCGTCACCGGGGGCCAGCAGAGCGACCAGGACTACAACGAGGCGTTGCAGAAGCGGGCGGACATGTTCAACACGGCCTTCGGATCCACGGTCGGTCTGGCCACCGAGCGTGTACCCATCGCCGGTGAAGTCATCAACGGCGTCACCGAAGTCGTAGTGGGCGAGATGGTCGAAGGAGCGGAACGCAACACCGCCGCCGAAACGGCGTACACGGCGGGGCAGTCCTCCTTCGACGCCCGTCAGAATGCTCTCGATCAGGCGGAGACCGGGCTCCGGGTCGCCGGTACCCCGGCAGGTGTCGACCCCACGGACATGCACCGCTCCGTGACACAGCAGACGGGCGAGGGCTTCGACCACGGGAAGGAACTCCAGCGCGAAGCGAAGGACTACTACCAGCGCAACCCCCCGAAGTGACATGAGCTCAGCGACAATCGGCGAAGTCTCAGCGAGTGATCGAGCAGGGAAGACATGAGCGTCGGAAGAATGTCCCGCGGAGCCGCAGCGCTCTGTGTCGTGGTGGTACTCGCGATCCTGGGAGTCGGAATCTACGTCTGGTCGGCCCGCTCCGACGACGGTGGCGCCGACGCGCTGAAGGCCCCGGCCAAACCCTGCTGGGACGGCACACCGCGTCGTGCCTCCCTGCAGAAGCTGCTCGGACCGGGCAGCAAGCTCCTGCATGAGCAAGGGGACTTCCGATTGATCAAGGAGCACTACCCCAGCCATTGCCAATACGAGGCCCAGAGCGATGGTTCGCTGAACACCGTCCTCGACGTCGACCTGGCCTGGAACAACGACGCTCTCCCGGTCAAGGAACTTCCCACCTCCGACGCCCACGGGAACGAGCCTCGGACGCGAATGGACATGGGCGTCCTCGCCTATTACCTCCGTGCGTCGCAGGTGGTGTTCTTCGAGTGCACCGCCGACCTGCCCACCGGCGCTCCCGCATATATGAAGCGGGACAAGTACATCAAGGTCGACGTCCTCGCACGGCCCATGAAGGGCAGTGGCCTGTCCGCGACCAAGGCACGTGAGGCCGGATTGGACATCATGCTCCAGCTGGCCCACGACGTCGCCGAGCAAGCCGGCTGCAAGAACGACACCAACCTTCCGAGCGCGGTGCCGCCCATCACGAAGGCCAACTGGGCCGGCTTCGACGATTAGCGGAAGCCCGGGCTCACGATCGGGCCCGCAGGGGCGGGTGCCGTGCCGTCCTCGGCCATTCGGCCCACTGACCGAGATGCCGTGCCCGGCGTCGCGGCGCAAGATGAGGCGTTCATTGAGAGTCATCGACGAGGAGCTTCAGGCTGCGGGGCAGATGCCGCCGCCTGCGGCGCTCGCGGGAACGCGCTGTGGGTGATGTGGTGAACTGGTTGACCTCGCTGCCGGCCGTGGCGCTGGTTGCGGGCGGGCTGCTGCTCGCCCTGCTGGTCGCGGCGGCGGCCCGGCTCGGCGTCCGGGCGCTGGTGCCGGTCGGGGAACAGGACCGGGTGCCGCAGATCGCCACGCCCCTGATGCCGACGCTCGGCGCCGCCTTCGCGATCTTCGCGGCACTCTCACTGGCCAGCGAGGCCGGCTACCTGCGCGCGGCAGAGGGACTGGTGAGCGACGAGGCCGCCGCGGCCTCCCGCCTGGCATGGGCGGCGACAAGCCCGCGAGTCCGGTCGGAGCCGATCCATGAGGCTCTGCTGGACTACTTGCGGACCACGCGCGCCCGGGAATGGCAGGGCACGGCGACGGCGTCCGGTGACGACCCGGCCACCGGCCGCGCGATCGCACGGCTGGAGCGGAGCGTACGTGCCGAGGCGGGCCGGCCCGAGGTGGGAACCCCGACAGGCACGGAGCTGGTGGCTTCCCTGGACGGAGTCACCAGTGGTCGTCGCGCCCGAGTCGCGGCCGCCGCGCGCGATGTTCCCGCGCTCTACGTCGTCACGCTCGTGGTCAGCGGGCTGGCCCTGATCGCGAACTCCGGCGCACTGGTCTTCCGCAGCAGCCTGCGCACGTCCCTGCTCGTCGTGGGAGTCGCGAGCGTGGTCGGGCTGAGCCTGGCGCTGCTCTTCGCACTCAGCGCGCCCTGGAGCGGCCCCTTCATCGTCAGCGGCCACCCGCTCGACGCCGTCATCGGCGACCTGAAGTCCGGGTTCTTCCGGCAGTAGGCCGACCTGCCGGGCTTGCCGGGGCCCGGTGCCGACACCGGAACAGCACAAAGGCCCCTGCCGACGGGCCGAGCCGCCGGCAGGGGCCCTTGAGGCGAGGGCGCTTACTTCTTCTTGCCCTGGGTCTTGCCGGGGATCTTGGTGAGCTGGATTTTTGCTGGTCAGGGGCGGTGAGCTCGTGCGCTTGGTGGTCGTCGTTGGTCGTTATTGGCCGCTGTTGAGCGACCTCGGACGGCCCAGGGACGGCCCAGCTTCAGCGCGCTCGGCTGACGGCCAGCACCCTCGATGCGCCCAGTCTGAACCTCAGCCGACGACAGTCAGCCACGACGATGCGTCAGCCGCCCGTGCAGGCACGCGTGTGCCTCGCTGTGCCCCCGCCAGCCTGGACCACGCTGTCGGCCGTCGAACAGCACAAGCCGCTACTCGGAAGCGGGTACGTGAAACATTGCGTGATGACCTCTTTGCCCCGAAGCAACTTGCATGGGATAACCGCCTTGGGCGGGTGTGTCTCTCACCTGGGCTAATGGTTCGCAGACGTCTGCCCGCTGTTGAGGCACCTTGACCGACTGGGAAAAGACTTCGTCGTGAAAGCCTGGTCTGGGCATGATTACCACCGTGCGTGAGGACTGGGACCATCGCAGGCATGGGCGGTACAGGCTGACGGAGACGGAGTGCGGCGATGTCTGGGGCGTGTGCGCCACAGTAGACGGACTCTTTGGGGAGCCCCGGCGCGGGACGTATGAACTGTTCGGTTGGGTGCAGGAAGGTACTCAAGCCCGGGGCTGGGTCGGCAGCCGGGTGTGGCTGGTGCCGGACGACGAGGCACTTGAGCCGTGGCTGCTGGAGGACGCGGAGACCTCTGGACAGCGCTTGGGGACTGGCAGTCTCGTGCTCACTGGCCTGGACGACTACGAAGGTCCGCCTGAGGGACACACGGGTCGTGTCCGAGTGCACGACGAGCATCGGTGGCTGGGCTCCTGCCGCGAATTCACTCGCGTCCTGCCGGCCGAGCAAGCGGCGCCCCTCCTCGTCCTGCGGGGGCTTGCCCAGGGTGATCAGCTGCGAGCTGCATTGCTGAAGGGCACCCGGCGCGCGCTGGACCTCGAGGAGGCCGCCCTGGAAATTCAGGACGCCCAGGGCGAGCCGCTCACCGATCGGTTGCTGCGGGCCGAAGTCCGCTCCTGGTGTCCATCCTCCTACGGGACAGATCTGATCGACCTGGAGCTTGACGGGCAGCTTTTCACCCCCGTTCCCTCATTCGCCCAGCCCATCTGGGAGCGGTGGCTCGCCGGGCCGCCGGACACCCTGGGTGGCTGGGCGAGGCTCGACACCCGGCGCCGCGGCGCCTGGCTCGATCTCGTCCGCGAGCGGGCATGCCGGCGCTCTCACCGCGACCGGCCGCCTGGTCATGCCTACGAACTCGACGGCCGGCACATCACCGACGACGCGGGCCTCTATCTGGCGCTTGGGGAGGCGGTGAACGGGCCGGGTGGCTACTTCGGCGGCTACCTGGCCGCCCTCGACGACTGCCTGCGCGGCACCTTCGGTTACACCGCCCCCGCAACCCTGCTCTGGCGGAACGCCGGGACCGCACGCGAGCGCCTGTCCCAGACCATGACCCCAGACGGCCGGCCCTACGATCTATTCGCCCATGTCCTTGATGTCCTAGCCGACGGCGGCATGCACGTCACCCTCGCGTGATCCCCGTCCGAAAATCCACTCAGTCCTGATGGCGGGCAGAACTCGAACGGCGACACTCGATTTGGGAGTTCGATCCACCTGGTCTCATGGGCCTCAGACGCTCGGGGTGTGAGGCCGCCGCGGGTTTCCCAGGGCTCCTGCTGGCTGTCGCCGTTGATTTCGGACGTGGATGTCAGGACGGAAGCTCGCCGGCGTCTGAGAGATCCTTTGCGTCAACTCCTCGATCACCTACGGAGACGACACGCTGAACGTCCTCGTATTGCAGCGCCCGCAATCGAGCCAGACGTCACGTGCGCGGAGCTTCCCGCCAGAGACGCATGCATGTGGGGGAGTCCTTGATCACCCCAACCTCGGCGCCGAACGATCTCCCATCGGTGTGAGCGAACGTGAACTCAAAGCGCTTGTCTGCAGCGTTGGTCTCTGCCCGTTGTACGGAGAGAGCGTCCTCAGTGACCCCATAGTGCTCAGCGACACGAGCCTTCGCCTGAGCTAGAGCCACGTCCTCAGAGATGGACTTGCCCCAGGGGGCACCCCGGGATCGGTCGCGAAACTTGCCGTAGGTGTAGCGGATCGCTGCCGCGATGCCTGCGGCCTCTATGCCACCGAGTCCACCAGCGCTCATCTCCAACAGGAACTGAGAGAGCGATGACGAAGCGCCCCAGTTCAAGATGCCTTGCCGCGCGCTAATGTTACTCATGAGCGGGTAACGCGCTCCGGGGCGCCAAGTCAGGTCCTGCAGCTCTTTGACGACCTCGTCAGACTTCATTTCAAGGCTCTCGACGTCCAAGATCCAGACCTCACTGGGCTCGGCATCGAGTTGGTGCAAAAGTTTCACTGTGAAATGCGCCGGGCCCACGTGCACTGCTGCTCCCGTTCGGACTGTGAATGTCGTGAGCACCGTAGTTGCCCAGGGGATCAGAAGGGGCGCATTTGCGAGAGAGCGCCCACAGCACCCTGCCGACCACTCACCCCTACTCCCATCCCATCCGTTGATGTCTGCTGGTCTGGACCTCAGTCCACGACAGTCAGCCACGATGGCGAGTACGTCGACCGAGCAGGCGCGCGTGTGTGTCCTGCTGCAACCCCGCCAGCCTCGGCCACGATATTGGGGGCATGCCGTCGACCACAGTCAATCTGGTGCATAAGTGGAAGAAGGCAAGAAACACCCCATCTTGCCTGACCGCCACCCCTGGGGGAAACGCGTGACCCCAGGACGCTGTGACCTGGGGTTCCGCGTATAGCGGCTCCGGCTCGGCTGTCACTGTCGGTCGTCCTCGGTCGCCCTCGGTCGGCCTCGGGCGCCCTCGCACGGCCCAGAGACGGCCCAGCGGGGCCAGGAGAAATGAGTCGCCCTCGTTGTCAGTGGGTGGCGCTATGGTGCGTCCGCCATCGAGGTCAACGCTTTGGGGAGGGCTGCTTTGGGAGCCAAGACGGGACTGCTGGTGTACGCCGACGGCGACGTGCCAGGGGCGCTGCGGCGAGCGGGGGCAGCGGACCTTGATCGGACCGTCACGATGATGCGACGGCTCTACCCAGGCTGGCAGATCGAGGAGTGCGAGGGCTCGACTCTCTGGCACGGCGTGTACCCACCGGAGGGGACGACGTACGCGGCCAGCTGGCCTGGCGTGGACTTCATCGGTGATCAGAGGGTGATGATCGATGCCCCCTCCCAGCTTCCCGAACACCTCGTGGCGGCAAGCGCCGGCCGACGGCTCGTCCTGCACGCCATGCACAGCGTCGTCGACTGGCTGGCATTCGCCCTGTGGGAGGACGGACGACTCGTCCGTTCCCTGAGCCTGTCTCCGGACAGCGGCATCATCGAGAACATCGGCGAACCGCTCCCCTTTGAGCTGCCCTACTGGGCCGGAGACTGCCCAGCCGACGTCATCCCCTGGCCGGACGAGGACGAAGAGACCTACCCGCTGCCGTTCCACCCCTTGGAACTGGGCGAAGACGCACTACGAGCGCTGTGCGGATTCACCCAGGAGGGCCGCCCCGAGCCGCACGACGTCGACGCAGACAACATCCGACTGCACGGCTTCCAGGTGCGGGACCCGCACGGCCCTGACCCCGCGGAGCAGGAAGCGCAGCTGCGAAGGGCCGTGGAAGCCATGGGACCGCCACGCGTGTACACGTTCGGCCCCGACGGCTCGCTGATCGAGCGCGACGGCCTTTAGCTCACGACCTCTTCGTCCCGAAGGGACTTGCGCGGGTGGCCGACCATGGGGCGGTAGGCCTCTCACCTGCTGCGAGCGTCCACAGCCGTCCGCGCTCGTCCGCCGCTGTGCGTCGGCGTTGTCACGCAGTTAGACACTCACCCGCGAACCAGACCCGGCGCTTAGAAGAAGCGGGCGCACCTTGCTGGGGTGGACTGTCGGCACCATGCCAGTGTTGCGCTGGGTTGCTGAGTGCCGTTGCCGTCCGCCGTCGTTGCCGTCAGCGCTGCCGTCACCGCCGTCGGCGGCGTCGCCGAGTTCGGTCCGAGGCGTCTCCATGGCTGTCTGACCAAGTGGACATAATCCGTCGAGGAACGCGCCCGACGGCTGCTGTCCACTGTCGTTGATGTCAGACGTCGATGCCAGCGAACCCCGCTACCAACCTCCGCCGAACAGCGGCTGCAAGGTGGACGCCACGCCTGACGTCACGGCGAGGATGCCACCAAGGCTCGCCAGTGTGGTGGTCGCGTTCTGGAACAGCTCTTGCCGTAGCCGTGCCCATCGGGCGGTCCAGAAGATCATCTTGAGCTTCTGCCACTTGTGCTGGCGAAGATGGCAGCCCATGAGGACGCCGTGGCTGTTGTGGCGGCATGCGCCACCACGTCCCGCGGCTCCGCACCAGACGGGCACGTTGAAGAAGAAGTAGAAGGCGCTGACCCCGGACAGGACCACGAGCACGACCGGTCCGAAGTCGAAGGTCAATCAGCCCGCGACCAGCACCGCAAAGACAACCCAACCCCAGTACTCAGTAGGGCTCGGCGCGTTTCGATGCGGCCGTCTTGCAGCCATTCCCACGCCTTGTCCGAGGCGTCCGTGTCCAGGGCCGGTGAGATCGTGCGGAGTGCCACCGCTACCCAACGGTCGGCCTGGGCAGCGGAGTAGGCGTCGAACGATGCCAGCAGTGCCGGCTGCCGCCCGCCGGGCAGATCTTCGGTCCAGCACTCGCACCAGTAGCCCCGGCGAACCGTCCGCTCGGGCACGGGTGGCCGTACAGCCGACGCGGTCCTCCCCGTCGCCGGGATTCCTAGGGCGCGAGTCACCGGGCTGCCGCCTCTCCGGCCCGGCAGGCCGGGCACTCGCACGACGGGAAGGCGGAGGTGAGCGGTGGCGGCCCCTCGACGGGTGCCACGGTCACCGTGCCGCGCTCCTGTGTGACGGTGCCATGCTGGTTCACCCGGTACACCCTGATCGTCATCTTGGCGGCTGGCCGGTGGTCCGGGGGCGGGCATGCGGCGTTCGTCATGTCGACGCTCCTTGGCAGCGTGGGCCGGTCGGGGCCCTTCGCTCGGCCGCCGGGGGCGCACTCGCCTCGTCGACTTCGTACCGTCGCGGGCGGGATGTGAGTAAACAGTGACAACCTGCGGAGGGCGCGACGCTCACAGTTCTGTGAGCGTGATGAGTGCGTCTACAGGCCGATCCAGGCCGCCATGTGGTTGAGCGTCTCCGGGGTGCGGCGGGACTGGTGCACCAGACCGGTGATCGTCTCGCGGGCCGCGGGATGGTAGCGGGTCTGTTCGGGCGCCAGACGGCGGGCTTCCGTGAGTGACTTCAGGGCGGCCTCGGTGTGCCCGGTCTCCATCTCGGCGCGTGCTCGGTCGATCAGGAAGTGGGCGCGACGGGAAGTGGGCAACTGCGAGGGCAGAGTGATGTTCCGGGCCTGCTTCAGAGCGTCGTCGTACAGGCACATCTCGACGGCGGCGGACATCTTGTGCAGGACGACGTTGGCCGGGCCGAAGCTGAGCCAGTGCACGTCGGAGGCGTCGCCGGTGCGCTGTGCGATCTGCCGGGCCTCGTTGATGTGCTGTTCGACCGCCGACTGCTGCTCGGCGCGGTCGGCGATCACGGAGCCGCCGAGGTGCAGCTGTCCGGCGACCGTGAGCGCTGCTCTTGAATCAGGTTCCTGCGCGATCACCTTGTGCCCGGTTGCAAGGAGGCGTTGTCCGATCCGGTACTCGCCCTCGCGGAAGTAGACCAGGGCCCGCATGTACTGCCGTACGGCCGCCAGGCAGGCATCGGAAGCGCGCTGTGCCGCCCAGTCCATGCGGTCCAGGGCTACTGCGGACAGGTCGTAATAACCGAGCTTCACGCTGATGTCGTGTGCGGTGCGGTATGCGGATGCGAGTGCCTGCCACAGTTCGGTGGACGGTGTCGACCATGCCGTGTGGGTCAGCTCGGTGATGAGTCCTGGGAGGTCACGGGCCGCGTTGCGCAGGCGGGTCGCCCGTACTTCGGCGCAGAGGCGGTCCGCCCCGGCGATGAGCTGCTGGGCCGGCCGGGTGGTCAGGGCGGGGTCGGGGCCGAGGTCGTACAGGTCGAGGGATTCACGGATCGGCCGGACCAGTTCTGCCAGGCGGTCGCGTTGCAGTTCGGTCACGTACGGCTGCCCGGTCAGGGCCGTGACGTCGATGCTGAGGGCTCTGGCGCAGGCGGCGACGAAGGCGGATGTGGCCGGGCGCGCGCCGCATTCGACCTGGTTGAGGTAGCTGTAGGAGTAGGGGAGCCGCTCGGCCAGCTGCCGCTGGGTCAGCCTCGACAGTTTGCGTTGCCCCTTGATGCGTGCGCCCGTGTGGTCGTCGTCCCGTGTGGGCATGGCGGTCTCCGTTCTGAGCACCCGCCGGGAACATACCCGGAGGGCCGTACGGGTACGTGGATTCCGCCCCTACTCGCCTGTGGGATCCGGTGGTTGGGTGCGGTTGCGTGTGGTCGGATAGGCCCATGACCACAGCGCGCCCCGTCCTCTACCTGTTCGGCTGCGCCGCCCCACCGGTGTTCGACATGGCGAGGGTCGTCGCGGACGCACAGGACCGCGGGTTCGACGTGTGCCTCGGTCTGAGCCCGACCGCGGCTCGCTGGCTGGACCCGCAGCGTGCGGAGCTGGAGCGGCTCACGGGGCACCCCGTGCGCAGCGCGTACAAGCTGCCGGGGGAGCCGGACGTGTGGCCGAAGGCGGACGTCATCGCGGTGGCGCCCGCGACCTTCAACACGGTCAACGCGTGGGCTCTCGGCATCACCCGTGACTTCGTGGTCGGCGTCGTCGCCGAAGGCATCGGCAAGGGCATTCCCCTGGTGGCCATGCCCTGCGTGAACGCCGCCTATGTGCGGCACCGGCAGTTCGAGCGGAGCGTGGCCGAACTGCGGGAGATGGGTGTGCGGGTGCTGTACGGCGACGGTGGCTTCGTCCCGCACCAGCCGGGCCTGGGCGGGGCGGAGGGGTACCCGTGGCATCTGGTTCTCGCCGCGGTCGAGGAGATCGTCGCGGTGCGTTAGCCGGGATCGTTGCCGGACTGCGGCCCGTACGGCGGCGGCCCTTGCGGCGGTGCGGGGTCTGAGGGCCCGCCGTCGGCCCAGTCCACGAAGAAGCCCTGTCAGCGGAGAACTCGCAGGCAGGGGGCTCACGCGAAGGCGCTTACGCGGTTGTCGGTGGCCGTTGTCTGTCGTTGCTCGTCAACCTCGGAGGTTCCAGACAGGTCCCGGCCCCGGTCTGCGCGTCAGCCTCCGGCAGAAGCCCTGACGGCGGCCGTCACACCGTAACGGTGTGACGGCCGCGTCACGCCCGAACCCTTGGGCAGGCACAGGTGTGACGCTCCCGGACAGAGGCCCGTCACACCCCCCTCACCGGGGCCGTGACGGTTACCCCCTGTCCCCTGCCACTGGATCTTGACCGTTTGCCATCGGACTTCGACGGACGCGAGTTTGTGGCTGCTCGATTTGCGGGGACCGGGGGGTCAGGAAGGCTTGACCGTCGAGACCGGGGTGACGGTCACCTTGTTGTCGCACTCGGCCCACACCCCGTCGTTCAGGGCGACCTGGTGCTTCCCGGAGTGCGGCAGCCCGATGACCATCGTCGGAAACGTCACCGGGTCCTTGCCCGACACGCAGTAGCCGTCGGCCTCCCCCTGGACCTGCACGAAGGTCAGCTTCAGCCACGCCTTGCCGTGCGGCCGGACCGTCACGGTGGCCGCCTTGCCGGTGGGCGTGACCTTGAGCGGGGTGCTGTGGGCGGGGGAGCCGTTGCCGGCACCCGCGACCGTCGGATGGCCCTTCAGGACGCACGTCTTCCGGGAGACGTTGGTGAACTGCACGACCGCCGCCCCGGTCCCGGTCCCGACGGGCCGGTGGACGGCCTGCCAGGCGCTGACCTGGAGGGCGGAGGCCGCGCAGGCGGGCGGCGGGGTGGAGGTGGTGGTCGCCGCCATGGCGGTGCCGGGCAGGATGCCGGTCACCGCCGCCGCGACGGCCGTGACCGCCGTCGTCGCCAGAGCCGCTCTGCGAATGCCGTTGGTGTGACGCATGCTGTCGTCCCCCTGAGTCGTCTCGTCCGCGGGTCTCGGTCGTCGGTTGTCGCCCCGCGGTACGCGTGGTCGTGGTCCGTGAGTGCAGACAGGGCGGGAGAGCGGCAGGGTTCCGTGCGGCGACCACTTGTGACGGAACGGTGACGACAGGCCGCACCCGTGCGGATGGCCGTCAGGGGAGACAGAAGTACCGACAGCTCGCCATCACTCGGCCTGAGGTTCCAGGCAGGTCCCAGGCAGGTCCCAGGCAGGTCCCAGGCAGGTCCCAGGCAGGTCCCAGGCAGTTCCAGGGCACGAAAATGCCTCCCGCCCGCGCCGTCTGCGCAGGTGGGAGGCATGATCACAATGCCTACTTCTTCTTGCCCTGGTTCTTGACCGCCTCGATCGCCGCCGCCGCGGCCTCCGGGTCGAGGTACTTGCCGCCGGGGGTGACCGGCTTGAAGTCGGCGTCCAGCTCGTAGTAGAGCGGGATGCCCGTCGGGATGTTCAGGCCGGCGATGTCGGCGTCCGAGATGCCGTCCAGGTGCTTGACCAGGGCGCGCAGGCTGTTGCCGTGGGCCGCGACCAGGACCGTGCGGCCGGTCAGCAGGTCGGGGACGATGTCGTCGTACCAGTACGGGAGCATGCGCACGACGACGTCCTTCAGGCACTCCGTGCGCGGACGCAGCTCCGGCGGGAGGGTCGCGTAGCGCGCGTCGTCGAACTGCGAGAACTCCGAGTCGTCGGCGAGCGGCGGCGGCGGGGTGTCGTACGAGCGGCGCCAGAGCATGAACTGCTCCTCGCCGAACTCGGCGAGCGTCGCCGCCTTGTCCTTGCCCTGGAGGGCGCCGTAGTGGCGCTCGTTCAGGCGCCAGCTGCGGTGGACCGGGATCCAGTGGCGGTCAGCGGCCTCCAGCGCGAGCTGCGCGGTGCGGATCGCGCGCTTCTGGAGGGACGTGTGGACCACGTCGGGGAGAAGGTCGGCGTCCTTCAGGAGCTCGCCACCGCGGACTGCCTCCTTCTCGCCCTTCTCGTTCAGGTTGACGTCCACCCAGCCGGTGAACAGGTTCTTCGCGTTCCACTCGCTCTCGCCGTGGCGGAGGAGGATCAGCTTGTACGGTGCGTCGGCCATGGTCCTGAGCCTACCTAAGGGATCTGGGGGCCGCGCCGCGCACGGGAACCGGCACGGACCTACCACTCCGGATCAAGAGGCGGACAGGAGCCGGCCCAGAGGCAGGTCTCCCGCGAGCCAAATTCCGGTTAACTCTTCTACAACCCTTCGCCACGCCCATCTGTCTGGTTATCGCCAGGAAAGTTGAGGCGTCGGGGAAGAGGGGTTCAGAACGTGACCGTGCGTTCCTTTGCGCGGCGGATGCGTCCGCGGGTCGAGCGGAAGGCCGCCGAGCGGGTCTGGCAGCTGCGCACCATGCGGCGGCGCCGCAAGGCGGCGGTCACGGATCCGGTGCTGCGCCCGGTGGCGGTGCGCGGCCAGCAGCTCTACGGCCGGGTCGTGGACCGGTTCAGCGCGGCCGAGGCGGCCGCCGCCAATCTCGACCTCGTCGTCGCCGCGCTGGAGCAGGAGGGCATCCCCTACTTCCTGGTGCCGGCCGCCCGCACCCGCCACACCGTGGGGGTGCACGCCGCCGACCGCGAGCGGTTCCTCGCCGCGCTGGAGGCCCGCAACGCGGGTACGGCCGTGTTCATCGGCCGCCCCCTGCCCGGCGGCCAGCTAAAGCACCTCGCCATGTTCCTGGACGGCGCCCTGCCCGCCGCGCTGCGCACGGCCACCGTGCTGCGCGTCGGCGAGAACCACCTCGGCCCCGCCGGCCAGCTGCTCGCCGGCCCGGAACTCGCCTGTGACGTGGAGTTCTGGGAGGACGGCGGGGAACTCCTCGCCTCCGCCGACGGCCCGCGGCGCCTCGCCAAGGTGCAGCCGCAGGCCTCGGCCGACATCTTCGCCGAGTCCCTCGTCACCCCCCGCAACAACGGGATCACGGACGTGCTGCCGGCGAGCGAGCAGCGGCCGGCCACCGTGCGGGTCGGCGACCGGGAGCTGCCGAGCTTCGTCCCGCTCACCCTGCCGACCGTGCACCAGGTGACCTTCCCCGTCGACATCGTCTACACCTGGGTGGACGGCGAGGAGCCGGCGATGCGGGCCAAGCGGGCCCGCCACCAGGACCGCGGCATCGCCGAGATCCTGGACAAGGAGACCAACGCCTCCCGCTACACCAGCCACGACGAGCTGAAGTACTCGCTGCGCTCGCTCGCGATGTACGCCGACTTCGTCCGGCACATCTACATCGTGACCGACGGCCAGAAGCCGCACTGGCTGGACGACAGCGTCCCGGGGATCACGGTCGTCGACCACCGCGACATCTTCCCGGAGGACGTGCTTCCCGTCTTCAACTCGCACGCGATCGAGACCCGGCTGCACCACATCCCGGGCCTGTCCGAGCACTACCTGTACTTCAACGACGACGTCTTCGTCGGCCGCCGGGTCACCGCGGAGCACTTCTTCTTCGGCAGCGGCCTGATGAAGATCCCGGTGTCCCCGCTCAAGATCGGCGTCGGCAAGCCGCACGCCGAGGAGACCGCGACCAACTCCGCCAGCAAGAACGTACGCCGGCTGCTGCTGGAGAAGTTCGGGCGGATGACGACGAACAACTTCATGCACACCCCGCTGCCGCAGCAGCGCGGGGCGCTGCGGGCGCTGGAGGAGCTGTTCCCGGAGGACATCCGGCGCACCACCGCGTCCCGCTTCCGCTCGCCCGAGGACATCGCCATGACCGCGCCGCTGCTGTACCAGTACGCGCTGATGACCGGCCGCGGCGTGCCCGGCAAGTTCAGCTTCCGGTACGTGAACATCAGCCGGCCGGACGCCGCGCGCCGCCTGGCCGACCTGCGCCGCAACCGCCGCTTCGACTTCTTCTGCCTCAACGACGTCGACGTGCCGCCGGAGGAGCGGGAGCAGGTGAGCGTCCGGATGCACGAGTTCCTGGAGGACTACTTCCCCTTCCCGAGCCCCTTCGAGAAGCCCGAGCCGTCCGCCGGTGCTTCCGGCCCCGCCGGTGCCGAGCGTCCCGCCGGCCCCTTCGACCTCTTCGGCTCCGCCGAGCTGCAGAGCTGACGGGCGGCGGAGCATGGCCATCGAGATCCGCCGCGTACGCCAGATCCGCCGCATCCGCCGCATCCGTCGCCTTCTGGCATCGCCGCCGCCGGGCCTGCGGGCCGCCCGGGACCTGCTGGTGCGGCTGGGGCTGTGGCTGGCGGCCCGGCTCTGGGCGCTGCGCGCGGCCCCGGCCCGCCGCCGGCTGCGTACCGCCGTGCCGGGGCTGCGCCGCGTGACCTGCGGGCCGGCGCGGTTGTACGGGCGCACGGTCACCGGATACACCGCGGCCGAGGCCGCCGCCGCCGACCTGGAGCAGGTGTGCGCCCTGCTGGAGGCGGCCGGGGTCCCGTACTTCCTGGTCCCCGCCGAAGAGGGGCCCGGGGTGCCGCGGCCGGTGGTCGGGGTGGAGGAGTCGAACCGTGGCGCGGTGCTCGCCCGGGCCCGGCGGCACTTCGCCCGCAGCGCCGGGTACGTCGGCGCGGTGGGCGCGGACGGATCCGTCAGCCGGGCTGTGCTGTGGGCCGACGGAAGGCTGCCGCGGGCACTGCGCCGGGCGCCGGTGCTGCGGACGGGCGAGCTGCGCCTCGGGCCCGGCGGGCAGGTGCTCGGCGGCCTGGAGACGGGCTGCGAGATCGAGTTCTGGCGCTACGGCCGTGAGCTGGGCGCGGACCCGGGGCATCTCACCGTGCCCGGCACCCGGCTGCAGGACGACTTCGGCCCCGCGCTGGTCGCCCCGCGCCGCAACGCCGTCGCCGAGGTGCTGCCGGCCACGGCGTGGCAGCCGGCGATGGTGGCGGCGGCCCGGCAGCCGGACGGCGTGCCGGACCACCGGCCGCAGGCGGTACCCGCCCGGCCGAGCCCGGGAAAGCAGCAGCCGCAGCAGCGACAGGTGCCGGGGGAGCAGCAGCCCCAGCAACAGGTGACGGGGGAGCAGCAGCCACAGGCAGTGCCTCAGCCGCAGGTGCCGGGGGAGCGGGCGCGGGCTGTGTGGCAGCCGCAGCCGCAGCCTCAGCCGCACGCGCCGGCAGAGCAGGCGCTGCCGGTGACCCGGCAGGAGCCGCGGGCCATGGCTCCGCAAGGGCCGCACCCGGTGACAGTGACCGGATCCCCGGTGCAGACGGGAACCAGCCCCCGGCCGGCGCCGCCCGCGCCGACGCCGCCCACCCCGCGCCGGCGTGCCGTGCCGACCTTCGCCGCGTTCGCCGAACCCGGTATCGACCAGGTCTGCTTCCCCGTCGACGTCGTGTACACCTGGGTCGACGGGGACGACCCGGCGATGGCCGTGAAGCGCCGTGCCCATCAGGCGCTCACCGACGACGTCATCGCGCCCCGGGAGACCGGTGCCTCCCGCTACACCAGCCATGACGAACTGAAGTACGCGCTGCGGTCGCTGGAGATGTACGCCGGGTTCGTCCGGCACGTCTACCTCGTGACCGACTCCCAGATCCCGGCCTGGCTCGACCCGGACACCGCGGGCCTGACCGTGGTCGACCACCGGGAGATCCTCCCGGCCGACGCGCTGCCCGTCTTCAACTCGCACGCGATCGAGAGCCGGCTGCACCACATACCGGGCCTGTCCGAGCACTACCTGTACTTCAACGACGACGTCTTCATCAACCGCCCGGTGCGCGCCGAGCACTTCTTCCACGGCAACGGCATCGCGCGCATCCCGCTGTCCCCGCTCAAGCTCGGGGCCGGCGCCCCGCACCCGCTGGAGCCGGCGCCGAACTCCGCCGGGAAGAACGCCCGCGAGGTGATCCGGCGCTTCCACGGCAGATACGCCACCCACAAGTCGCTGCACACCCCGCACCCCCAACTGCTGTCCGTCATGCGCGAGATGGAGGACCAGGGCATCGAGGAGCTGGAGCGGACGGCGTACTCGCGTTTCCGGTCCACCGCCGATGTCGCCCCGGCGTCCACGCTCCACCACCACTGGGCGATCGCGACGGGCCGGGGCGTGCCGGCCGACTACCGCTTCCGGTACGTGCAGCTGGGCACCCCGGACATGCGGCGGCGGCTGGCCCGGCTCGCGGCCGGCGAGGACGTGGACTTCTTCTGCCTCAACGACGTGGACACCGACCCGGCGGACCGGGCGGTGGCACAGCGGGCGATCCGCGCCTTCCTGGAGCGGAAGTACCCGTTCCAGAGCCGCTTCGAGCGGACCGCACGGGCCGCCGAGTGCCCGGCGGCACCGCGCCGGACGCCCCGGCGCCGCGCGCACCGCGGTCCGATTGACGCCTCCTGCTAATTGGGTGGCGGCGCGGAGATCACCGTTTGTAACGTGTGCTCGCTGGATTAGCTGCTTACCGCCGTGGGGGATCCTCGATGCCATCAGCCCGTCTGAGACGTGCCGCCCGGGATTCCGTCTCCGGGCTCCCCCGCGAGTTCTGGTGGCTGTGGACCAGCACGCTCGTCAACCGGCTCGGCGCATTCGTGGCCACGTTCATGGCCCTCTACCTCACGCTCGACCGCGGCTACTCGGCCTCGTACGCCGGTCTCGTCGCCTCCCTGCACGGCCTCGGCGGGGTCGTCTCCTCGCTGGGCGGCGGGGTGATGGCCGACCGGCTCGGCAGGCGGCCCACCCTGCTGATCGCCCAGACCGCCACCGCCGCCTCCGTCGCCCTGCTCGGCTTCATGACCGACCCGGCCGCCATCGCCGCCGTCGCCTTCCTGGTCGGCATGGCCTCCAACGCCTCCCGGCCGGCCGTCCAGGCGATGATGGCCGACATCGTCCGCCCCGAGGACCGGGTGCGCGCCTTCTCCCTGAACTACTGGGCCATCAACCTCGGCTTCGCCGTCTCCTCCATGGCCGCCGGGTTCATCGCCGAGTTCAGCTATCTCGCCGGGTTCCTGATCGAGGCGGGCATGACCCTGGCCTGCGCGGTCGTCGTCTTCGCCAAGGTGCCCGAGTCCCGGCCGGCCCCCGGCGCCCGGCAGGCGGAGGCGGAGGTCAGCCTCCGCACCGTGCTGCGGGACGGGCGGTACATGGCCGTCGTCGGGCTGTCCTTCCTGGTCGCCCTGATCTTCCAGCAGGGCGCGGTCGGACTGCCGGTGGCCATGGGCCGGGCCGGGTACACGCCCGCCGACTACGGCCTGGCCATCGCCTTCAACGGCGTCCTGATCGTCGCCCTGCAGATCCCCGTCACCCGGTTCATCGAACACCGCGACCCGCGCAGGCTGCTCGTCATCTCCTCGCTGCTCGCCGGGTACGGCTTCGGGCTCACCGCCTTCGCCGGGTCGGTCGGCGTCTTCATGCTCACCGTGTGCGTGTGGACCCTCGCCGAGATCGTCAACGCCCCGACCCAGACGGGCCTCGTCGTGCGGCTCTCCCCGGTCCACGGCCGCGGGCGCTACCAGGGTGTGTACACGCTGTCCTGGTCCGTCGCCGCCCTGGTCGCCCCGCTGATGTCGGGCGCGGTCATCGACCGGTGGGGCGCTCAGTGGTTGTGGGGGATGTGCGCGGTGGTGGGGACGGCGGCCGGGCTCGGGTACGCCCTGCTGATGCGGGGGCTGCCGAGGGAGACCCAGGCCGTGGCCGCCCCGAAGGCCGACGCCGGGACCGAAGTGCGTACGGCCTGACCGGCGCACGGGCCGCGGGCAAATCCGTCGACCATTTAATTCCAGTATTCGCGGAATGTAATTGCCTGCATATTCACGGTTTCATCACACGGGCCCCGGCCCGACCCGTGAACGCCCCGTTCGGGTGACGCGCATCCCTCGAATGCTCCAAATCTCACACCGGGTGGCGGTCGTTAGGTGACCGTGACGCGATTGGACTGGCGCGCAGCCGAAGATAATCCGACGACGACCCTACGCCGGTACGGCGATGTGGAAAGCATGTCATGCTCGGATCTGCTCGATGATTTCCTGAAGAGAATCAACGCCATGGAAAATGAATACTGGCGGGCGTTGGCGGTTCTGTACGGAGCATCCTGAGGCGGGGGCGGAGGTTTATCGATGGACAGGATTCAGCACGACACGGGTCTCTACGAAACCGGTCTCTACGAGCCGGGTCTCTACGAACCGGGTCTCTACGACGCGGGTGTCTACGAGCACACCTGGACCGTCCCGGAGCCGGACCTGGCGCCGCCCGACTGGGACCCGGTCGAGGAACTGGCCCAGATACTGTCCACGCCGACCGGCGGACACTCCGCCCCCGCCACCCCGCTGTCCGTGCCCGCCCCGCGCCGGGGCGGGCGCCGGCGGCTCCGCCAGGAATCCCACCTCCTCGACGGCGGCCGGCGCGTCACGCACATCACCCTGCTGATCGCGACGGTCTCGCTGTGCGCGGTGTGCATGCTCGGCTGGTCGGTCTGCTATTCGTACAGCCAACTGCGTGTCATCGCCTGCGTGGTACTCCCGCCGGAACTGGCGCGCTACTGGCCGCTGACGGTGTACGGGCCGTGGTTCGTCGCCGCGCTTTCCGTTCTGCGGGCCACCGCACAACGCCGCAGCGCACGGCGTTCCTGGGGCATTGTGCTGGCCGCCTCCGCGATGGCCGTGGCGCTGTGCGTCAGCCACTCCTCCCGTGAGCTGCTCTCCTTAGTGATCTTCGGAATTCCACCGGTCACCGCGCTCGTGTGCTTCTGGGAACTCGTCGGTCAGCTCCCGACGAAGAGCCGGGCCCGGCACGCCACCCATCCGGAAACACCGGATTCGAGGAAGTGAGCGCCCCGGCGGCGACCGGTCGCCGCCGAAGGGCACGGAGTCCGAGAAGAACGCGACGATCCACGAACCCAGCGCCGCCGAGCGCGCGGCGGCCACGGCCACGCGGCGGCCACGGCGGCGTAGGCGCCTTCTGGTGGCAGCCGGGCTCGGCCGGGTCCGGTCTGCGCGCGCTGCCTGCGGACAGCGGGCTCGTGCGGTCCTTCGCCGGTACCGGCAGGCTGCTGGTGGTCGGCCTGGCCCAGTGGTCGGACGGCCGCGCCGCCGACCACGGGTCCCTGACCGGCAGGCTCCGCCCGCTCCTCGGCTCGGTGACCGAGACGGCCGCCACGCACGACCGGGGCTGACCGGGCCCGACCCGGTAGGCCCCTTTGCCCCGCCGGTACGGCGAAGGGCCGGTGCGAACCAGTCGCACCGGCCCCGGGGTGTCGTTCAGCCGCACTGGCAGGGGTTGCCCGACTGGCATCCGCAGCCGCAGCCCGAGCCGCAGCCGCACGCGCCGAACAGCGGCAGGCTCCTGATCTCGGCGGGCTGTTCGGTCTCGCGCTCCTGCGTCGGGTCGGGCGTGGTGCCGGGGGATTCGGCCATGGGTCCCTCCTAGACCTCGGGGCAGGGATGCCCTCGGCCATTTCATGCCCATTCCGCCGGGCGCATCAACGGCGCACGGAGGCGCCTGTCCCGACCGGGGGCGCCGGGCCGCACGGCGGAGGCCCGGCCCCGGCAGCTCCGGGCCCGGGCGGCTCCGGCTCCCCCGGCGGGGTCACGCGCCCTCGACGCCCTTCACCGGCTGGATGTCGGACTGCAGCTCGTCCGCGTGCTCGCCGGTGACCAGGTAGACCACGCGCTTGGCGACGGCCACGGCGTGGTCGGCGTACCGCTCGTAGTAGCGGCCCAGCAGGGTGACGTCCACGGCCGTCTCGATGCCGTGCTTCCAGCGGTCGTCGATCAGGTGCTGGAAGAGGGTGCGGTGCAGCAGGTCCATCTCGTCGTCGTCCTGCTCCAGCTGGAGGGCCAGGTCGACGTCCTTCGTCACGATCACCTCGGCCGCCTTCGCCATCAGGCGCTGCGCGAGCTGACCCATCTCCAGGATGGTGGCGTGCAGGTCCTGCGGGACCGCGCGCGCGGGGAAGCGCAGCCGGGCCAGCTTCGCCACGTGCTGGGCGAGGTCGCCGGAGCGCTCCAGGTCGGCGGACATCCGCAGCGAGGTGACGACTATCCGCAGATCCGTCGCCACCGGCTGCTGCCGGGCCAGCAGTGCTATCGCCCGGGCCTCCAGGTCGTGCTGGAGCTCATCGACCTTCTGGTCGGCCTCGATCACGCTCTCGGCCAGCTTCAGATCGGCGTCGAGGATGGCGGTCGTGGCGCGTCCGATCGCCGATCCGGCCAGCCGGGCCATCTCCACCAGCCCGTCGCCGATCGAGTCAAGTTCCTCGTGGTACGCGTCCCGCATCAGGGTTCCCTCTCGTGCGTCGTGGTTCGGGGGGTTCAGGGGCCGTCACTTCACGCGCGCGTCCCGTGGCGAAAACCGGCGGTACGAACCCCACGCTTCCACGCTGTGCCCCGTACGCGTCTGTTTCCGCCCCCCTAAATGAACCAATACTGGCTCCTAGGTGAACTCTGGGCGACGAGTGTTCGAGGTCGCACCTCCACGGCTGTGGGCATGTCGTACGGCATGCCTAACCTGGAAGCATGGACGTGAACGCGGCGGTCGCCGCAGCGGCAGCGATCGCCGGGGTGCTCACCGGTGTCATCGCCATGCTGGCGTTCCGCTGGAGCGAACGCGACCAGAAGAGACCGACCAGGACTTCCTTGCACACTGACCCCGTACTCCCGCCCGGCGTGGACACCGTGCTCTCGGTGCTGCGCTCCTCCGCCGTCGTCCTCGACGAGGCCGACGCCGTCGTCAAGGCAAGCTCCGCCGCCTACGCCCTCGGGCTGGTGCGCGGGGGCAAGCTCTCCATCGAGCCGATGCTCCAGATGGCCCGGGACACCCGGCGGGACGGGGAGATACGCCAGGTCGAACTGGATCTCCCCCGGCGCGGCACCGGACGCGGCGAGGCGCTCGCCGTCTCCGCCCGCGTCGCCCCGCTCGGCTCCCGCCTGGTCCTGCTGCTGGTCGAGGATCTGACAGAGGCCCGCAGGATCGAGGCGGTGCGACGCGACTTCGTGGCGAACGTCAGCCATGAGCTGAAGACGCCCGTCGGCGCGCTGTCCCTCCTCTCCGAGGCCGTCATGGACGCCTCGGACGACCCCGAGGCCGTCCAGCGCTTCGCCGGCCGCATGCAGATCGAGGCGACCCGCCTGACCAACCTGGTCCAGGAGCTGATCGACCTCTCCCGGGTGCAGAACGACGACCCGCTGGAGGACGCCGAGCCCGTCCGCGTGGACGAGCTGGTCGCCGAGGCCATCGACCGCTGCCGGCACCAGGCGGGCACGAAACAGATCACGATGGCCGCCGGCGGCACGGCCGACCTGCACGTCTGGGGCAACCGGGGGCAGCTGGCCGCCGCCCTCGGCAACCTGGTCGAGAACGCCGTCAACTACTCCCCGGCCCGCACCCGGGTGGGCATAGCCGCCCGCCGGGTCTCCGCGCCCGGCGGCGACATGATCGAACTCGCCGTGACCGACCAGGGCATCGGCATCTCGGACCGGGACAAGGAGCGCATCTTCGAGCGCTTCTACCGGGTCGACCCCGCTCGCTCGCGGGCCACCGGCGGCACCGGTCTGGGTCTCGCCATCGTCAAGCACGTGGTCGCCTCGCACGGCGGGGAGGTCACGGTCTGGAGCGCCGAAGGCCAGGGCTCCACTTTCACCCTCAGGCTGCCGGAGGCGGGCGCGGCCCGCGACCGCGCACACCAGCACCCCGACCTCGAGGACGAGGCAGGGGTCACCGACTCATCCCCGTACGAACCGCTTCCCGCCCCGGAGGTCCTTCCGTGACCCGAGTGCTCGTCGTCGAGGACGAGGAGTCCTTCTCCGACGCCCTGTCGTACATGCTTCGCAAGGAGGGCTTCGAGGTCGCCGTCGCGGCGACCGGTCCCGACGGACTGGACGAGTTCGAGCGCAACGGCGCCGACCTGGTCCTCCTCGACCTGATGCTGCCGGGTCTGCCCGGCACGGAGGTCTGCCGTCAGCTGCGCGGCCGTTCCAACGTCCCCGTGATCATGGTGACCGCGAAGGACAGTGAGATCGACAAGGTCGTCGGTCTCGAAATAGGAGCCGATGACTACGTCACCAAGCCCTTCTCCTCCCGTGAGCTGGTCGCCCGTATCCGGGCCGTCCTGCGCCGCCGCGGCGAGCCGGAGGAGGTCACCCCGGCCGCGCTGGAGGCCGGCCCGGTCCGCATGGACGTCGACCGGCACGTGGTGACCGTCGGCGGCTCCAAGGTCGACCTGCCGCTGAAGGAGTTCGACCTCCTGGAGATGCTGCTGCGCAACGCGGGCCGCGTGCTCACCCGTATGCAGCTGATCGACCGGGTCTGGGGCGCCGACTACGTGGGCGACACCAAGACGCTGGACGTCCACGTCAAGCGCCTGCGCGCCAAGATCGAGCCCGACCCGGGCGCCCCGCGCTACCTGGTGACGGTGCGCGGTCTCGGCTACAAGTTCGAGCCGTAGACCGCGGGCGTACGAGGACGCGGCCGGCGCGTACGACGAAGGGCGGCACCCCGTGCGGGGTGCCGCCCTCGTGCGTGGCGTCGGTCAGTGGCCGGCGGCCGACTGCGAGGCCGAGTCGCTCGGGGTGGCGCCGGACTCGGAGGCGGAGCCGGACGGGTTCGGCTCGCCGCTCTTGCCGGGCTTGCCGCTGCTGGAGGCGCTCGCCCCCGGGGCGCCGCCGGCGGACGCCGAGGCGGACGACGAGGCCGACGCCGAGGCGGACGGGATCTGCGACGGGCCCCACTTGCCGAAGTAGCTGGTCGCCGGGACCACGAAGGCGCTCAGGTTCACCTCGCCGGTCTTGCTGAGGGTGAAGGTGACCTTCTGGACGTTGCCGTCCTGGACGGCCTCGCGGCCGCTGGCCAGCACCGCGGAGGCGTTGTCCTTGCCGCCGATGACCAGCGAGCCGCCGGCCGGGACGGTCAGCTTCTTGCCCTTGGCGGGCGTCAGCCGGGCCGACGTGCCGGAGCTCCCGACGGTGACCGACTGGAGGGTCTCGTCGGTGCGGCCCGAGTTGAACAGGGTCGCGGAGATCGCCGCGGGGCCCGTGGACTCCAGGTCGGGCTGGGTGATCACCACGACGTTCTGGATCTTGATGGTGCCGACGCTGGTCGCCGCGTTGTCCGGCTTGATCTCCAGGGTCTGCGAGTTGTTGCCGGCGCCACAGGCGGCGAGCGAGGCGATCGAGAAGACGATGGCGGAGGCGGCGAGGGCGCCGCGTCGAAGGCTGCTGCTCACGGCGGCGGCAACTCCTTGAACGCACGGGCGGCTCCCTGATAAAGCCGCCCTAAGTGTCTGTCAGCGGCCTTAGGTTACCGAGCCGTTCCCACGCCATCACACCCGACCCTCCCCCAAGCGCCGGGCTTCCCTCCAGGTGGGGGTACCCCGCGGGGCACAAGTGACTCGGCGGTCACATTGCGGAGCAGCTCGTCTGTCATTCACATAACACGGTGGTGCCGCCCTCTCGGCCCCCTCTGAACGCCCCTCGCAAATTTTCCGTGAAGGAATGCGCGACCCTCCCCGATATTGATCACGGAGCACCCGTCCGGCCGCTGTTGATCAATTCCGGATTCGTCTCACATCCACCTCGGGTCACCGAACGGAGTAGCGGAAGTCGTACGCTTGGCACCAGACAAATCGGGACGTTACACCACTTGGAGCGGGCTCGCGGGGGGTGTAGCGTACGCGTTTCGCCTCGCCCGGAGAGCCCCTCCGACCTGCGAATACCCGCTCGCGCGGGCGCCTCGCAGCACGTTCCGGTTGCTGTTGTCAAGCCCCGAGATATGCCCTGACCTGCGAAAACGCCATTCAGAAGACGCCGTATCCGTGTTACTCTGGATAGCCACGGAAGGGGTACCTGTCACATGACGTTCAAGGTTGGCGACACCGTGGTCTATCCCCATCACGGGGCCGCGCTGATCGAGGCCATCGAAACTCGCCAGATCAAAGGCGTGGACAAGACCTACTTGGTGCTGAAGGTCGCCCAGGGTGACCTGACGGTACGTGTGCCAGCGGACAATGCGGAGTTCGTCGGCGTGCGTGATGTGGTCGGTCAGGACGGGCTCGACCGGGTCTTCGAGGTGCTGCGCGCGCCGTACGCCGAGGAGCCCACGAACTGGTCCCGTCGCTACAAGGCAAACCTGGAGAAGCTCGCCTCCGGCGATGTCATCAAGGTCGCGGAAGTCGTGCGTGACCTGTGGCGTCGCGAGCGCGAGCGCGGACTCTCCGCCGGCGAGAAGCGCATGCTCGCCAAGGCCCGCCAGATCCTGGTCAGCGAGCTGGCTCTCGCGGAGAACACCAACGAGGACAAGGCCGAGGCCCTGCTCGACGAGGTGCTCGCCTCCTGACGCGCAGCGGCAGCGAACCCTCGCTTCCGGCACGCTCAGCCCAGTGAAATGCCGCGGTGCCCGATGACACTGATCCTGTCGCCGGGCGCTGCGGCATGTTCGTCCCCGGAACGACCCGAGAAGAGCCCGGTGCGGGAAACCCCGACCCGGCTCCGAGGGCTCCGGCCACCGGACGGTACGCCGAAACACCTGCCGTACATCTCGGGGAAGCCCCCGATACTTGAGGTGCCGGGCCCGGGCGGATGGCTCGACCAGGGTCACGGAAAGGGTCCGGTCAAGGCGTCGCGCCCGGCACTCCTCCAGGCCATACCCACGTAGGTCGAGCACACAAACCTGACAGGAACCGATGTCTGACGAATCGCGCCCTCAGCCCGCGCAGACCCCCGTCGCCGCCGTGATTCCCGCCGCCGGCCGAGGCGTGCGCCTCGGTCCGGGCGCCCCCAAGGCGCTCCGCGCGCTGAACGGCACGCCCATGCTCATCCACGCGGTCCGCGCCCTCGCCGCGTCCCGCCATGTCTCGCTGGTGATCGTCGTGGCCCCGCCGGACGGCGCCGCCGAGGTCAAGTCCCTGCTCGACGCGCACGCCCTGCCCGACCGCACCGACTTCCTGGTCGTGCCCGGCGGGGAGTCCCGCCAGGAGTCGGTCCGGCTCGGCCTCGACGCCCTGCCGCCGGCGTACGGCGTCGTCCTGGTCCATGACGCGGCCCGCCCGCTCGTCCCGGTCGACACGGTCGACGCGGTCATCGAGGCCGTGCGCGACGGCGCCCCGGCGGTGGTGCCCGCGCTGCCGCTGGCCGACACCGTCAAGGAGGTCAGGCCCGCGCAGGAGCCCGGCGGGCCCGAGCCGGTCGTCGCCACCCCCGAGCGGGCCCGGCTGCGTGCCGTGCAGACCCCGCAGGGCTTCGACCGGGCGACCCTGGTCCGCGCCCACGAGACCGTCACCGAGAACGTCACCGACGACGCGAGCATGGTGGAGCAGCTGGGGCTGACCGTCGTGGCCGTCCCCGGCCACGAGGAGGCCTTCAAGGTCACCCGCCCCCTCGACCTGGTCCTCGCCGAGGCGGTCCTGGCCCGGCGGAGGCTGAACGATGGCTTCTGAGGCGCCCTGGCCGCTGCCGCGGGTCGGTATCGGCACCGACATCCACGCCTTCGAGGAGGGCCGCGAGCTGTGGTGCGCGGGCCTGAAGTGGGAGGGCGAGGGCGCCGGTCTGGCCGGCCACTCCGACGCCGACGTCGTCGCCCACGCGGCCTGCAACGCCCTTTTCTCCGCCGCCGGCCTCGGTGATCTCGGGCAGCACTTCGGCACCGGGCGCCCGGAGTGGTCCGGCGCCTCCGGGGTCGCCCTGCTGACCGAGGCCGCCCGGATCGTGCGCGCGGCGGGCTTCGCCGTCGGCAACGTCGCCGTCCAGGTGGTCGGCCCCCGGCCGAAGATCGGCAAGCGCCGGGACGAGGCCGAGGAGATCCTTTCCGCGGCGGCCGGCGCCCCCGTGTCGGTCTCCGGCGCGACCACCGACGGCCTCGGCTTCCCCGGCCGCGAGGAGGGGCTGATGGCGGTGGCCACGGCACTCGTGGTGCGGGTGGACTGAGGGCGTGCGAGGGTACCCACACGGCCAGCGATCCCGTGACTCCGGAGGGTACCCATGTCCGCCGTTCTGTCCGACCGCCTGAAGTCCCTGCTCGACGACAAGGTGTTCGTCGTCCTCGGCACCGTCCAGCCCGACGGCAGCCCGCAGATGTCCCCGGTCTGGGTGCAGCGCGACGGCGAGGAGCTCCTCGTCTCCACCACGGTCGACCGCCGCAAGTTCCGCAACCTGGACCGCGACCCCCGGGTCACGGTGGTCGTCGTGAACCCCGACGAGCCGTACGAGTACGCCGAGATCCGCGGCACCGCCGAGACGACGACGGAGGGCGGCCCGGAACTCATCGACACGCTGAGCCGGAAGTACACGGGCCGGAAGTACGCGGACTTCAACCCGGCCTCGGCGCAGGACGCCCAGCGGGTGGTCGTACGGATCCGGCCACGGAAGGTCGTCGGGCGGCTGTGAGGGCCCTCCGTCCGGGGAAGGGCGCATGGCACGGCCCGGCGCCCACTACCCTGGAGTGGTGACGATTCGCCTGTACGACACCAACGCCCGGCAGATCCGTGACTTCACCCCGCTCAAGCCGGGCTGTGTCTCGATCTACCTCTGTGGTGCCACCGTGCAGGCGGCGCCGCATATCGGCCATATCCGCTCGGGCCTCAACTTCGACATCATGCGCCGCTGGTTCGCGTACCGCGGCTACGACGTGACGTTCATCCGCAACGTCACCGACATCGACGACAAGATCATCACCAAGAGCCGCGAGCAGAACCGCCCGTGGTGGTCGATCGGGTACGCGAACGAGCGCGCGTTCAACGAGGGCTACGACGCCCTCGGTTGCCTCCCGCCGACGTACGAGCCCCGCGCCACCGGCCACATCACCGAGATGATCGAGATGATGCAGGGCCTCATCGAGCGCGGGCACGCCTACGCGGCCGACGGCAACGTCTACTTCGACGTGCGGTCCTTCCCCGGCTACCTGGAGCTGTCCCGGCAGGAGCTGGACAATCTGCGCCAGCCGTCCGGCGAGGGCGAGACCGGCAAGCGGGACCAGCGCGACTTCGCCATGTGGAAGGCGGCCAAGCCGGGCGAGCCGAGCTGGCCGACCCCCTGGGGTCCCGGCCGCCCCGGCTGGCACCTGGAGTGCTCGGCGATGGCCCACAAGTACCTGGGCTCCGCCTTCGACATCCACGGCGGCGGCCTCGACCTGATCTTCCCGCACCACGAGAACGAGATCGCCCAGGCCAAGGCCTACGGCGACGACTTCGCCCAGTACTGGGTGCACAACGCCTGGGTCACCATGGCGGGCGACAAGATGTCCAAGTCGCTCGGCAACAGCGTGCTGGTCTCCGAGATGGTCAAGCAGTGGCGGCCCGTCGTCCTGCGCTACTACCTCGGCACCCCGCACTACCGCTCGATGATCGAGTACAGCGAGGAGTCGCTGCGCGAGGCCGAGTCGGCGTTCGCGCGGATCGAGGGCTTCGTCCACCGGGTCACCGAGCTGGCCGGGAAGACCGTCGACCCGGCCGCCGAGGTCCCGCCCGCCTTCGCCGAGGCGATGGACGACGACCTGGGCGTCCCGCAGGCCCTCGCCATCGTCCACACCACCGTCCGCCAGGGCAACAGCGCGCTGGACGCCGACGACAAGGAGGGCGCCGTCGCCCGGCTCGCCGAGGTGCGGGCCATGCTCGGCGTCCTCGGTCTCGACCCGCTCGACCCGCACTGGCTCGGCGAGGGCGACCGCGGCGAGGACCTGAACGGCGTGGTCGACAGCCTGGTCCGGCTCGTCCTCGACCAGCGCGAGTCCGCTCGCGCCCGCAAGGACTGGGCCACCGCCGACGCCATCCGCGACCAGCTGGCGCAGGCCGGACTCGCCATCGAGGACGGCCCGCAGGGTCCGCGCTGGAGCCTCGGACCGCGCTGATCCGCGGCGGTCACCGAAGATCGATTGTGCCGCCCGGCCCTCCGGGCGGCACACTGCATAGACGTACGAACATATCCGCGGTGCCTTTTCGTGGCGCCGCCGCAGAGAACAGGTAGGTCATGGCCGCGAACAACCGCCGCATGTCCGGCAAGAAGGGCGCGCAGGTCGGCAGCGGCGGCAAGCGGCGCCGGGGCCTGGAGGGCAAGGGTCCGACCCCGCCCGCCGAGATGCGCAAGGGGCACGTCAAGCAGCGCGCCGCCGCCGCCAAGACCCGCCGCGCGCAGGGCCGCCCGCCGCAGCGCCGGGGCGCGGGCAGGTCGACGTCCGAGCTGGTCGTCGGCCGCAACCCGGTGGTCGAGGCGCTCCGCGAGGGCGTCCCCGCCACGACCCTCTACGTCCAGCAGTTCATCGACAACGACGAGCGCGTCCGCGAGGCCCTCCAGCTCGTCGCCGAGCGCGGCGGCATCAACCTCATGGAGGCCCCGCGCCCCGAGCTGGACCGCATGACGAACGGCCTGAACCACCAGGGCCTGGTCCTCCAGGTCCCGCCGTACGAGTACGCGCACCCGGAGGACCTGCTCGACGCCGCCGCCGACGAGGGCGCGGACCCGCTGGTCGTCGCCCTGGACGGGGTCACCGACCCGCGCAACCTCGGCGCCGTCGTCCGCTCGGTCTCCGCCTTCGGCGGCCACGGTGTGATCGTCCCCGAGCGCCGCTCGGCGGGCATGACCGCCGGTGCCTGGAAGACCTCCGCCGGTGCGGCGGCCCGTACGCCGGTCGCCCGCGCCACCAACCTCACCCGGACCCTGGAGTCCTACAAGAAGGCCGGCCTCACGGTGGTCGGTCTCGCGGCGGACGGCGAGGTCGAGCTCGGTGACCTGGCGGCCCTGGGCGGCCCGGTCGTCATCGTCGTCGGCAGCGAGGGCAAGGGCCTGTCCCGGCTGGTCGGCGAGACCTGCGACTACCGGGTGCGCATTCCGATGCCGGGCGGCGCCGAGTCGCTCAACGCCGGTGTGGCCGCGGGCATCGTGCTGTACGAGGCCGCGCGCGGCCGTAGCTGACGCGGGGGCGGGTCACGCGCGGGCGTGGCCGGCCGACGGTCCGGGCGGAGTCGAACCTCCGCCCGGATCTTCACCCTTGCGAGGTGATTCAGACGTCCTCGTGGTGTTCGGGGCGGCTTTGACGGGGTCCGGACACATCCGCTCAGCCAAAGCAGTGTCCTAACACCACGTCACTCGGTTAGATGAGTGTGGACACCAGAACACCCCGCACACCCACGGGGGACCGCTCGTCGGGATACGACGACGTTCCCGCGCTGAGCATGGTGAAGGTGCCGAGCGATCCGGCGCAGGTCATCGTCAACCACGCCAGTTTCCGCGTGCAGCTGGGCGCGACGGCCCAGCACACCCGATCCCCGCGCATCGCCCGGCACCTGAGTGCCGCCCAGGACACCGCCCGGATGCCCGTCGTGGGCACGGCGGGCCGGGCCGGCGCCGCCGGCCGCCGCCGCCCCGTCGTGTGGAGCGGCAAGTCCGCCCCCGACGACACCGGCGCCCACCGGCTCCTCCAGGCCGTGCGGGGCAGCAGCGTCCGCCACGCCGAGGAGCCCGAGGGCGGCGCCACCCGGGTCATCCCGCGCGTCCAGACCGGCTACGCCGACACCTACGACGAACTCGACCAGACCGTCGAGACGCCCGTCGTCGGCCACCAGCGCACCGCCGCCGAAGCGGACGGCACCCGCCTGCTGCCGCACATGCGCACGGCCACCGGCGCCTATGACGACGACCCCGGCCACCCGGACTCCGGCTACGAGCCGTACGACAGGTACCCGGCCGACCCCGACCCCGACCCCGATGCCGAGGGTCAGCGCATCGCACGGCGCCAGGGCGACGACCCGGCCCGGCACGCCTACTACCCCGGGCGCCGGCTGAACCTCGGAGTCGTCCTCCTCCCGCTGCGCGTCTTCCTCGGCTTCATCTCCATCTACGCCGGCATGGGCAAGCTGTGCGACCCCGTCTACTTCGACGGCGGCAAGCGCGGCTCGATGGTCACCTGGCTCAACACGCTGCACCCCTGGGACGTGGCCGAGCCGCTGCGCCAGTTCGCCCTCCAGCATCCCGTCGGCTCCGGCCTGGTCATCGCCTTCCTCCAGGTCGTCGTCGGCGTGCTGACCATCCTGGGCTGCTGGCAGCGGGTGGCCGCGGTCGTCGGCGTGCTGCTCTCCGCCGCCCTGATCGTCACGGTCAGCTGGAAGACCGTCCCGGCCTACGACGCGCCGGACATCATCTATCTCGCCGCCTGGTCCCCGCTGATCATCGCCGGCGCCCCCGTCTACTCCGTGGACGGCCGCCTCGCGGGCAGCGCCTGGCGCCGGCTCGGCCCCCGCTCCGACATCTGGGAGCTGCGCCAGTACGTGCTGCGCCGCGGCGCGCTGATCACGGTCGTCACGGTCGGTCTGACCCTGCTGATCGGCTCCCTGCTGGGCGGCGCGGTCCGCGACTCCAGCCGCGTGGTCGTCCCCGGGCCCGGCGAGGCGCCCCGCAACCAGCTCCCCGGCTCCCCGCTCCCGCAGGAGCCCGGCAAGCGGCACCAGAAGACCCCGACGGCCCCCAGCTCGCCCACGGGCGGCGCCACGGCCGGCGCGAGCCCGAGCGGGGCCGCCACGACCCCGGGCGCCAGCCAGAGCGCCGGCACCGCCGTCACGACGCCCAGCCAGACGCGGGGCACCTCCGGCCAGGTCCCGCCGCGCCAGGCGCCCCCGACGGGCGGCGCCCCGAGCACGACGGCGGGTCCGACGAGCGTGGGCGGCACCAGCACCGGCGGCTCCGCGACGGGCGGCGGCTCGTCCTCGGGCGGCGGCGGCAGCAGCACCTCCACGGGCCAGCCGGGCCTGGTGGGCGGACTGCTGGGCTGACGGACCCGGACCGCGAGCGACAGGGCCCCGTACCGCGAAGGTACGGGGCCCTGTCGGCCGTGGGGGCCACCGGTCGGCCCGGGGAGGAGGCCGGAGCGGCTACCGCCCCAGGGCCGCCAGTTCCTTGGCCGCTTCCGTCAGGTCCTTGGCCGTGTCGATGGCCCGCCAGTACGCGCCCTGCGGGATGGGGAACCCGGCGAGCCTCCGCTCGCGGGCGAGGCGGGGGAAGGTGGTCCGCTCGTGGTCGCCGCGCTCCGGCAGCAGGGCGGCGAACTCGGGCGAGAACACGTACACACCGGCGTTGATCTCGAACGTCGACGGCGGTGCCTCGATGAAGTCGGTGATGTGCCCGAACCCGTCGGTCTGCACCGCGCCCCACGGGATCCGCGGGCGGGCCAGCGCCAGGGTGGCGAGCGCGTCGCGCTCGGTGTGGAAGTCGGCCATGTCCCTGAGGGAGAACCGGGTCCAGATGTCCCCGTTCGTGGCGTACCAGGGCTGGTCGGGGTGGGGCAGTCGCGCCGCGGCGTACCGCAGTCCGCCGCCGCGGCCGAGCGGCTCGCTCTCCACGACGGTGGTGACGGAGACGGGCAGGTCGGCCGAGTCCAGCCACTTCTGCAGGACGTCGGCGAGGTGGCCGCAGGAGACCACCACGTCCGTCACGCCTTCCTCGGCGAGCCAGGTGAGCTGGTGGCCGATGATCGGAGTGCCCGTACCGGGGATCTCGACCATCGGCTTGGGCCGGTCGTCGGTGTACGGACGCAGCCGGGAGCCCTGGCCACCGGCCAGGACCACTGCTTGAGTGGGGCGCGACGCGGCGCTCGGATGGGTCATGAGCGCACTGTACGTGGCGCCCCACCGGGGTGTGCCGGGGGTGATGCGCTCCTCACGGAGCCGTTACCGGCTTCCCGGCGGAAGCCGGCCGATCCGGGACTCAGCTGTGCGCTGCCAGGACGCCCGAGGCGAAGGCCGTGTCGCACACCGGGCGGGCGTACGACTGGGCGCGCGGGGCGCCGTAGATGCGCACCGCGGCCCGGCCGAGGGCACGGGCGAGGGAGGAGCAGTGCCGGGCCAGCGAGGGGCGCTGGCTGACGGCCTGCTGGAGGTGGGTCAGGACCACCCCCGGGTTGTGGTGCTGGAGCTCGGTCATCAGCTGGTCGCGCAGCACGTCCTGCGGGGCGCGGGCGGCCGCCTTCTTGGCGGTGACCTCCGCGGACGAGACGTCGGAGGCGGCCAGCACCGAGCTGGAAGGGCTCCCCGTCCAGTTCACCCGGGTGACCGCGAGGGTCCCGGAGAGCACCATGAAGACGGGCAGGACGAGGGCGAGGGTACGGCCGATCCGGCGGGCAGGGCCGCCCCGGTGGCCGCGTCGCGTCTGAGGGGTGGTGGAGTGCTTCACGCGTGTGAGGGTAGCGCCCAGTGATGATTTGGAGACATTGAGTCACCCTTATGGGGGATGAGAGGGCGCCGCTTTCTGGGTAAGGGGTTGACGGCCGCCGCCCGAAATGATCGCTGTGCCGGGGTATCTCACGCCATGCGAAAGGCCCCGCGGTGAGACCGCGGGGCCCGCTCGCCGATCTGTCGGCCGGGGGTCAGTCGGACAGCCGCTCGCCCGTGGACGTGGAGAACACGTGGATCTCGCCCGGCCGCGGCACGACGTGCAGCGTGGCGCCCTTCTCCGGGACCTGGCGGCCGTTGACGCGTACGACCAGGTCCTTGACCTCGTCGCCGACCTCGGCGGTGCCGTAGACGTAGCCGTCGGCGCCCAGCTCCTCGACGACGTTCACGGAGACGGCGAGACCGGCCGGGGCGTCCGCGCTGTCCTTCGACAGGGACGTGGCGGCCCCGCCGCCCAGCTCGACCACGTCGAAGTGCTCCGGGCGCACGCCGACGGTCACCGTGCGATCCCCCCGGTCGGCGGCGGCGCTCAGCGCCTCGCGGTTGACGGGGACGACGCTGTTGCCGAACTTCACGCCGCCGTCGGTGATCGGGACCTCGACCAGGTTCATGGCGGGGGAGCCGATGAAGCCGGCGACGAAGAGGTTGGCGGGCTTGTCGTACATGTTCCGCGGCGAGTCGACCTGCTGGAGCAGACCGTCCTTGAGCACGGCCACCCGGTCGCCCATCGTCATGGCCTCGACCTGGTCGTGGGTGACGTAGACGGTGGTGATGCCGAGGCGGCGCTGCAGGGACGCGATCTGCGTACGCGTCGAGACGCGGAGCTTGGCGTCCAGGTTGGACAGCGGCTCGTCCATGAGGAAGACCTGCGGCTCGCGCACGATCGCGCGGCCCATGGCGACACGCTGGCGCTGACCGCCGGAGAGCGCCTTCGGCTTGCGGTCCAGGTACTCGGTGAGGTCGAGGATCTTCGCGGCCTCCTCGACCTTCTGCCGGATCTCCGCCTTGTTGACGCCGGCGATCTTGAGCGCGAAGCCCATGTTGTCGGCGACCGTCATGTGCGGGTAGAGCGCGTAGTTCTGGAACACCATGGCGATGTCCCGGTCCTTGGGCGGCAGGTGTGTGACGTCCCGGTCGCCGATGCGGATGGCGCCGGCGTTGACGTCCTCGAGACCTGCGAGCATCCGCAGGGAGGTGGACTTTCCGCAGCCGGACGGGCCGACCAGGACGAGGAACTCGCCGTCCTCGATCGCGATCTCCAGCGCGTCGACGGCGGGCTTGGTGGAACCCGGGTAGATCCGGGTCGCCTTGTCGAACGTGACAGTGGCCATGGTGAATGGGCCCCCTTCTACCGGCAGGAACGTGCCGGACGATCCGTTGTAGGAAGGTGGTGACGCAGTCCGCCCGGCGTCATCCGCACGGGTGAACTGGATCAGGACGGTACCTGGCGTTCACCCGCCATGTCAGTACCTGGAGCCCCGTGAACTTCGCGGAAATTTTCGAGGAGCCGCACCGGGACGTGGGTACACTGCACAGGCGCAGACGCGCCACGCGCGCGTGCGGGCCTCCTTAGCTCAGCTGGCCAGAGCAACGCACTTGTAATGCGTAGGTCGTCGGTTCGAATCCGACAGGGGGCTCTCTCGGAAGAGCACCTGGGGACGTCCCTAGGTGCTCTTCCGCCGTTCAGCGGAGCCTGCGGCGGCGCCGGGCGGATCCGGCAGGTTGTGCCACGCGTGGGTACATCCGCCGGCGCAGTGCAGCGTCCGCCTGCGGGTGTCGGCGATGCTGAAGAGGGCGAGGAGCAGGCGGAAGGACTTGGTGAGTTCGTAGGCCGGAAGCGCCTCCATTCCGAAGCGCCACTTCGTGAGCATCACCGCCGGCGTGTGAGTGGGGCGGATGCCGGAACGCGCGATGCTCTCCGGCACGTCCTCCTCGCGGGCGCGGGCCTGCCCGCAGAACAGCACCAGCGCGTGCAGGACCCTTCGGCGGTCGTCCTCCGAGAGGCCCTCGAACCACGCGACGCCTTCGGACACCGGTCTGAGCCCCTGTGCGAGTTCGTTCAGGACCACCTCGTGTGCGTACAGCACAGACGTCCACCCCCCATGGTTCAGATCGACGGTACGCGCACGGCCGCCTGCGAGCAGCAGGGTTTCGCGTGCTCCGGTGCCACCGCGGCGGTCCTTTCATCGGGGGCGCAGGCGGCGGGCGATCTCCAGTTGGCGGGGCTCGGTCGGGCGGCCGTCCTCCGCGTCCCACAGGGCGTTCTGGAGGAGGCGGCCCAGGGTCCAGGCGCGGGCGCGTTCCCGGTCCAGGCCCAGGACGTCGGTCATCGCGTCGAAGCGCCAGACGACCTCGTCCGCGTCGAAGCGGTTGTCCAGGGCGGGCCACAGCTCGAAGCCGGGGTCGCCGGCCAGGGGCTTGGGGTCGATGGCGAGCCAGTCCGCGCGGTCGGCGGCGAGGACGTTCTCGTCGTGCAGGTCCCAGTGCAGGAGCCGGTCGCCGGGCTCGTGCACGACCTCGCGTACGGCGGCGGCGCAGTCGGCGACGAGCCGGCGGACCTCCGGGTCGTGCGTGCGGGTGAGCGCCCAGGGGGTCTGTTCCAGCATGGCGTGGGCGATGTCGCCGAGCCGGCGCAGGCCGGGCGGGGCCGGGACGGAGGTCAGCCGGGCCAGCAGGCCGGCGATGACCTGGACCGCCTCGCGGGTGCTGGGAAGGGCGGCCAGCATCCGGGTCTCGTCCAGGCGCTCCAGGAGCAGGGTGCCGGTGTCCGGGTCGTGGTCGAGGAGGCGGACGGCACCGTCGCCGTCCCAGATCCGCAGCGCGACCGGTTCGCCCTCGCTCTCCTCGTCCCGGAGCTGGAGCTTGAGCACGGCGCGGCGGCCGTCGGCGCGGACGACCGGCAGGACCAGGGCGCTGACGCCGTGCAGGGAGGGGCCGTCGATCCGCAGCCGCCAGCGGTCGAGGAAGCCGGCCGCGAGGTCGGGGAGCGCCGCGATGAAGGCCCGCCCCCGGGTGCCGTTGTACGTCTCCTGCGCCGCTGCCAGCTCACCCGGAATGTCGATCACGAATGGGACGATACTGGCGTGCGTGAATCGGGTCATGCGAATTGACCGGGGCCTGGACGCGGTGTGGCGGTACGTCCGCGGTGCTCCCGGCACCTATGTGTGGCTGGGCGTCCTGTTCGTCACGACGGTCGCGCTGCACCACATGTCTCCGGAGTTCGAGCAGCACTTCCTGCGCCAGCGGTCCACGAACATCCATGAGCTGTCCCGCAACCCGGTCCGTGCGCTGGTGGCGAGCGCGATGTGGATCGACGGCGGCCACTGGGTGCCGTACGCCTTCCTGTACACGGTGTTCCACGCGACGGCCGAGCGCCGGCTCGGCACGCTCCGCTGGCTGACGGTGTGCGCGCTGGCCCATGTGCTGGCCTCGCTGATCAGCGAGGCCATGCTGCTGGCGGCGATCCGCAAGGACATGGCCCCGTACGCGGCGGTCAACACCCTGGACATCGGGGTGAGTTACGCGCTGGCCGGGGTGATCGCGGTGCTCGGGTACCGGCTCGCCGCGCCCTGGCGGTACGCCTATCTGGCGGCGGTGCTGATCGTCTTCGGGCTGCCGCTGACGGACGCGCCGACCTTCACCGACTTCGGGCATTTCCTCGCCGCACTGATCGGACTGGCCTGCTATCCGCTGGTCAGGGGGCGCGGAAAAGCATGGAATCCGAAGGAGACACTGGCCGGGTTCAGGGGTTAACGTCCCGGCCATGAGCAGCTCGGCAAGCAGGGTCGTCAACGGTGGCATCTCGTTCTGGTACGCGGACGACGGTCTTCCCGCGGTGCGGGAGCCGCTGCCGGGGGACGCGTCCGCCGACGTCGTCATCGTCGGCGGCGGGTACACGGGGCTGTGGACCGCGTACTACCTGAAGAAGGCGGCGCCCTTCCTGCGGATCACGGTGCTGGAGCAGAAGTTCTGCGGGTACGGCGCCTCGGGCCGCAACGGCGGCTGGCTGTACAACGGGATCGCGGGCCGGGACCGGTACGCGAAACTGCACGGCCAGGAGGCCGCCGTACGGCTGCAGAAGGCGATGAACGACACGGTGGCCGAGGTGATCGAGGTCGCCCGGGCGGAGGGCATCGACGCCGATGTGCACAAGGGCGGGGTGCTCGAAGTCGCCACGACCCCGGCGCAGCTGGCGCGGCTGAAGGCGTTCCACGCGCACGAACTGGCGTACGGCGAGAAGGACCGGGAGCTGTACGGCGCCCGGGAGACGGCCGAGCGGATCCGGGTCGCGGACGCGGTGGGCTCGGCCTGGACCCCGCACGGGGCCCGGCTGCACCCGGTGAAGCTGGTGAAGGGGCTCGCGGCCGTCGTGGAGGGGCTCGGGGTGACCATCCACGAGTCGACGCCGGTGACGGAGATCAGGCCCAAGCACGCGGTCACGCCGTACGGCACGGTCCGCGCCCCCTACGTACTGCGCTGCACCGAGGGCTTCACGGCCTCGCTGAAGGGGCAGAAGCGGACGTGGCTGCCGATGAACTCGTCGATGATCGCCACCGAGCCGCTGACCGAGGAGCAGTGGGCGGCGATCGGCTGGAGCGGCCGGGAGACGCTCGGGGACATGGCGCACGCGTACATGTACGCCCAGCGCACGGCCGACGGCCGCATCGCGCTCGGCGGGCGCGGGGTGCCGTACCGCTTCGGCTCGCGCACCGACAACGACGGCCGCACCCAGCAGGCGACGATCGAGGCGCTCCGGGACATCCTGACCCGGTTCTTCCCGTCGCTCGCCGGGGTGGGCGTGGAGTACGCCTGGTCCGGTGTCCTCGGCGTCCCGCGCGACTGGTGCGCCACGGTGACCCTGGACCCCGCGACCGGCCTCGGCTGGGCCGGCGGGTACGTCGGGTCCGGCGTCGCCACCACCAATCTCGCCGCCCGTACCCTGCGGGACCTGGTGCAGCGGGATTCCGGTCAGGGCGGCCGGACCGAGCTGACGGACCTGCCCTGGGTGAACCACAAGGTCCGCAAGTGGGAGCCGGAGCCGCTGCGCTGGCTGGGCGTCCAGGGCATGTACGCCACCTATCGCGCCGCCGACCAGCGCGAACGGCTGCACCCCGGCACGGAGTCGTCACGGCTGGCGAAGGCGGCGGACCGGGTGGCGGGCCGGCACTGAGGCGCCGCCGGGTCCGGCGGCGGGGGCCGGCGGGGCTTCCGGCGGGGCGGCGCTCGGTGGCGGTGATGCGCGGGAGCCGTGTCGCACCCCGGGCGCGCGTTCCGCGTTCTCACGGTTCCAGTACGACCTTCCCCACGGTGTCGCGGCGCTCCAGCGCGCGGTGTGCGGCGGCTGCCCGGGCGAGCGGGAAGCGGGTGACGGCCGGGCGCAGCAGGCCCCGGGCGGCTTGGTCGAGGGCGCGCAGTTCCAGGGTGCGCAGGCCGCCCGCCGCGCGCAGCATGGCCGGGCCGAGCACGGACTGGGAGACGCCCTCCACGAAGTGGCCCCGGCCCTGGCCGATGCCCTCCGCCGACCAGCCGAAGACCAGGTGCCGGCCGCCGGGGCCGAGCAGGGCGACGGCCTCGCGGGCGGCCTGGCCGCCGACGCCGTCGTAGACGATCGTGGCGGGCCCCGCGCCCCTCGCGCCGAGCCCGGCGCGGACCTCGGCGGGCCAGTCGGGGGAGCTGTAGTCGACGGCGAGGTCGGCGCCGTTCGCGCGGACGCGGGCGGTCTTCGCCGGGCCGCCGGCGAGCCCGACCACGAGGGCGCCGGCGTTCTTGGCGTACTGCACGAGCAGGGTGCCGATGCCGCCCGCCGCCGCCGGTACGACCACCACGTCCTCCGGTCCCGGCTCGGCGAACCGCACGATGCCCAGCGCCGTACGGCCCGTGCCGATCATGGCGACGGCGGTGGCGGGGTCGACGCCGTCCGGGACGTCGTGCAGGCGCTCGGTGCCGGTGACGGCGAGCGCGGCGTGGCCGCCGGGGGCGAAGCCGAGGTGGGCCACCACCCGCCGGCCGAGCCAGTGGCCGGCCACGCCGTCGCCGAGCGCGTCCACGACGCCGGCGACCTCCCGGCCGGGCACGGTCGGCAGGGCGGGCAGCTCGGGCGCCGGGCCCCGGTTGCCCGCGCGCAGGGCCGCGTCCATCAGGTGCACCCCGGCGGCGGCGACCGCGATCCGCACCTGGCCGGGGCCCGGGTCCGGATCCGGGATCTCCTCGTAGGTCAGGTTCTCGGCCGGGCCGAAGGCGTACAGGCGGACGGCGTGCATGGAGACCCCCCAGGGATACGGTTCGGCGCACCGGTTCCGCGCGCCGGTTTCGCGCACCGGTTTCGCGCGCCGGTTCGCCGCGGTGGACGTGTGGTGGGACCACCCTTCGGCCTCAAGCGCGGTTGAGGTCAAGGGCGGCCGGCCCCGGCGACTGTCAGTGGCGGGGTGCAGCATGGGCGCATGGTGAGGCGAGCGAGCGGAAGCCGGCCAGCGGGCCGGGCGCAGGGGCGGGGCGTGCGACGGCCGGAGGTGCGGCTGCCGCCGCTTCGGCCCTGGGCCGAGGAGGAGTTGGAGCCGGACGGCGACTACGACGGGCTGGAGTTCCGGGAGCTGGACCTGGCCGGGCAGGACGCGGTGGGCGCCCGGTTCATGGACTGCGCGCTGACGGACTGCGCGCTGGACGAGACGGCGCTGGGCCGGGCCCGGGTGCTGGATTCGGTGCTGACCGGGCTGCGCGGTGTCGGCACCCGGCTCGCCGAGTCCACGTTCCGCGACGTCGAGCTGGTCGAGCCGCGTCTGGGCGGCACGCAGCTGCACGGGGCGGTGCTGGAGCGGGTCGTGATCCGGGGCGGCAAGATCGACTATCTGAATCTGCGGGAGTCCCGCCTCAAGGACGTCGTCTTCGAGTCCTGTGTCCTGGTCGAGCCGGACTTCGCGGGTGCGCGGCTGGAGCGGGTGGAGTTCACCGACTGCGCGCTGAAGGGCGCGGACTTCGGCGGGGCGACCCTGGCGGACGTGGACCTGCGCGGCGCGGCCCCGCTGGAGATCGCCCGCGGCCTCGACCGGCTGTCGGGTGCGGTGATCAGCACCGGACAGCTGCTGGACCTGGCGCCGGTACTGGCGGCGGAGCTGGGGATCAGGGTCGAGGGCTGAGTCGCGAGGCGAGGGCGGGGAGCGCTGTGGGAGGCCCTGCGGTCCCGTGACCGTGCGGGACGTCCCGCGGCCTCACGGCACCCGCGGGAAGCGAGCCTGAAGCGTCCAGACGGCCGGGTTGTCCGCCAGGTCCTCGTGGAGGTCGACGAGGTCGGCGAGGAGATCGTGGAGGAAGTCGCGGGCCTCGCGGCGCAGCTCGGCATGGGAGAAGGAGAGCGGCTTCTCCTCGGCCGGGGTCCAGTCGGACGTGATGTCGACCCAGCCGAAGCGGCGCTCGAACAGCAGCCGGTCGGTGGACTCGGTGAAGTCCAGCTCCGCCCGCTGCGGGCGGGCGGCGCGGGAGCCCATCGGGTCCCGGTCGAGCCGTTCCGCGATGTCGCACAGCGCCCAGGCGAAGTCCAGCACCGGCACCCATCCCCAGGCTGTGGACAGTTCCCGGTCGGTCTCGGTGTCCGCGAGATAGACGTCCCCGCAGAACAGGTCGTGCCGCAGCGCGTGCACGTCCGCGCGGCGGTAGTCGGTCTGCGGCGGGTCCGGGAACCGGTTGGAGAGGGCATAGCCGATGTCGAGCACGGAGAGATGGTGTCACGCCGCCACGAACACCTCGGCCTCCGGTGCACAGGCCCTGCCCCTGACCCTCGACCATCCAGTCCCCTGGCGGACCGGCCCCGGCTGCCGGATCCCGGGCCCCCGCTGTCGGCCCGGGAACTGCGGTCCGCCGGTCACGCCTGTCGGCCCCGACCCCGGCTCCGACCCCGATCCCGACCCCGGCTCCGGATCTCAGCCGGAATTCCGGCCTGCCGGTCCGGCCGCTGGGCCTGCCGGTCGCGGTTGTCGGCTCGCGGGTCCCCGGCCCCGGCCGGCGGCCGGGAGCCCGGTCCGCCGACCCCACCCCGCCGGTCCGCAGGCCCCGGCCCTGCCCCCGGCGGCCCGGATCCCGGCCTGCCGCCCCCGGCCCCGGTCCCTTCGCTGCGCCTGGTCCGCTGGCTCGCCCGGTCCCTTCGCTGCGCCAGGTCCGCTCACCCCACCCGTTCCCGGCGCCCTGGCCATCGGCCCGCTCCCCCCGGCCCCCGCCCCGGCCGGCCCAGCCTCAAGCTTCGCCCCGCCCCCGCCGAACCCCGCCCCTCCGGAAACCTCACCCCCTGGCCCTCGCTCCCCTGACTCCCGCCCCCTGACTCCCGCCCCCCGACCCCCGGCCGGGCGGAACCCCTTCCCCGCCGAACCCCGCCCCTCCGGAACCTCGCCCCTTGACCTCCGGCCCCCGAACCCCGCCCCCCTTGGCTCCCGTTCGCCTAAGATCGCTGACATGTCCAGATCCGTGCGTCTTGTCCCGGCTGTCGCCGGCGTCCTCGCCCTCGCGTTGGCCGGTACCGCGTGCGACGGCGGGGTGCGGGGCACCCCCGGTGGCTCCGGTGTCCGTGATCCGTACTACCCGAAGGCGGGCAACGGCGGATACGACGTCGGCCACTACGCCCTCACCCTGGACTACACCCCGGCCACCCGGCATCTCACCGGCACCGCGGTCATCACCGCGCGGGCCACGAAGGACCTGTCCGCCTTCGACCTCGACCTCACCGGGCTGCATGTCGACTCGGTGCGCGTCGAGGGCGAGGACGCCCGCTGGAACCGCAGCGGACAGGAACTCACCGTCCGCCCGCACGACGACCTCACCAAAGGCGAAACGTTTCGCACGACCGTCCGCTACTCGGGCACCCCGCACACCGTCACCGACCCCGACGGGGCCGAGGAGGGCTGGCTGCCGACCGGCGACGGAGCGCTGGCCCTCGGCGAACCCGTCGGTTCCATGGCCTGGTTCCCCGGCAACCACCACCCCTCGGACAAGGCGACCTACGACATCGCGGTCACCGTCCCGAAGGGCCTCCAGGCCGTCTCCAACGGCGAGTTGACGGAGCAGAGCGACAAGGGCGGCCGTACGGCCTACCACTGGCACACCGCCCAGCCCATGGCGAGCTATGTCGCCGCCGTCGCCATCGGCCACTACGACATCAAGCGGAGCACCGGCCCGCACGGGCTGCCCGTCCTCACCGCGGTGGACCCCTCGCAGGCCAAGGCGAGCGCCGGGGTGCTCGCGAAGATCCCCGACATACTCGACTGGGAGGAGTACAACTTCGGGCCGTACCCCTTCTCCTCCGCCGGTGCGGTCGTCGCCCCGCCGCACTCCGCCGGCTACGCCCTGGAGACCCAGAACCGCCCGGTCTTCCCCGGCGCCCCCGACACCTCGACCCTGGTGCACGAACTCGCCCACCAGTGGTACGGCGACTCGGTCACCCCGGAGTCCTGGCGGGACATGTGGCTCAACGAGGGCTTCGCGACCTACGCGGAGTGGCTGTACGCGGAGGACCACGGCGGGCCCTCCGCCCAGGAGACCTTCGACGACTACTACAAGGGCGACCACGAGGCGATCTGGGCCTTCCCGCCGGCCAGGCCGTCCAGCGCCGCGCACATCTCGGACAGCCCCGTATACGAGCGGGGCGCGATGGTCCTGCAGAAGATCCGCCAGAAGACCGGCGACGACACCTTCTACGACATCATCCAGGGCTGGGCCGCCGCCCACCGCCACGGCAACGCCGACACCGCCGAGTTCACCGCGTACGTGGAGAAGATGGCCCCGGACAAGGACTTCAGCCGCATCTGGAAGGACTGGCTGTACGGGGACGGCAAGCCGGCCCGTCCGTGACGGACAGCACGGAGGGCAGGGAAGACGCGGAAGGCACGGAAGGCACGGAAGGCTCGGTAGGGCACAGAGCCCCGGGCGCGGGGGTGCCGCCGCCCGGGGCCGCGCGCGGGCGCGGGGCGGGCCCCCGCGCCGATCGCCCGGCGTGCGTCAGACGTTCACACCGAAGTCCTGGGCGATGCCCACCAGGCCCGAGGCGTAGCCCTGGCCGACCGCGCGGAACTTCCACTCCGCGCCGTTGCGGTACAGCTCGCCGAAGACCATGGCCGTCTCGGTGGCCGCGTCCTCGGACAGGTCGTAGCGCGCGATCTCGGCGCCGCCGGCCTGGTTGACGATGCGGATGTAGGCGTTGCGGACCTGGCCGAAGTTCTGGCCGCGGTTCTCGGCGTCGTAGATGGAGACCGGGAAGACGATCTTGTCGATGTCGGCCGGGAGCGCGGCCAGGTTGACGTTGATCGCCTCGTCGTCGCCCGCGCCCTCACCCGTGCGGTTGTCGCCCGTGTGGACGATGGAGTTGTCCGGGGTCTGCTTGTTGTTGAAGAACACGAAGTGGGCGTCCGAGTAGACCTTGCCCTGCGTGTTCACCGCGATCGCGGACGCGTCCAGGTCGAAGTCCGTGCCGGTGGTGGTGCGGACGTCCCAGCCGAGGCCCACGGTGACGGCGGTCAGGCCCGGAGCCTCCTTGGTGAGCGAGACGTTGCCACCCTTGGACAGGCTTACAGCCATGATTGGGAGTCCCTTCCTTTTGGATACCCGTGCGTATACGTGCACATCTGTGCCGACGAAGCTACCGTCACCCGGGACAACGTCGAGGGGGGTCCCCGTGGTTCCGGATCCCTTTACCTTTTTTACCGAGCCCGAAATCCAGGTGACGCACACCGCGCCGGACCGGGAACATGGGATGCATGTCCGGGCCCTACCTCATCCGTGGCTCCGTCTCGCTTCCCGAGGCCGAGCTGATATGGCGTTTCTCCAGGTCCTCGGGGCCCGGCGGACAGCACGTCAACACCAGTGACTCGCAGGTGGAGCTGCGCTTCGACCTCGCGCGCACCGAGGCGCTGCCCCCGGTGTGGCGGGAGCGGGCGCTGGAGCGGCTGGCCGGCCGCCTCGTCGACGGGGTGGTGTCCGTACGGGCCTCCGAGCACCGCTCGCAGTGGCGCAACCGGGAGGCCGCCGCCGTACGCCTCGCCGCGCTCCTCGCGGAGGCCAGCGCGCCGCCGCCGAAGCCCCGCAGACCCACCCGCATCCCGCGCGGGATCAACGAACGCCGGCTGCGGGAGAAGAAGCAGCGCTCGCAGACGAAGCGGGGCCGCACGGGGCGGGACTGGGGTTAGCCCGGCCGGGCCGGCGCGGCCGTGTCACATCCGCGGGCCCCGCCTCGTCAGGGTGGTGCGCGGGCGGCGCGCAGGAGCGCCGCGGACGACGGAGAGGCCGGCCCACCATGACGGACAACGACTTTCTCGCCGAGCGGTTCGAGGCGTACCGCGGGCATCTGCGGGCCGTCGCCTTCCGGATGCTCGGCTCCGCCGCCGAGGCCGAGGACGCCGTGCAGGAGTCCTGGTTCCGGCTGAGCCGGTCCGGCGCCCGGGAGGTGGAGAACCTCGGCGGCTGGCTGACGACCGTGGTCGGCCGGGTCTGCCTCGACATGCTCCGCTCCCGCCGCTCCCGGGGCGAGGAGCCGCTGGACACCTGGCGCCCGGCGCCGTCCGCCGACCCGGACCCCGCGCAGGACGCCCTGCTCGCCGACTCGGTCGGCCTGGCCCTCCTGGTCGTCCTGGACACGCTCTCGCCGGCCGAGCGGCTGGCGTTGGTGCTGCACGACCTGTTCGGGGTGCCCTTCGAGGAGGTCGGCGGCGTCCTCGGGCGCACCCCGGCCGCCGCGCGGCAGCTCGCCAGCCGGGCCAGGCGCCGGGTGCGCGGGGTCGAGGCGCCGGAGACCGATCTGGTCCGGCAGCGGGAGGTGGTGGACGCCTTCCTGGCCGCCGCGCGGGAAGGCGACTTCGACGGGCTGCTCGCGGTGCTCGACCCGGACGTGGTGGCCCGCAGCGAGGCCGGGGTGAACAGCGGTGCGGCCCGGGTCGCCGCCGGTGCGGCGAGCTTCGCCCATCTGGCGCGGGTCGCGCGCCCGGTGCTGGTGGACGGTGCGACCGGGCTGGCCGTGTTCGCCGCGGGGCGCCCGGAGCGGGTGCTGGCCTTCGCCTTCGTCGCCGGCCGCATCGCGGTGATCGACATCGTCACGGACCCGGCCCGCCTGGCCGGTATGACCGTCGAGCCGGCCTAGGCGGCCTGGGCGGCCTGGGCGCTCTTCACAGCCGCAGGACGCCGACCGTCTGGTCCCCGCTGACCTCGCCGGTCGCGCGGAAGCCGAGGCGCAGGTAGAACTCCCCGGGGCCGGACGGGCCGGGGTGCCAGCTGACGTACATCTCCGTGCCGCCGCGGCGGCGGATCTCCGCGGCCACGGCGTCGACGGCGAACCGGCCGCGGCCCCGGCCCTGTTCGCCGGCGGCGATGTTCAGCCGCCACAGCCCGGAGCGGCGCACGCTGCCGTCCCCGTGCCAGTCGATGTCGAGGAAGGCCATCAGGAAGCCGACCGCCCGGTCGCCGTCCATCATCAGGCGCGGCCAGGCGACGCCCGCGGGACGGACGTATGCCTCGGCGAGTGAGGTGACGACCGGGGCGACGTTCTGTTCCTGGTCGGGCCGGACGCGAATACCCACGGCGGCGTCGAAGTTCCCTGGTGTCACTTCTTCCAGACGGAGTGTCATCCTGGCACCTTAAGCACACGTGATTTCCCGGCCACGGAATATCGGGGACCGTGGAATTCCCTGTTCAGCCCAACTGCCGGTACCGGCCGTGGAAATAGAGCAGCGGGCCGCCTTCCGCGCTGGGCGCGTTCGCGGTGAGCACGCGGCCGACGACCAGGGTGTGGTCCCCGGCGGCCACCCGCTGCTCGGTGCGGCACTCCAGGGTGGCCAGCGCGCCCCCGACCAGCGGGGCGCCGCTGGCCCGGCCACGGGTGCACGGGATGTCCTCGAAGAGCAGCCGGTCGCTGATGCGGCCCTTCATCGCGAAGCGGCCCGCGATGTGCCGCTGGCTCTCGGCGAGGACCGAGACCGCCCACAGCGGCTGCTCGGCGAGCAGGTCGTCCATGCGTGAGCCCTCACGCAGGCTGACCAGCACGAGCGGCGGATCCAGGGAGACCGACACGAAGGCGGTGGCGGTCATGCCGACGTCCTCCGTGCCCGGCGCGTCGGGGTCGTCCGGGTCCAGCGGCGGTTCCTGCGCGGTGACCAGGACCACGCCGGCGGCCAGCCGGGACATCGCGGCCCGGAACTCGTCGTTGCTCACCCCCTCAGCATGCCCGGAAGGCAGGGGGGTGGTGGGGGAGGGAGTCTTCAGCACGCCGGAAACGCTAGTCTTCGCCCGGCGCGGGGCGCATCGGCCCTGCGCCCGAGCCGGGTCCTAGGACCAGCGGCGCACGCATGGGGTGCCATGGCGTGTCATGAGGTGTCATAGGGCGCACTCGTGCGAGCGACTTGTGGCCACAACCACACGCCGTGTGTTCAGTAAACACACAGGTGAAAAGCAGAAACTCCACTCAATTGTTCACGTTCTTCTGTGACTTGAGTCACAAGAGGCAGGAATTGTTGACCCTGTGTACCGAGTGGGCAGCGCGCTGTGATTCAGTGGCGGGGAAGCTGCAAGACCAACGCAAGGGCGACGCAAAGAGCCACAGCGAAAGAACGCGAGAGCAGCGCCGAAGACAACCCTTGATTCGCTGCGAGGTCTCGGGGGGAGGGCGAGCATGGAGACCGAGTCGGAGCCGTATGTCCGCCTTGCGTCCCTGCGACAGCTGCACCAGGTCATGGCCGACATGAACACGGCACGCAGCCTGGCGGACACACTGCAGTCCGTCGCCGACGGCGCGGTGGGCGCCCTCGGCTACGAGATGGCGGCCGTCAACCTCGTGCGCCCCGACGGGGATCTCGTGGTCGCCGCCTTCTCCGGCAACTCCGCCGCCGAGGCCCTCATCACCGGCCGGGTCGGCTCCCGCGAGTCCTGGGAGCGGCGGCTGAACATGGGAGAGCGCTGGGGCGACCTCGTCTTCATACCGCACACCGAGGGCTGGGTCCTCGACGACGACGACGTCCCGCAGTGGTACACCGACGGGCCCGAGCCGCGCTTCGAGGACGAGTGGCACCCCTCCGACCGGCTCTTCGCGCCCATGTACACGCCGGGTGTGCAGGGCGGCTCCTCCGGTGAGCTGCTCGGCGTCATATCCGTCGACCGGCCGCGCAACGGCCGGCACCCCGGTGCCTGGGGCCGCGAGGCCCTGCAGATGTACGCCTTCCAGGCCGCCATCGCGATCAGCAACGCGCGGCTGCGCGCCAACATGCAGCGCGCCCTGGTCCGCCTCGAGCGCGAGCAGCAGGCCCTGCGTGCCAGCGAGGAATCCTTCCGGCAGGCGTTCGAGTACGCCCCCTCCGGCATGGCCATCGCCGAGATGGGCGGTGACCAGCACGGGCGCATCCTGCGGTCCAACGACGCGCTGTGCCGGCTGCTCGGCCGGCCCGCCTCCGCGATGCGCCGCTACTCCTTCGCCGACCTCGTCCACCCCGAGGACATCGGCACCCTGCTGCGCACCTCGGCCGAGGGCGGGCGCGCGGAGCTGCGGCTCGGGCGCCGGGACAGCACGTACGTATGGGTCTCGCTGCGCAACAGCGTCGTCGCGGACGCCGCCGACGGCCCCCGCTTCCTCCTCACCCACGTGGAGGACATAGAGGAGCGCAAGCGGCGCGAGCTGCAGCTCGCCCACCGCGCCTCCCACGACTCGCTGACCGGTCTGCCGAACTCCGCCGAGCTGCGCTCGCGCCTGTCGGCCCGGCTCTGCCAGCGCCCCGCCCACGCCGGCGCCGTGGAGTCCCTGGACGCGGCCTACGGCCACCCCGCCTTCGACACCCCGGCCGGTCCCGCCCACGACGCGCCGGCAGGGCACGGCTTCGACTTCACGCCGGGCGCGGAGGCGTACGACGCCTACGACCACCATGTGCACACGGCCGCCCCCGAGGACGACCGCGACGACGGGGCCAAGGGCCTCGCGGTCCTCTTCTGCGACCTCGACGGCTTCAAGTCGATCAACGACCGGTTCGGGCACAACGCGGGTGACGCGGTCCTCATCGAGGTGGCCCGCAGGCTTTCCCGCGGGGTCCGGGACGGCGACACGGTGGCCCGGCTCGGCGGCGACGAGTTCGTGATCCTCGCCGACGGCCTGGGCAGGGCCGACGCCCAGGACCTGGCCGTCCGGCTGCGCAACGAGATCATCCAGCCGATCAGGGCCGAGGGCAGGGCCGTGCGGGTGGGCGCGAGTTTCGGCATCGGATGGGCGCACTGCGGCATGACGGCGGACGAGGTGCTGAAGTCCGCTGACGAGCGGATGTACATCGAGAAACGATCTCGTCCCAAACAACATCGACGCGCCGGGTGATCCGCAGGTCAGCGAGTTGATGCGGTCTGAGTCACCCGTTTGGACGAGTGAGAGCGGGTAGGCTCGCCATTCCAACCCGTACCGCATCCGACCGCATCTGTTGAGGAGTACCAAGGGATGACGCCCGGCGACAACGGCGCAGGCACGCCCGAGGACGACGACCCGTTCGGCTATCTGTACGCCGACGGCCAGGCCAGGGGAGCCCAGCCGCCGTCCGGTGGTTACGGCTACCCGAACTCGGTCAACAGGGTGCGCGCGGTCGGCCAGCGCCAGTACGGTCAGCCGCAGCAGGCCACGTACGGCCAGGGTGTGCCCCAGCAGGGTGGCTACGGCCAGGCCGTGCCCCAGCAGCAGGGTGCCTACGGTCAGCCGAACGCCCACTACCAGGCGCCGGAGACCATGGCCGGCGGCCCGTCGGCCGGCCACAGGTCCGCACCGCCCGCCGGGAACCCCGGCCGCCGCGGTCCGAACACCAAGGGCCTGCTGATCGGCGCGATCGCGGTGGTCGCCGCGGTGGTAGTGGGCATCGGCATGGCGATGCTGGGCGGCAACTCGGACGACGACAAGGCGGCCGACCAGGTCGGCGCGTCCCCGAGCCAGTCCGAGAACCACAAGCCGAGCCCCTCCGGGAGCAGCTCGGCGGGCAGCGGCGAGCTGGAGGCGGACACGTCCTCGGGCGCCCTCCAGCTGGCGGGCGGCGCGGCGAAGGCGTCGGACGTCAAGGGCGCGAAGTCCGCCGACGGCAGCTATGTGGGCGGCCTGAACCAGCCCGGCGCTTCGGTCACCTGGACGGTCGACATCCCCTCCGACGGCCCGTACACGCTGTTCGCCGACTACAGCGCGGCCGGCGAGGACCAGTCCATGTCGGTGACCGTCAACGGCAGCTCGTTCGGCAGCAAGTTCGGTCTGGACAACTACCGGCACGCCAAGGACGGCGACTTCGCCAGCGGCTGGACCACGTCCTACGTGTGGCCGACCCTGAAGAAGGGGTCCAACACGCTCGCGGTCTCCTGCCAGTCCGGCGACAAGTGCAACGTCCTGATCGAGAAGCTCTACATCAAGCCGGGCCACATCAAGCGCCAGGGCTAGGCCGCGCTGAACTCCCCCGACACCGCCACCCGGCCCAGCAGTTCCTCGTAGGACACCCGGTCGAAGTCGCCCGCCGTGGCGGAGCGGACCGTCGCCGCCGACAGGGCCACCGCGTGGGTCAGGCGTTCCGGCCAGGGGCGGCGGTGGACCAGGCCCGACAGGAGGGCCGCCACCGCCGAGTCGCCCGCGCCCGTCGGGTTGCCGTGGACGGGGGACGGCGGTGCGGCACGCCAGCGGCCCTCGGGGGTGACGGCGAGCAGGCCGTCCGCGCCGAGGGAGGCGACCACCGCGTGGGCCCCGCGCCGGCGGGCGTCCTGGGTGGCGCGCAACGGATCGTGGGAGCCGGTGAGTTCGGCCAGTTCCCCGGTGTTCGGCTTGATGATGTCCGGGCGGGCGGCGACCCCCCGGCGCAGCGGCTCCCCGCTGGTGTCCAGGAGGACGGGGACGCCGTGCGCGCGTGCGCCGCGGACCAGGTTGGCGTACGCCCCCACCGGCACCCCGGGCGGCAGGCTGCCGCACAGCGCCACCGCCGAGGCGCGGGGCACCAGTTCCTCGTACCGGTCGAGGAAGGCGCCCCACTCGGCCGGTTCGATCTGCGGGCCCGGCTCGTTCAGCTGGGTGGTGTCCCCGAAGAGTTCGTCGACGACGGCTATGGTGCGCCGGGTCGCGCCCGCGACCGGGACCAGCGCATCCGTCACCCCGGGGACGGCCGACAGGCGTTCCCGCACCACCTCGCCGGTGGCGCCGCCCGCGAACCCGGTGACCGTCGCCTCGTGTCCGAGGGCGGCCAGCACCCGGGCCACGTTCACCCCCTTGCCGCCGGGCCGTTCGACGACCTCGGAGACGCGGTGCGTGGTGTGCGGCCGCAGCGACCGCACGCGGTACGTGATGTCGAGAGCGGTGTTCAGCGTGACCGTGAGGATCACCCGGGCCGACCTCCCTCGAAGTCCATTGGCCTGTCTCGGTTTCCGGGGCCACGATCATGCCAAAGAGACGGCGGCGGGCCCAGTGCGCGGGTCGGCCACCGTCTCCCGGACGCCGGTACGGATCAGGGCAGTTGGGGCGCCACCACCCATTCACCCCGCCGCATCACGCCCTTCACCTCGAAGTCGGTGTCCAGCAGGACCAGATCGGCGTCCTTGCCGGGCTCCAGGGTGCCGACGCGGTCGGCGAGGCCGAGCAGGCGGGCCGGGTTGGTGGAGAGGGCGGTCACGGCGTCCGGCACCGACAGCCTGTCGACGGTCACCGCCCGCCGGAACGCGCGGTCCAGGGTGAGCGTGGAGCCCGCGATCGAGCCGCCCTCGACCAGCCGGGCCACGCCCTCGCTGACCTCGACCTCCAGCGGGCCGAGCATGTAGCGGCCGTCGCCGGTGCCGGCCGCGTCCATCGCGTCCGTGATGAACGCGACCCGGTCCGGGCCCGCGTGACGGAAGGCCAGCTCCAGCGCGGCGGGGTGCAGATGGGTGCCGTCGTTGATCAGCTCGACCGTGACCCGCTCGTCCTCCAGCAGCGCGGCGATCGGGCCCGGGGAGCGGTGGCCGAGGGCGGGCATCGCGTTGAAGAGGTGCGTGGCGACGGTGGCGCCGGCGTCGATGGCCTCGACCGTCTGCTCGTAGCTGGCGTCCGTGTGGCCGATCGCCGCGATCACACCGTGCTCGGCGAGCAGCCGTACGGAGTCGACGCCGCCCGGCAGCTCGGCGGCGAGGGTGACCATCTTCGCCCTGCCGCGCGCCGCGTCGATCAGCTTGCGGACCTCGGCGGGCTCCGGGTCGCGCAGCAGCTCCTCGGAGTGGGCGCCCTTGCGGCACGGGGAGATGAACGGGCCCTCGAAGTGGATGCCCGCGATGTCGCCCTGCTCGGCCAGTTCGCTCAGCAGCCCCGCCTGACGGACCAGCAGGTCCATCTCGTCGGTGACGGTGGAGGCGACCAGCGTGGTGGTGCCGTGCAGCCGGTGGGTGCGGACGGCGGTGAGGACGTCCTCGGCGGTGCCGGAGAAGGAGGCGCCGCCGCCGCCGTGGTTGTGGAGGTCGACGAAGCCGGGCACCAGCCAGTGGCCGCTCACGTCGAGGACCTCGGCGTCCCCGGCCGCCCCGGCGGTCGCGTCCGTGATCTTCGTACCCTCGACGCGGACGCGTCCGTCGTCCACCACTGCGCCGGGCAGCACCACCCGAGCACCTGCGAGAACCAAGCTGGGAGCCATCAGGCAGTTACCTCCGAAGGGTCGGTGGGGTCGAGGTCGGTGGGGTCCGGGCCGGCGGAGCCGAGGAGATCGCGGGCCAGCAGCCCCGCGCCCAGGCAACCGGCGGTGTCGCCGAGGGCGGCGGGGACGATGGCGGGCAGTTTCTGGAAGGTGACCCGCTGCCGGACGGCGTCCCGCAGGGGTCGGAACAACACTTCCCCCGCTTCGGCGAGACCGCCACCGATGATCAGCGTGCGGGGGTCCAGCAGGGTGATCGCGGTGACCAGGCCGTCGGCGAGCGCGTCCACCGCCTCCTGCCAGACCCGGGCGGCGTCCGGGTCGCCGGACGCGACGGCCCGGGCGCAGTCGGCCGCGTCCGCGCCGGGGTCCTGGCCGGCCGCGGCCCAGGCCTCGGTGACGGCGGAGGCGGACGCGTACCGCTCCAGGCAGCCGCGCTGCCCGCAGGGGCAGGCCGTGCCGCCGGGGCGTACGACGATGTGGCCGATCTCGCCGGCGAAGCCGTGCGCGCCGGACTCCACCCGCCCGTCGATGCCGATGGCGCCGGCGATGCCGGTGCCCAGCGGCACGAACAGGAACCGGTCCGTGCCCCGGCCCGCGCCGATCCGGCCCTCCGCGAGGCCGCCGGTGCGGACGTCGTGGCCGAGGGCGACGGGCACCCCGAGCCGGTCGGCGAGCAGCGCCCGCAGGGGTACGTCCCGCCAGCCGAGGTTGGCCGCGTAGACGGCGGTGCCCGTCCGCTCGTCGACGATGCCGGGGACCGCGATGCCGGCCGCGACGGCGGGCCCGCCGAAGTGCTCGACGCCGTGGGCGCGCAGCTCGGCGGCGAAGTCGAGGATGCCCGCGAGCACCGCCTCGGGACCGCGCTCGCGGCCGGTGGGGCGGCGGGCGCGGTGCAGCAGCGCACCGTCGTCGCCGACGAGGGCGGCCTTCATCCCGGTTCCGCCCACGTCCAGGGCGATGACATGTCTCACCACGGGCCTAGTGTGGCCCTCCCACCCGGGAGAGGTCTAGTCCACTCGCGTGGTGTAGACCTTATCTGTCCATATGTTGAACGGTCAGACAGCAGGGTTGGGGCTTTGAGGGTGCGTCGGCGTACGGCAGGATCGATCGCGGTGGTGTCCGCACTGGGCCTGACGGCGGCCCTCGGCGGCTGCGGGAGTTCGGGCTCCTCGGACGTGACCCTCAGACTGGTCGCCGCCGACTACGGCGACTCCGCCGCCAACAGCTCCAAGAAGTACTGGGACGGCCTGGCCGAGCAGTACGAGAAGAAGCACCCCGGCGTGCGGGTCGAGGTCAGCGTCTACTCCTGGAACGACGTGGACCGCAAGGTCAAGGAGATGGTCGACGCCGGCCACGCCCCCGACCTGGCCCAGATCGGCGCCTACGCCGACTACGCCGCCGCCGGCAAGCTCTACCCGGCCTCCGACCTGCTCTCCATCCGCACCCAGGCCGACTTCCTCTCCCAGCTCTCCGACGCCGGCCAGTGGAAGCACACCCAGTACGGCATCCCGTTCGCCGCCTCCACGCGGGTGCTCTTCTACAACAAGACCCTGTTCGCCAAGGCCGGCATCACCCCGCCGACCACCTGGGACGAGCTGGCCTCCGACGCCGAGGCGCTCAAGGGCAAGGGCGTGAAGTACCCGTACGCGCTGCCGCTCGGCTCCGAGGAGGCCCAGGCCGAGACCATGCAGTGGCTGCTCAGCGGCGGCAACGGCGGCAGCGGCTACACCGACGACGTCGGCACCTACACCATCGACTCCGCGGCCAACGTCGAGACCTTCACCTGGCTCAAGGACGAGCTGGTCGGCAAGGGCCTGACCGGCCCGGTCGCCCCCGGCAAGCTCAACCGCGCCGCCGCCTTCTCCGCCTTCGCCGACGGCCAGGTCGGCATGGTCAACGGGCACCCCACGCTGATCCAGCAGGCCGAGAAGAAGGGCGTGAAGTTCGGCATGGTGCCGATGCCGGGCCGCACCGGCAAGTCCCGGGCCTCCATGGGCGTCGCCGACTGGATGATGGGCTTCAAGCAGAACGGGCACGCCGACCAGATCGGCGACTTCCTCGACTTCGCCTACTCCACGAAGAACGTCCTCGACTTCTCCCGGACGTACGGGCTGCTGCCGGTCACCGGCTCCGCCTCCAACGCCATGAGCGCCTCGGACACCGCCGCCGACCAGGCCCTGCACCCCTTCCTCGACCAGCTGCCCACCTCGGAGCTGTACCCGGTCGGCAAGACGTCCTGGGCGGCGGTCAGCGCGGCCGTGAAGCAGAACATCGGCCAGGCGGTCGCCCCCGGCGGCAGCCCCTCCGGCGTCCTGACCCGGCTGCAGGCGACGGCCACGGCGGCCGACAGCAGCAACGCGAACTGACCCGGTTGTCCGCGCCCGGGGCTACCGTGGCACCCATGGAACTGGGCACCCGCGAGAAGGCGATCCTCGCGCTGGAGCGCCGGGGCATCCCCGGCGCCGGCGCGAAGGAACGGGCGATACGCGAGGAGCTGGGCCTGGCCCCGGTCCGCTACTACCAGCTCCTCAACGCCCTGCTGGACGACGAGCGGGCGCTGGCCCACGACCCGGTGACGGTGAACCGGCTGCGCCGGGTGCGCGAGGCGCGGCGAGCCGAGCGCTGAGGCGTGGACCGGGGCCCGCGTGGATAGGGTCGCCGTATGGGAACCCAGACGACGGATCCGAAGGACCTCCCGCACCCGCTGCCCACCCCCGCGACCCCGGCCGGCCGGGACGGCCTCGCCGCGTTCCTGGCCCGCCCCCGCACCGCGCTGGTCGGCCTGGACTTCGACGGCACCCTGGCCCCGATCGTCGCCGACCCCGAGCAGGCCAGGGCGCACCCCGGCGCGGTACCCGCGCTCGCCGCGCTCGCCCCCCGGATCGCCTCCGTCGCCGTGATCACCGGCCGCCCGGCCGAGGTGGCCGTCCGCTACGGCGGCTTCGCCGGTGTCCCCGGCCTCGCCCACCTGACCGTCCTCGGGCACTACGGCGCCGAACGCTGGGACGCGGCCACCGGCACCCTCACCGCGCCCCCGCCGCACCCCGGTGTCGCCGCCGTCCGCGCCGAGCTGCCGGGCCTGCTGGAGCGGATCGGCACCGGTCCGGGCACCTGGATCGAGGAGAAGGGCCGGGCCGTGGCGGTGCACACCCGCCGCGCCGCCGACCCGCAGGCCGCGTTCGAGGCCCTGCGCGCCCCGCTCGCCGACCTCGCCGCCCGGCACGGCCTGATCGTCGAACCCGGCCGGATGGTCCTGGAACTGCGCCCGCCGGGCATGGACAAGGGCGTCGCCCTGCTCGACCACGCCCGTGCCGTCGGCGCCGGCTGCGTCGTCTACGCAGGCGACGACCTGGGCGACCTCCCCGCCTTCGCCGCGGTCGGGGAACTGCGCGCCGCCGGCATCCCCGGCCTGCTGGTCTGCAGCGGCAGCACCGAGGTCACCGAACTGGCCGAACGCGCCGACCTCGTGGTGGACGGCCCGGCGGGGGTCGTGGAACTGCTGCGGACGCTGGCGGCTCAGCTCGGCTGACCGGTCAGCGCGTTCAGCTGGTCGAGGAACCAGCGGGCGGGCGGCAGCGCGGTCGCCGCGGCGGCCAGCCGCTTCGACCGCTCCGCCCGCACGTCCGCCGGCAGGCTCAGCGCCTCGTGCAGCGCCTCGGCCGTCCCCGTGATGTCGTACGGGTTCACCACGAAGGCGTCCTCGCCCAGCTCCTCGTACGCCCCCGCCTCCCGGGACAGCACCAGCGCGCAGCCCTCGTCCGAGACGACCGGGACCTCCTTGGCGACCAGGTTCATGCCGTCCCTGATGGGGTTCACCAGCGCCACGTCGGCCAGCCGGTACGCGGCCAGGGACCGCGCGAAGTCGTCCTTCACATGCAGCACCACCGGCGTCCAGTCCGCCGTGCCGTACCGCTCGTTGATCCCGTCCGCGACCCGCTGCACCTCGGCGGTGTAGTCGCGGTACACGGCGAGGTCCTGCCGGGACGGGTAGGCGAACGCCACGTGGACGACCCGCTCCCGCCACTCCGGACGGCCCGCCAGCAGCTGCTCGTACGCCAGCAGACCGCGCACGATGTTCTTGGACAGCTCGGTGCGGTCCACCCGGACGATGGTCCGCCGGCCCGGCCCGATCTCCGCCCGCAGCGCCGCCATCCGCTCGGCCACGTCGGGCTCCTGCGCCCGCTTGCGCAGGAACTCCGCGTCCGCGCCGAGGCCGTGCACCCCGATCCGGGTGCCGGACGGGATGCCGGGCCCGAGCACCGTGTGGCAGCAGTCCGTGAACGCGTCCGCCCACCGCCGGGTGAGGAACGCCGCCCGGTCCGCGCCCAGGATCCCGCCGAGCAGCTCGGCGGCGATGTCGTCGGGCAGCAGCCGGAAGTAGTCCGGCGGGGCCCACGGGGTGTGCGAGAAGTGGCCGATGCGCAGGTCGGGGCGGAGCTGGCGGAGCATCCGGGGGGCGAGGGCCAGGTGGTAGTCCTGGATGAGCACCGCCGCGCCCTCGGCCGCCTCCTCGGCCAGCGCCTCGGCGAACGCCCGGTTGTAGGCCTCGTAGGAGGCCCACTGCCGCCGGAACTCCGTGCCGAAGACCGGCTCGAGCGGGGTCTGGTAGAGCATGTGGTGGACGAACCAGAGCACCGAGTTCGCGATGCCGTTGTACGCCTCGGCGTGCACGGTCGCGTCGATGTCGAGCATCCGCACCCGCTGCCCGCCGGTCTCCTCGGCCGGCAGCAGCCCGCCGGCCGCGCGCCGGACCGCCGCCCGGTCGCCGTCGCCCAGCGCGGCGCACACCCATACGGAGTCCGCGTCCGCCCCGATGGCGGAGAGGCCCGAGACCAGTCCGCCACCGCCCCGCCGGGCGTGCAGCGAGCCGTCCTCGCCCACCTGATACGCAACCGGGCCGCGATTCGACGCGACCAGCACCTGAGCCTTGTCCGCAGCACCGCGCGTGGAAGCCATACGCCTCAACCTAGCCCGGCCCGTAAACGCTCAAACGTACGGGTCCGGCCGGGCAGCGGACCGTATACGGCCCGTTCAGGCCACCTTCCGGTCGGCGTACTCCGCGATCTCCACCATGGGCGGCCGTTCCTCGGTGTCCACCGAGTAGGTGCGTGGCTCGAACCCGTCCTCGCCCCGCTCGAACTGGGTCAGCGCGGGGCGGACCAGATGGCCGCGGGCCAGCCGGAGCTGGGCCGTGCGGTAGATCGCGGCGGCCATCCGGCCCAGGGCCTGCCCGTCCTGGTGCCGGTGCCTGCGCACCCCCACGTCCACCTGGGCCAGCGCGTCCAGGCCGACCAGGTGCAGCGCGTCCACCAGCATGCCCAGCTCCACGCCGTAGCCGACGGGGAACGGCAGCTGCTCCAGCAGGGAGCGGCGGGCCGCGTACTCGCCGCCCAGCGGCTGCACGAAGCCGGCCAGCTGCGGCCAGTGCATGTTCAGCAGCGGGCGGGCCATCAGCTCGGTGACCCGGCCGCCCTGGCCGGCCGCCCCGGCGAGCGGGCGGTCGTACATCGCCTTGACCAGGTCGACGTCCGGGTCGGTGAGCAGCGGGCCGACGATCCCGGAGACGAACGCGGAGGAGAACTCGCGCAGGTCGGCGTCGACGAAGCAGAGGATGTCCCCGCCGGTCACCAGCAGCGAGCGCCACAGCACCTCGCCCTTGCCCGGCACGGCCGGGACGCGGGGCAGGATGTCGTCGCGGTGCACGACCCGGGCGCCCGCGCGCGCGGCGACCTCGGAGGTGCGGTCGGTGGAGCCGGAGTCGACGACCACGATCTCGTCGACGAGCGGGGCCCGCTCCACGAGGTCGCGCCGGATCACCGCGACGATCTCGCCGACCGTCTCCTGCTCGTTGAGGGCGGGCAGCACGACGCTGATCGTGCGGCCGGTGCGCTGCTTGGCGGCCAGGACCTGGTGCAGCGGGCGGTCGGCCACGGACCAGGAGCGGGTGCTCAGCCAGCGCTCGACTTCTTCCAGCACGGTGGGCGGCTCCTCACTGTCACGACCACACGTCACCGTGTGACCCATCTCGCGGTTCGGACGACTATCTCAACTGTCCTGGCCGTCGGTTACAGTCTTGAACAACGCCGATGACCATCGCATGTCGGGGGTCGCGTGCGTCCACAACCGAATACCGCTCATCCAGAGGGGCAGAGGGACACGGCCCGATGAAGCCCCGGCAACCCTCCGGCCAGTACTCGTCTTCCGAAGCGAGGCTCCTGGCTCGGGAAGGTGCCAATTCCGTCTCGCGGCGAAGTGCGTCGCGAGGAAGATGAGGAGAAAGGGCCTCGCCTCCATGGCTGTGCAGACAGTTGCAACCACCAGCGACTCCACCGTCGATCTCGGTCCCGCCGCGGCGCTGAGCTGTCGCGAGTGCGGCCACCGCGTGCCGCTCGGCCCGGTCTTCGCCTGCGAGGAGTGCTTCGGCCCGCTGGAGATCGCCTACGACTTCTCCGGCTACGACACCGAGGACCTGCGCCGCCGCATCGAGGCGGGCCCCGCGAACATCTGGCGGTACGCGCCGCTGCTGCCGGTCCCCGCGGACGTCACGGAGAAGCCCAACATCAACCCGGGCTGGACCAAGCTCGTCAAGGCGGACAACCTGGCGCGCGAGCTGGGCGTGACCGGCGGCCTGTATGTGAAGGACGACTCCGGCAACCCGACGCACTCCTTCAAGGACCGGGTGGTCGCCCAGGCCCTCGAAGCCGCCCGCGTCTTCGGCTTCAGCACGCTCTCCTGCTCCTCCACCGGCAACCTGGCCGGCGCCGTCGGCGCCGCCGCCGCCCGGGCCGGCTTCCGCTCCTGCGTGTTCATCCCGCACGACCTGGAGCAGGGCAAGATCGTCATGGCCGCGGTCTACGGCGGCGAGCTCGTCGGCATCGAGGGCAACTACGACGACGTGAACCGCTTCTGCTCCGAGCTGATCGGCGACCCGGCCGGCGAGGGCTGGGGCTTCGTCAACGTCAACCTGCGGCCGTACTACGCGGAGGGATCCAAGACCCTGGCGTACGAGATCTGCGAGCAGCTCGGCTGGCGGCTGCCCGAGCAGATCGTGATCCCGATCGCCTCCGGCTCCCAGCTCACCAAGATCGACAAGGGGCTGCGGGAGCTGATCGAGCTGGGTCTGGTCGAGGACCGGCCGTACAAGATCTTCGGCGCGCAGGCCGAGGGCTGCTCGCCGGTCTCCGCCGCCTTCAAGGCCGGGCACGACGTGGTCCGCCCGCAGAAGCCGAACACCATCGCCAAGTCCCTGGCCATCGGCAACCCGGCCGACGGGCCCTACGTCCTGGACATCGCCCGCCGCACCGGCGGCGCGGTGGAGGACGTGACGGACGCGGAGGTCGTGGACGCCATCAAGCTGCTGGCCCGCACCGAGGGCATCTTCGCGGAGACGGCGGGCGGGGTGACCGTCGGCGTCACCCGCAAGCTGCTCAAGGACGGCGTCCTCGACCCGGCGAAGACCACGGTCGTCCTCAACACCGGCGACGGTCTGAAGACCCTCGACGCGGTGGCCGGCACCGGCCTCACCGCCACCATCCGTCCGACCCTGGACTCCTTCCGAGAGGCTGGCCTCGCATGAGCGTGACCGTTCGCATCCCCACCATCCTGCGCACCTACACCGACGGACGGGCCGAGGTCGCCGCCGAGGGCGCGACGCTCTCGGAGGTCATCGCCGATCTGGAGAAGAACCACACCGGGATCGCCGCGCGCGTCCTGGACGACCAGGGCAAGCTGCGCCGGTTCGTCAATGTGTACGTGAACGACGACGACGTCCGCTTCGAGCAGGGCCTGGAGACCGTCACCCCGGACGGCGCCGGTGTCTCCATCATCCCGGCCGTCGCCGGCGGCTGATCATTACCTTCGGTAACCGCGGTTACTGATTGTTCAACGAATTGCCCCCTCCGTGAGAGAAGCGGAGGGGGCAATTCTGCGTGATTGAGCGCGGTACAGTTGGGGAACCCGGTCGCGGCCCCCGGTTCCCGGGCCCTGGATTCATGTCGTACGCCCGACAAGAAGTAGCCAAAGTGCGCGGGTGATCTGCGGCATTTATGGCTTTTATGGGGCCCGACTTGCCCTGAGTCGGGCGAATTCTCACTAGATTCCGGACCGCTTGCGTCCAGAATTCTCGTCCGATTGACCTGTTGCAGACGGCAGTTGGACAGATACATTCAGCCGCGGTCGACGCGTTCCGGCGCACGCCCCCGTCCAAATGGGGGGTGAGGTCTGACCCGGGTTCGCGAAGTGCGGATCTGTGCAAGGGCCAGTAATAGGGGAGTTAGGCATGGCTCAGGGCACCGTCAAGTGGTTCAACGCGGAGAAGGGGTACGGCTTCATCGCGGTCGACGGTGGTGCGGACGTCTTCGTCCACTACAGCGCCATTCAGATGGACGGCTACCGCACCCTGGAAGAGGGCCAGCGGGTGGAGTTCGAGATCTCGCAGGGCCAGAAAGGCCCGCAGGCCGACATGGTTCGCCTCAGCGCCTGAACGTTTCTTGTACGAAGGGTCCGCACCTCGCAGAGGGTGCGGGCCCTTCGCCGTGCCCGGCTCCGGTGTTCGCGGGCGGCTGACGGACGCCGCGTACCCCCGCCGGGCGCTTGCACTCGACCATGCCGAGTGCTAATCATTGCGTTAGCACTCTGAAGGTGAGAGTGACAGTGAAGGACCGGGTCGGTGAGGCCCGCAGGCCGGGTGGGGCAAGGAACCACGAGGCATGCGAGCCGTCCGTCGCGGGCGCGGGCGCGGTCCGAAGGAATCACCCCCAGTCCTGGAGGGACCACTTCACATGGCCAAGATCATCGCGTTCGACGAGGAGGCGCGGCGCGGCCTCGAGCGCGGCATGAACCAGCTCGCGGACGCCGTCAAGGTGACGCTCGGCCCCAAGGGCCGCAACGTCGTCCTCGAGAAGAAGTGGGGCGCCCCCACGATCACCAACGATGGTGTCTCCATCGCCAAGGAGATCGAGCTCGAGGACCCGTACGAGAAGATCGGCGCCGAGCTGGTCAAGGAAGTCGCCAAGAAGACGGACGACGTCGCCGGCGACGGTACGACCACCGCGACCGTGCTGGCCCAGGCCCTGGTCAAGGAAGGCCTGCGCAACGTCGCCGCCGGTGCCAACCCGATGGCCCTGAAGCGCGGTATCGAGAAGGCCGTCGAGGCCGTCTCCGCCGCCCTGCTGGAGCAGGCGAAGGACGTGGAGACCAAGGAGCAGATCGCCTCCACCGCCTCCATCTCCGCCGCCGACACCCAGATCGGCGAGCTGATCGCCGAGGCCATGGACAAGGTCGGCAAGGAAGGCGTCATCACCGTCGAGGAGAGCAACACCTTCGGTCTCGAGCTCGAGCTCACCGAGGGCATGCGCTTCGACAAGGGCTACATCTCCGCCTACTTCGCCACCGACATGGAGCGCATGGAGGCTTCGCTGGAGGACCCCTACATCCTCATCGCGAACTCCAAGATCGCCTCCGTCAAGGACCTGCTCCCGCTGCTGGAGAAGGTCATGCAGTCGGGCAAGCCGCTGCTGATCATCGCCGAGGACGTCGAGGGCGAGGCCCTGTCGACCCTGGTGGTCAACAAGATCCGCGGCACCTTCAAGTCCGTCGCCGTCAAGGCCCCGGGCTTCGGCGACCGCCGCAAGGCCATGCTCGGCGACATCGCCATCCTCACGGGCGGCGAGGTCATCTCCGAGGAGGTCGGCCTCAAGCTGGAGAACGCGACCCTGGACCTCCTGGGCCGCGCCCGCAAGGTCGTCATCACCAAGGACGAGACCACCATCGTCGACGGTGCCGGCTCCTCGGAGCAGGTCGGCGGCCGGGTCAACCAGATCCGCGCCGAGATCGAGAACAGCGACTCGGACTACGACCGCGAGAAGCTGCAGGAGCGCCTGGCGAAGCTCGCCGGCGGTGTCGCGGTCATCAAGGCCGGCGCCGCCACCGAGGTGGAGCTCAAGGAGCGCAAGCACCGCATCGAGGACGCCGTCCGCAACGCGAAGGCCGCCGTCGAGGAGGGCATCGTCGCCGGTGGTGGCGTGGCCCTGCTGCAGGCCTCCCAGGTCTTCGAGAAGCTGGAGCTCCAGGGTGACGAGGCGACCGGCGCCAACGCCGTGCGCATCGCCCTTGAGGCCCCGCTGAAGCAGATCGCCGTCAACGCCGGCCTCGAGGGCGGTGTCGTGGTGGAGAAGGTGCGCAACCTGACCCCGGGCCACGGCCTGAACGCCGCGACCGGCGAGTACGTCGACCTGGTCGCCGAGGGCATCATCGACCCGGCGAAGGTGACCCGCTCTGCCCTGCAGAACGCCGCCTCCATCGCCGCGCTGTTCCTCACCACCGAGGCCGTCATCGCCGACAAGCCGGAGAAGGCCGCCGCGCCGGCCGGCGGCGGCATGCCGGGCGGTGACATGGACTTCTGATCCGTCCCGGATCGTCTGTCCTTCTCCGAGGGCGGCACTCCCTGTCTGTGGCAGGGGGTGCCGCCCTCGGGCGTGTCCGGGGTCACGCCACAATCCCCGGCCGGGCCGGAATGCGGGGCGGTGCGCCCGTTGTTACTTCAGGAGCTGCAACAATGCGCACGCACATACCAGTCGGTTGACCCCGCCATCGTCGAGGAGCCCTCCACGTGACCGTCACGCCCTCCGCCTCCCGCGCGGCCCGGATACTGTCCCGCCCCATCGCGCTGAACGGCCTCACCGTCCCGAACCGGATCGTGATGGCGCCGATGACCCGCATGTTCTCCCCGGGCGGCGTCCCCGGCGAGGACGTGCGCTCGTACTACGCGCGCCGCGCCGCCGCCGGCGTCGGCCTCATCGTCACCGAGGGCACCTACGTGGGCCACGAGTCGGCCGGTGAGAGCGACAGCGTCCCGCGCTTCCACGGCGAGGAGCAGCTGGCGGGCTGGGCCAAGGTCGCCGAGGACGTGCACGCGGCCGGCGGCACGATCGTCCCGCAGCTGTGGCACATCGGCATGGTCCGCGAACAGGGCAAGCCGCCGTTCCCGGACGCCCCCGCCGTCGGCCCCTCCGGCCTCGCCGCTGCCGGTGCCGAGCCCACCGGCAAGGCGATGACCCAGCAGGACCTGGACGAGGTGATCGGCGCCTTCGCCGAGGCCGCCGCCGCCGCCGAGCGCATCGGCTTCGACGGTGTGGAGCTGCACGGCGCCCACGGCTACCTCCTGGACCAGTTCCTGTGGGCGGGCACCAACCGGCGTACCGACGCGTACGGCGGCGACCCGGTGGCCCGTACCAAGTTCGCCGCGGAGATCGTCGCGGCCGTGCGTGCCGCGGTCTCCCCGGAGTTCCCGGTGATCTTCCGCTACTCGCAGTGGAAGCAGCAGGACTACACCGCCCGCCTCGCGGAGACCCCGGAGGAGCTGGAGGCCATCCTCACCCCGCTGGCGGCGGCCGGCGTCGACGTCTTCCACGCCTCCACCCGCCGCTACTGGCACCCCGAGTTCGACGGCTCCGACCTGAACCTGGCCGGCTGGACGAAGAAGCTCACCGGCAAGCAGGTCATCTCCGTGGGCTCGGTCGGCCTCGACGGCGACTTCATCAACGCCTTCCAGGGCAAGGGTTCCGAGGTCAAGGGCATCGACAACCTCCTGGACCGGCTGGAGGCCGACGAGTTCGACCTGGTGGCCGTGGGCCGCGCGCTGCTGCAGGACCCCGAGTGGGCGGCCAAGGTCCTCGCCGACCGCCTCGGCGAGCTGCGGCCGTACGACACGTCCGCGGTGAAGACCCTGAGCTGACCGGGGTCCGGGGGCCGCTACAGATTACCCATGGGCTCGATGTCCACGTGCACCGGTGTCCCCCACACCCGCAGCACCTCGTAGTCGGTGAACTCGTGCACGAGCCGGTACGCCATGGCGGGCCGGGACCCGCGCCGCTGGGCCGCGAGGTACGCCTCGGCCTCGTGCCGGTCCCGGCGGGGGGTGCCGCACAGCTGCCACTCCTGCCCGGTCCACAGCTCCGGCAGATACCGCTGCTGGGGCTGCGGCCGGTCGGCGCGCACGCCGTACCGGGAGGGGGCCGAGGGGGCCGGTTCGCCCGGGCGGGTCCTGCCGCCCTGGAACTCCGAGCGCCGGGCGGCCCGGCGCCGGGTCTCGCACAGCAGGCACAGATCGGGGGCGCTCTCGTCCACCGGCCCCTGCGGGTGCTCGGGGCACCGGGTCGCGGGCACGCCGGTGGTGACGCTCTCGTCCAGCAGGTCGAGGGCCCGTCGCAGATCGTTCTTGATCTCGTGCAGCCGGGCGTCCGGGGTGTCGGTGGTCAGGGTCTCGCCGTGTTCCCCGAGCAGCCTGAGGGCCCGCCCGAGGGCGGTGAGCTGGGCGTGGTTCATGTCGGTGGGTCGCCTCCTCCCCGTAGAAGGTACGCCTTGGCGGCGGACGGGGCCGGTGGCGCGGGGCGGGCGCGTGGTGGAGTGGGTGCCGTGACGACGACCTTCGCGGCCCGGGTGTCCGCCGCCCTCGACCGGTTCAACGCCGCGCACCCCTGGGACCACAACGCCCACTACCATCCCTGGCTGCTGCGGCAGTTGCCCCGCCGCTTCGGGGCCGCCCTGGACGTGGGGTGCGGGAGCGGGGAGCTGGCGCGGCTGCTCGGCCGGCGGGCGCTCCGGGTGCACGGGGTCGACGCCGACGCGGACATCGTGGCGAGGGCGCGGGAGCTGACGGCCGGCACCGCCCCTGTCGGCTACAGCGTCGCCGATGTCTCCAGGCGGCTTCCGCCCGGCCCCTACGACGTCATCACCTGCGTCGCCGTCCTGCACCACCTCCCCTTCGCCGAGACCCTCGCCCGGCTCCGGCGGGAGCTGGCACCCGGCGGCACGCTGCTGGTCGTCGGCTGCGCGCGGCCGGCGGGCCCCGTCGACCACGCCCTCGGTCTGGCGGCCGTACCGCTCAACGCCCTGGCGGGCTGGACGAAGAACCGCGGTCGTCCGGCGCCGCACCGCCCCGTGTCGATGACGGCCCGCACCCGTGCCCCGGAGATGACCTTCGCCGAGGTCTCCCACGCGTCCCGCCGGCTGCTGCCGGGCGCCCGACTGCGCCGCCGGCTGTTCTGGCGCTACACCTTGGTCTGGCGGGCACCCGCCCCCTGACCGGGCCGGGGCCGGTGATCTCGTCGTGCGGGGGCGGTAAGGCCGGCGGCAGCGGGTTGGTGCTCTCGACGGCGGGGCGTACGACGAGCGCACCGGCGCACCGGGCGGTGCCCGTGGCGGTCCGGTGCTGTTCGCCGGCGCGGGCGGCGGCGCAGGCGGTGAGGGCGGCGGTGACCAGGAAGCGTCTTCGGCGTGCCCGGGGAGCGGTCCGCCGGGCCCGCCGGACGGCCAGGGCGGGGGGCGGGGCAGCGGTGTCAGCGGGGTGCGTTGGCCAGTGCGGTGCGCAGGTGGCCGGCGGACTCCTGGAGGAGGCGGGCGGCCGTGGGGCCGTCGACGCCGGCGAGCAGGACCAGGATCGCCTGCTTGACCTCGCCGCCGGTCTCCGTGAGGGCCTTCTCGATCTCGGTGTCGCCGGCCCCGGTGGCCTGCGCCACGATCCGGTGGGAGCGGGCCCGGAGCTTGTCGTTGGAGGCGCGCACGTCGACCATCAGGTTCCCGTACGTCTTGCCCAGCCGGATCATCGTGATCGTCGACACCATGTTCAGCACCAGCTTCTGCGCCGTGCCCGCCTTCAGCCGGGTGGAGCCGGCGATCAGCTCCGGGCCCACGACCACCTCGATGCCGTGCTCGGCGGCCGCCGCGAGCGCGCTGTGCTCGTTGCAGGCGAGGCCGACGGTCAGGGCGCCGAGGGCGCGGGCGTGCCGGACGGCGCCGACGGCGTACGGGGTGCGGCCGGAGGCGGAGACGCCGACCACGGTGTCGTCGGCGGTGAGGTCGAGCGCGTCGAGGTCCCGCCGGGCCAGCTCGGCGGAGTCCTCGGCGCCCTCGACGGAGGTGACCATGGCCGCGGGGCCGCCCGCGATCAGGCCGACGACCTGGTCCGGTTCGGTGTTGAAGGTCGGCGGGCACTCGGAGGCGTCCAGCACGCCGAGCCGCCCGGCGGTGCCGGCACCGGCGTAGACGAGCCGTCCGCCGCGGGCCATGCGGGCGGCCACGGCGTCGACGGCGGCGGCGATCCGCGGCAGCTGGGCCGCCACCGCCACGGGCACGCCCGTGTCCTCACGGTTCATCAGGCGGGCGATGTCGAGGGTGGGCAGCCGGTCGATCTCGGCGAGATCGGGCCGGAAGGCCTCGGTGGTCAGGGAGGCCAGCTCGGTGCGAAGGTCAGGCGAGGTCATGGGGGTGGCTCTCTCCGGTTCAGGGCGGGTCGGTTCCCCAGGGGCGCGGGGAACTGCGCGATCAGCCACGCCGGACCCGCGGACGGCCCCCGGAATCATTCGGTTCTGCGGTCCGGCGCGGGGCCACGCTCTAGCGCGGAGCGCTCCGGTGCCGGTGGGCCAGCGCCTCGTAGGACGCGGCCAGCGCCGGCGCCGCGCTCTCGTACGTCCGCTGTGCCACCCCCACGAACAGACAGTCCACCACCAGCAGCTGACTCGTCCGGGAGGACATCGCGGCGGGCCGCAGCTCGGTCTCCCGGGAGGTGGACGTCGTCAGCACATGGTCGGCGTACTGCGTCACCGGCGAGTTCGGACGGCCGGTGACGGCCACCGTCGTCGCGCCGTGCTCGAAGGCGACCCGGAGCGGCTCGATGACGTCCCCCGTCGACCCGGAGTGCGTGATGGCGATCGCCACGTCCCCCGCACGGAGCTGTACCGCGTTGGTCACCGCGAGGTGCGGGTCGCTGTGCGCGTGGGCTATGAGACCTATCCGCAGCAGCTTCTGGGTGAGGTCCTGGGCGACGAGCCCGGACGCCCCGATGCCGTACACATCGGTGCGCCGGGCGGCGGCCAGCGCGCCGACCGCCGCGTCCAGCTGGACGGTGTCGAGGCCGGCGGCCGTGTCGGCGAGGGTCTGCTGCTCCTCGTAGGCCAGTTTGGCGACGACGTCGGCGATGGGGTCGTCCACCGCGATGTCGGTGGTGATGGCGGGCGCGCGGCCGGACTGCTGCTGGGCGGCGAACCCGGCGAGGGCGAGCCGCAGATCCCGGTAGCCCGGATAGCCGAGCAGCCGGGCGGTGCGTACGACCGTCGCCTCGCTGGTGCCGGTCAGTTCGGCGAGGCCGGTGACCGTGAGGGCGGCGCAGCCGGCCGGGTCGTGCGCGACGGCCTCGGCGACGCGCTGCATGGACCGGGTCATGGAGGGGGCGAGCGTGCGCACCTTGGCGGCGAGCGAGCCGCCCGGACTTCCGAAACTTTCCTTCACGTCCTGGTTCACATGATGAAAGATATTTTCGGTTCGGCCTCGCGGTCAAGAGTGCGCACAATGGGGGGCATGGACCCCATCAGCCCCCTGGAACAGGTGTTGCACGCCGCCCGCGCCCTGGTGCTCGCGGATCTCGTCGCGGGGCAGGTCGCGGAGGCGGACGTGGTCTCGCTGGTGGAGGAGTCGATCGTCCAGCGGCGCTGGTGGGTCGAGCAGTGGCCGGACGGCGCGGCGTTCGTCGCCGGACTCGTCGCCCAGGACGTGCAGGACGCCCTGCTGGAGCGGTACGGCCGCTGGCCGCTGTGCCCGGTGTGCGGCTCGGGCGACCCGCACGCCCTGGACGTGGAGCCGGAACTGGGCCCCGATCCGCACTGGGTGTGCCACAAGGCCGGGGTGAAGGTCGCCTCGGTCGGCTCGCTGGGGCAGGCCACGGGCGGGGTCACGACCTCGTGAGGCGCCCGTGACGGTGTACATCGACCCGCCCGACTGGCCCGGCCACGGGCGGCTCTGGTCCCACCTGGTGAGCGATGTGTCCTACGACGAACTGCACCGGTTCGCCGCCGGGTTGGGCATTCCCCGGCGGGCCTTCGACGGCGATCACTACGACGTTCCGTCCCACCGGTACGCGGACGCGGTGGCCGCGGGCGCGGTGCGGGTCAGGAGCCGCGAGGTGGTGCGGCTGCTGAAGTCCGCCGGGCTGCGCAGGCCCAAGCGGCGTCAGGAACGGCGGACGTAGAGCAGCAGCCCGGCGTCCAGGTCGTACTCGGTGCGCGCGAGGCGCTCCTCGTCCACGGTCGCCCTGAGGAAGCCCGCCCGGGACGCCACCCGCTGCGAGGGCAGGTTGTCCCGCTTGATCGCGACGACCACCGTGTCGACGTCGTCGCGGGCCAGCGCCCACTCGGTCAGGGCGCGCAGCGCCTCGGTCGCGTAGCCGTTGCCCCGGGCGCCGGCGAGGAGGTCGTAGCCGATCTCCACCCGGCGCTCCTCGTCCGGGGCGCCGTGGAAGTTGATGCCGCCGACCGCCCGGCCGTCCTCGTTCCTGACCAGCGCGAAGGAGCCGAACTCCGGCCGGTGCACACCCGCTTCGTACGCCTTGAGCAGGGCGGCGGAGGTCTGCCGGGTGATCTCGTGGGGGCCGCCCCCGATCCAGTCGAGGCCGCCCGTGCCGCCCATGCGCAGATCGTCGGCCACGGCCGGGCGGATGCCGGTGAGGGTGAGGCGTCCGGCGGGGACGACGAGGTTGTTGTACCAGGTCCAGTCGGTGACCGGGGCGCGTCCCGGCAGCTCGCCGCGGCCGGTCGCCCACAGCAGGGTGGGCCAGGGCTCGGCGCCCGGCTGGACGTGCGGGAAGAGCCAGCCGAGGACGGACGCGACGAGGCCGGCGGGCGGCTCGTGGACGAGGCCGAGGCCCCGGGCGATGTCATGGGTGTGCAGCAGCGCCTCGGCGACGCCCATCGCGGCGAAGCCCTCGCGGTCGGCGCTGCCGAACTGCGCCGGGTGGAAGGCGCGTTCGCCGGGCGGGGCGGTGCGGACGGCGGCGGCCAGCAGGGCGCCGGTCGCCTCGATCACCTGGAGCAGGCCGGCGTTGTCGGTGCCCTCGGGCAGGGTGATGCCGAGCGGCAGGCGGTGCCGGGCGCGGCCGGCGAGGCGGCTGGCGTACGCGGTGAAGTCCTCGGCTATGTGGAACGCCGTGGTGCGGCAACTCCACTCCAGGCCGGCCGCGTTCACCGCGTCCCAGTCCCGGTCGAGCGCCCGGCGCAGTGTCCCCGCGCAGTGGGCGACGGCCGCCTCCACCTGGTCCCCGCTCATGGCTCGCATGCGCGCACAGTACGGGGGCCGCGCCCTCAGGTCGACAGCATTTCCAGCTCGCCCGCGAGGTTGTAGCGGGCGGTGGCCTCCCAGTGCTCCTCGCCGTACGGGGTCCGGAACAGCCGGGGCAGGGCGAGCAGCTGGCGCAGGATCGCCGACCGGCCCTCGCGGAACGCGTCGGCCGGGACGAAGTGGTACTCCTCGCGGACCTCGGCGGTGTAGGCCGCGTACACCGACGGGGGCGCGGCCAGGATCGCGAGGTCGGCGTCGCACAGCACCTCGCCGTCGCGGTCGCCGGCCGCCGGGTCGTGCGTGACGGTGAGCCGGACCAGCCGTGCCACCTCGGCCGTCGTGGCGTCCGGCAGGCCGGCCTCCGGCAGGGCGCGCTCGGCGAGCCGGGCGGACCGCTCCTCGTTCTCGGACCGCTCGGGAAGGTAGACGGCGTCGTGGAACCAGGCGGCCAGCCGGACCGCGTCCGGATCGGCCGCGTACGCCTCCAGGACGTCGACGCGGTCGAGCACGGCGGTGAGGTGGGCCACCGTGTGGTACCGGCGCTGCGGCTCCTGCCAGCGGGTGAGCAGGTCGTCGGCGTAGGGGGCGGGGTCGGGGCCGCCGCCGGGGGCGCGCGCCGCTTCCAGGGCGCGGGCGAAGCGGAGGCGCAGGGCGTCGAGGTCGGCCATGGCGCCCATTCTCGCGTGCCGGCCGGCGGCCGGCCCGCTCGGCCCGGCCGCCCGCGAACTCGCTGTCGTCCCACCGCGTGACGCCGGCCGGCGGGCGCCCCTAGCGTGATCCCCATGACGGAGATGACGGAGATGACGCAAGCACGGGACCCCGAACTGCCCGGACGGCTGCTGGCCGTCGAGCGCGATGCCCTCCTGCCGCTGCTGCGGTCCCGGTCCGACGACGACTTCGCGCTGGCGACGGCCGCGTGTCCGGGGTGGACGGTGCGCGATGTGCTGGCGCACTGTTCCGCCGCGCTGACGCGGGTGGTGGAGGGCCGGTTCGAGAAGGGCGTGTTCTCGCCCGAGTCGAACGACCGGGACATCGCCGAGCGGGCCGGCTGGCCGAACGCGCGGATCGTGGACGAGCTGGAGCGCGGGATGACCGAGGCCGGTCCGGTGCTCGCCCGGGGGGACGGCCGGATGGACGTGCTCGCGCTGGGGGAGTGGGTGCACGCCGGGGACGTGCGGGAGGTGTGGGGCGAGCCGGGGGCCTACGCGGGGGCCGGGCTGCCGCACGCGCTGACCCTGCTGGCCCGCGTCACCCGGCAGCGGGAGCACCTGCCGCTCCACGCCGACCTCGACGAGGTGGACGAACCGCTCAGGTTCGGGGCGCCGGTCCCGGTCGGCCCGCCGGCCCGGTACATCGGCGACGCCGCCACGCTCGTACGGCTGTACGCCGGGCGGCCTGTGACGGATGGGGCCTATGAGCTGGCGGGGGCGCAGGAGGGGGAACTGAACATCTTCGGATGACCGGTGGCCCTGTGGCGCTCCGGTACCGGCGTACTCTTGAATTGGACTAGACCTGTAGTCGCCGATGAATGGGGTGCCATGAGCAAGCGTGCAGTCCTGGAGGTGATCGCCCTCGGCGTCGAGGACGCGGTCGCCGCCCAGGCCGGAGGCGCGGACCGGCTGGAGCTGGTCACCGAGATGGCGGCCGACGGGCTCACCCCCTCGCCCGCCACCGTCGCCGCGATCCGTGCCGCCGTCGACATCGACCTGCGCGTGATGCTCCGGCTCGCGGACGGGTTCGCGGCCGGCGACGTGGACCGGCTGGTCGGCGTGGCGGGCGAGCTGCGCCAGGCCGGCGCCGACCAGTTCGTCCTCGGGTTCCTCGCCGCGGACGGCGGCGTCGACCTGGACGCGGTGGAGCGGATCGCCGGCGTGCTCGGCGACTGCCGCTGGACCTTCCACCGGGCGATCGACCGGGCCGCCGACCGCGACGCCCTGCGCAAGCAGCTCGCCGACCTGCCCGGCCTCGACACCTATCTGACGGCCGGTTCCGCGGCGGGCGTGGACGACGGCCTGCCGACGCTGCTCGCCGAGGCGACGCGCGGCGGCGAGCCCGGCTACGAGCCGCGGATACTGGTCGGCGGCGGCCTGCGCCTCGACCACGTCCCGCGGCTGCGGGCCGGCGGCCTCGACGCCTTCCACATCGGCGGCGCGGCCCGCCCCGACGGCTGGCAGGGCCCGGTCTCGGCGGACGCGGTGGCGCGCTGGCGGGTGGCGGTCGACGGGGACGGGACCCTCTAGCGAGAGGCCCGCGCCTTGACCGAGAGGCCCGCGTCTTGAGCGAGAGGCCCGCGTCTTGACCGAGAGGCCCGCGTCTTGAGCGAGAGGCCCGCGTCTTGAGCGAGAGGCCCGCGTCTTGAGCGAGAGGCCCGCGTCTTGAGCGAGAGGCCCGCGCCTTGAGAGAGAGGCCCGCGCCTTGAGCGATAGTCCCGCGCCTTGACCGAGAGGCCCGCGTCCTGGGGAGAGCCCCGACTCCGGGGGAGAGGCCCGCGCCTCGGGAGAGTCCCGCGCCGGTCCTTCCGGCGGGCCTGCCGGACGGCGCGGCGCCCTACCCGGCGAGCTGGGCCGGCAGCGGTGCCGCGTGCGTCACGATCAGGCCGGACACCGCGCGGGTCAGCGCCACGTACAGGCGCCGCAGGCCGGTGCGTTCGTCGGGCTCGCCGTCCACCACGGACCGCGGCTCGTCCAGGACCACGTAGTCGTACTCCAGGCCCTTGGCGAGCGAGGCCGGGACCAGGGTCAGCCGGGTCTCGCGGGTGGTCTCCTCGCCGGGGGCGAGCCAGGAGAGGCCGGCCGCGGTCAGGGCCTCGGCGAGGGCCGGGATCCGGGCGTCGGCGGCGATCAGACCGGTCGAGCCCTCGTTGCGCAGCAACTCGGCGCAGGCGGCGACCGCGTCGGCCGCCCCCTCGGCCGTACGGACCTCGAAGAACCCCGGGTTCTCCCGGACGGAGGCGACCGGGGTGAGGCCGGGCGCGATGTGCGGCAGCAGCCGGGAGGCGTACGCGATGACGTCCGTCGGCACCCGGAAACCGGCGGTCAGCTCCTCGACGGCACCCTCCGCCTTGCCGAGATGGGCCAGCGCCTCGGCCCAGCTGCGGGTGGCCCACGGGGTGGTGCCCTGCGCGAGGTCGCCCAGCACGGTCGCGCTGCCGGTGGTGCAGCGGCGGCCGACGGCCCGGTACTGCATCGGGGACAGGTCCTGCGCCTCGTCCAGGACGACATGGCCGAGCGAGTGGGTGCGCTGGATCAGGTCGGCCGCCTCGTCGATCAGCACGGTGTCCGCCGCCGACCACCTGGCCGACTTCACGCTGCGCACCGGCTTGGCCCACAGGATCGTCTTCTGCTCCTCCTCGTCCAGGAGGCCCTCGGCGTGCTCGGCGAGGAAGCCGGCGTCCGTCAGCAGGCGCAGGACCAGTTTCGCCGGGTCGACGGCCGGCCAGACCGTCTTCACGGCCGCCTTCACCGCGCTGCCCCGGGCGACCGCGTCCTGCACCCGGTCGTCCGGGGCCTCCCCGGCCCGCTCCATCTGCACCAGCACCGCGTGCGCGATGCGCTGCGGCAGGGCCTCGCGGGCGGCGCCGTAGCGGATGTCCCGGTCCAGCAACTCGCGGACCAGCTCCTCCAGTTCGTACGCCGGCACCCGCCAGCGCCGGGAGCCGCGCACCACCACGACGGCTTCCGTCGGGAACGCCACCTGGGCGTACAGGGCCCGGCGGAGCACCTCGGCCATCCGGGCGTCGCCCTTGACGACCGCGGCGGCGGCCTCGTCCGTGCCGCGCACCTCGACATGGGCGACCAGGTCGTCCACCGTGGCCTGCTGCACGGCCAACTCGCCGAGCGCGGGCAGGACTTGCTCGATGTAGTGCAGGAAGGACCGGTTCGGCCCGATGACCAGGGTGCCGGTGCGGGCGAGCCGCTCCCGGTGGGCGTAGAGCAGATAGGCGACCCGGTGCAGGCCGACGGCGGTCTTCCCGGTGCCCGGACCGCCCTGCACGCACACCGTGCCGGACAGGCCGGAGCGGACGATCTCGTCCTGCTCGGGCTGGATGGTGGCGACGATGTCCCGCATCGGACCGACGCGCGGCCGTTCGATCTCCTGCTGGAGCAGCCTGCTGGTGGTCTCGGCGGCCTCGGCCGGATCGGAGAGGTGCTCGTCCTCGTACGCGGTCAGGTCGCCGCCGGTGTAGCCGAAGCGGCGGCGCAGCCCGACGTCCATGGGCTCCTTCTTGGACGCCCGGTAGAACGGCTGCGAGACCGGCGCGCGCCAGTCGATGACCATGGGGTCGCCGCCGGCGTCGTGCACATGCCGCCGTCCGATGTAGAACCGCTCCCCCTCGGCCCCCTCGGCCCGGTCCGCGCCCGGGGCGTGCAGATAGTCGAGCCGGCCGAAGAACAGCGGGGTGTCGCTGAGGTCGGCCAGCGCCTTGATCCGCTCGTCGATCTGGCGGGCGAGCACCTCGGCGTTGACCCAGTTCGCGGTGACGTCTCTGATGTCCAGCGCCTCCACGTCCTCGCGCATGGCGCGCAGGGCGGACCGGGACTCGGAGAGGTGGGCGCGCTCTCGGGACAGCGGGTCGGCCGACTGGCCGGCGGTCGGTTCGTGGGCGGGCGCGGACAAGGGAGTGCCTCCGATGGGACTGCTGCTGGGACTGCTGCGCGGCTACGACGGTGCCGTCCGGTTTCCGGCCGGGCGGCGGCACTCCGCGAGGGAGGCGGGCAAGAGCGAGGATTTTAGTGAGCGGGTGCGGTGATCGCCAATGAATTTCCGTGCGCGTCCCCCGGACGCCGCCCCGGCCGCGGCCGTCCCCGGGGATCCCCTAGGGGACGGGGTGCGCCCGGGGTCCGTCCGGCTCGGGGTGCCGGTCCGCCCGGAGGTCTACGCGCGGGCCCGCGGATCTGGACCCGCAGACCGATGCGCACGGTATGCCCGAGTTCCATCATGGAGGTATGAGCGCAGCAATCGTTCCCCCGGCTTCCGTCCGTCCCCCATCCGGCGCCACGGCCGTGGACGGCCCGCACCTGCACCTCCTGGGCAATGCCCTGCGGGCCGTCAAGGTGTTCGTGGAGGCCGCGTTCAGTGTCGTGATCCTCGGCGAGTACGGCGAGGAAGCGGGCGTACGCCGCAAGTAACCGCATAGGGTCACGTCCGTGCGGAAACGGACGGCCTTGTTCCTCCTCGCCCTCTCCTTCACCTCCTTCGGCACGCTGTGCGCCCTGCGCGGCGCGCCCATGGCCGATCTCCTCGTCTACCGCGCCGAGGGCGCGGCCGTGGCCCACGGCACCGACCTCTACGGCTTCACCGTCACGAAGTGGCACCTCCCGGCGACCTATCCGCCCTTCGCGGCGATCCTGTTCGTCCCCGCCGTCTGGCTCCCCCTGCCGGTCCTGAAGGCGGCGTTCCTGGCGGGCAACGCGCTCCTGCTCGCCGTCCTCGTCGCCCTCTCCGCCCGGCTGGCGTCCCGCCCGCTGCCCCCGGCCCCGCTCTGCGCGGCCACCGCCGCCGCGCTCTGGCTGGAGCCCGTCTTCCAGACCCTGCTGTTCGGCCAGATCAACCTGGCCGTCGCCTGCCTTGTCCTGTGGGACCTGACCCGTCCGGCCGGCGCCCGCGCCAGAGGTCTGGCCCTCGGCCTCGCGACCGGCATCAAGCTCACACCGGCCCTCTTCGTGGTCCATCTGATCGTTCGCGGACGCAAGCGGGAGGCGGCCACGGCGGCGGCCGGCTGCCTGGCCACGGTGCTGCTCGGCTTCCTGCTGCTGCCCGCGGCGAGCACCGACTTCTGGACCCGGCGGCTGTACGAGACGGGCCGGGTCGGCAAGGCGTGGATCGTGGACAACCAGTCCCTGCGCGGACTGATCGCCCGCGCGCTGCACGACCCCGCGCCGGGGCCCGCCTGGGCGCTCCCGGCGGCGGCGGTCGCCGTGACCGGCCTGGTGCTGGCCGGCCGGGCTCGCCAGGAGAGCCACGCCGTCCTGCTGACCGCGTTCACGGCCCTGCTGATCTGCCCGATCAGCTGGACCCACCACTGGGTGTGGTGCGTGCCGCTGCTCGCGGTGCTGCTGGCGGAGGGCCGCACCCGCACGGCCGCGCTCGCGGCCCTCGTCTTCACCGCCCGCACGATATGGCTGGTGCCCCACGAGGGCGCCCTCGACCTGGAACTTCCGTGGTGGCAGCAGCCGTTGGCCGCCGCCTACCCCCTCCTGCCGCTCGGGCTGCTCCTGTCGTATGACAGCATGATCAGCCGTTGTCCGACCCTTTCGACCGAGCAAACGGGGAAACCAGTATGTCCTTCTCGACGCTTTCGTTCCGCAAGGCGGTGAGCGGCCTGACCGCCGTCACCGCCCTCGCCCTCGGCGCCACCGTGCTGGCCGCGCCCGCCGCCTCGGCCGTGGGCTCCTCCGCGTGCACCAAGAACATCAAGGACAGGACCCTTCAGGTCGTCCAGTGGGACCACGCGGACATGTACACGAGCCCCAGCTTCAAGTCCAAGGTGAAGAAGTCCGTGTTCGCGGGCAGCAACGTGCGCGTGTACTGCACCGCGAAGGGCGGCTCCTGGTACTACGGCAAGTCCGGCAAGACCACGGGCTGGATGGAGAGCCACTCCTTCTTCTAGGCCCTCCAGGCCCTCCAGGTCTGCTAGGCCGGACCGGCCTGGCCCTCCGCCAGGATCTCGTCCGCGTCCATGATCCGGTAGGCGTAGCCCTGCTCGGCCAGGAAGCGCTGCCGGTGGGCGGCGAAGTCCTGGTCGATGGTGTCGCGGGCGACGACGGAGTAGAAGTGGGCCTGGTGGCCGTCGGCCTTGGGGCGCAGCACCCGGCCGAGCCGCTGGGCCTCCTCCTGCCGGGAGCCGAAGGTGCCGGACACCTGGATGGCGACCGTGGCCTCGGGCAGGTCGATGGAGAAGTTGGCGACCTTCGACACCACCAGCACGCTGATCTCGCCCTCGCGGAACGCGTCGAAGAGCTTCTCGCGCTGGGCGTTGGAGGTCTCGCCCTTGATCACCGGGGCGTTCAGATGCTCGCCCAGCTCGTCGAGCTGGTCGATGTACTGGCCGATGACGAGGATCTGCTGCCCGGCGAACCGGCGCACGATCGCCTCCGTGACCTTGCGCTTGGTCTCGGTGGTCGCGCAGAAGCGGTACTTCTCCTCGGCCTCGGCGGTCGCGTACGCGAGCCGCTCGGAGTCGGTGAGGTTCACCCGGACCTCGACGCAGTCGGCGGGCGCGATGTAGCCCTGCGCCTCGATCTCCTTCCAGGGCGCGTCGAACCGCTTGGGCCCGATGAGGGAGAACACGTCCGACTCCCGGCCGTCCTCGCGCACCAGGGTGGCGGTGAGCCCCAGCCGGCGGCGGGCCTGGAGGTCGGCGGTGAACTTGAAGACCGGCGCCGGCAGCAGGTGCACCTCGTCGTAGACGATCAGCCCCCAGTCCCGGGAGTCGAACAGCTCCAGGTGCGGGTAGACGCCCTTCCGCTTGGTCGTCAGCACCTGGTAGGTGGCGATGGTGACCGGGCGGATCTCCTTGCGCGTGCCGCTGTACTCGCCGATCTCCTCCTCGGTCAGCGAGGTCCGCTTCACCAGCTCGTGCTTCCACTGCCGGGCGGAGACGGTGTTGGTGACGAGGATCAGCGTGGTCGACTTCGCCTGGGCCATGGACCCGGCCCCGACCAGCGTCTTTCCGGCGCCGCAGGGCAGCACCACGACTCCGCTGCCGCCGTGCCAGAAGTTCTCCACGGCCTGCCGCTGGTACGGGCGCAGCGCCCAGCCGTCCTCCAGCAGCTCGATCGGGTGCGCCTCGCCGTCGACGTACCCGGCGAGGTCCTCGGCCGGCCAGCCCAGCTTCAGCAGCGTCTGCTTGATCTGCCCGCGCTCGGAGGGGTGCACGAGCACGGTGTCCGGGTCGATCCGCGTCCCCACCAGCGGGGCGATCCGCTTGGACTTCAGCACCTCCTCCAGCACCGGGCGGTCGGTGGTGGTGAGGACCAGTCCGTGCGTGGGGTGCTTGCTGAGGGTGAGGCGGCCGTAGCGGTCCATCGTCTCGGCGATGTCCACGAGCAGCGCGTGCGGCACCGGGTAGCGGCTGAACTGCACGAGGGCGTCCACGACCTGCTCGGCGTCATGCCCGGCGGCGCGCGCGTTCCACAGGCCGAGCGGCGTCACCCGGTAGGTGTGGATGTGCTCGGGCGCCCGCTCCAGCTCGGCGAAGGGCGCGATGGCCCGCCGGCAGTCGTCGGCCCGCTCGTGGTCGACTTCCAGCAGCAGGGTCTTGTCGGACTGGACGATCAGTGGACCATTCACGCGCGGCACGCCCTTTCGTCAACACCAAACCTCCAGTGTGCCTCATCGGGCGGGGGTGCCAGGAGGTGCGGCGAGCGGACGGGCCGCCTGCCGCCGGCGCGGGCCGGTGGGCGCGACCGCCGGGGGAGGCTCAGTCGTCCGCCAGTTCCGCCACGCCGGTGACGCGGTGCAGGGGGTACGTGCGGACCTCGTCCGCCGTGTGGTCGTACGCCGTCACGAAGCCGCCCTCCACCCGGACCGGCGCGATGACCCGCTGGCTGGCCGCGCCCTCGGCGTTGACGTAGCCGATCCATACGGACTCGCCGGTCAGGACGGCGGCCTGCATGGTGGCCAGGGTCTCGGCCGAGGAGGTGCGGGGCAGGTCGCCGCCCGCCAGGGGCTCGCCCACGGGCTTGCGCGGGGCGGTGGCGGCCAGGTCTCCGGCCCGGATCGCGCGGACGGCCGCCGAGAGCAGGGTGGTGTCGGGCGGCGGCGGGCCGTCCGGCACCGGCTCGGGCGCGGTGCGCGGCGGGGTGCGGTGGGCGTGGGCGCGGGTGATCAGGACATCGCCCTCGGCCGACTCGGCGGCGGGCGCGTACCCCATCGTGCGCAGCCCCTCCAGCAGCGCCGCCGGATCGACCGGCGCGGCCAGCACGGTCGGGGCCAGCCGGCGCAGCCGCAGCGCGGCGGCCCGCTTGTCGGCGAGGATCTCGTTCAGCAGGGCGTCGTCGTCGCAGCGCACGTACGCCGAGGCCGCGCCGACCCGCAGATGGCCGTGCCGGCGGGCCACGTCGTCGATCAGATAGGCGAGCGGCTGCGGTACCGGGGTGCGGGAGTGCTCGGTGAGGAAGGCGTGCAGGTCGGCGGCGGTCCGGCCGGCGTCGAGGGCCCGCCGCACGGACGCCGGGGTGAACCGGTACACGGTCGCGCCGCCCTTGGACTCCACGTCCGCGAGCACGCCCAGCGTGTCCGCGAGCGGGCGGCGCAGCGGGCCGGGGGCCACCGCCGTCAGGTCGGCCTGGAGCAGCACATGGTCCAGCGGCTCGGGCAGCAGCGGGGCGAGCAGCCGGACCGCCGCCGCGGTCGCGGCGGCCCGCTCGGCGGCGGAGAGCGTCGCGGGCCGGTCGGGCGCCCGGTGGTGGTGCACCGGGAGTTTGTCCCCGGGACCGGCGGGTTCCGCGGAGGCGGAGGCGGACCCGGAGGCCGCGCCGGACCCGGTGGCCGCGCCGGACTTCGGGCCGCCGGCCGCGGAAGCGTCGGCCGCGGCGCCGAGCAGCGCGCGCCCGTGGCCCGACAGCGCTCCCCGTCCGGTCACGCCCAGCAGTTCCGCCTCCGACAGGGCCCAGCGGGCCAGCCGGGAGCGCAGGTCGTCGCCCTCGGGCCGCTCGGCACCGCGCAGCGGCCGTTCCCAGTGCAGCCGTTCCAGCACCGACCCGGCGTCCGGGGCCGTGCCCTGCGGCAGCCCGGCGAGCAGCACCAGCACCCGGTGCCGTACCTCGGGCGCGGCCGACCGGTCCAGGCCCGGACCGAGCGCCGACAGCGTGCGGTCCTTGGCGTCCCGGCCGCCGACGAGCCCCGGCGCGCGGGTGGCCGTCAGCCATGCCTGGGCGAGCAGGCCCCAGCGCACAGCGGGGGGCATTTCCAGCCACTCGTCGTAGGCGGGCGTGGCCGCGTACCGCTCGTCGGCCTCGCCGTCGGAGGCGATCAGGCCGGCCGCGTACGCCAGCTCGGTCCAGAAGGCGGCGACCGGCTCGGACACGTCGAGCGCCACGGCGGTCCGCTTCAGGTCGCGCACGCTCAGCCCGCCCGCGCGCAGCACGGCGGGACCGCCCTCGTCCCAGTCCTTCAGCAGCTCCTCCACCGTGGCCAGGGCGGTGTACGCCTGCCCGGCCGCCGTGGCGTCCACCACCTGGCGGCTGTGGGCGGCGCCCGGCGCCACGGCGGGCGGCAGCGGCTCGGGCGCGCGATGGGCGCGGCCCTCGCGCAGATGCAGGGCGACCTCGCGGGGCAGCACGACCGTGCCGGGCGCGGTCGGCAGCAGCAGGCCGCGGTCGAGCAGCCAGCGCAGATGCGCCGCCGGATCCGCGGTGACCTGCCCGTACGGCGGCCCCCACACCAGCCGGGACAGCACCTCGCGGGCGGCCTCCGGGGCCCCGGCGAGCAGCTTCGCCATCTTCTTCCGGTGGCTGAAAAGGGCGGTCAGCGCGGCCGCGGCGGACACCGAGTCGTGCGTCGACGGCAGCCCGGCCGACGTCACGATCTCCTGGATCCGCCCCGGTGACATGCCCGCGGTGGCCTCCTGCACGCTCGGCCCGAGGCCGGTCGGCGAGGGGTGCTGCGGCGCGGGGGCGAGCAGCTCGCGGGCGGTGCGCACCAGCCGCAGCCGGTCGTCCCCGCCCCACACCAGCGCCTGTTCGCGCAGGGTGGCGACGGCCCGCGGCAGCGCGCCGGCGACCTGCTCGTCGCCCGCGTCCCCGGCCATCAGCCCGAGCAGGGTGGCGTACGACGCCGGGTCCGGGGCCACGGCCAGCGCCTCGGCGGTCTGCAGCGCGAACCGGTCGAGGCGTTCCAGGGCGCGCAGCACCGAGGCGCGGGTGCCGGCGCGGGTGGCGAGCTGGGTGAGATCGGTGGGGACCGGGGTGATGAGGTCCGGGCGGCTGCGCAGCAGCGCGGCCAGGGAGGCGTCGTCCCGGGCGCGGAGCGCCTCCGCCAGGGACCGAGGGGCTGAGTGGGCCTCGGGGCTCATCCGGCCAACGTTAGCGGACATCCCGGCCGGACCGGAGGGGACAGTCACGGCGTCCCGGGCGGCGGGGGAGAACCGGTACCGTCCTCACGGGGTATCGGTCGGCGCACGCCGGAGGGGTTCCGTGGGGATCGAGAGCGACCAGGTCGTCTACGAGTATCTGAGCCGCGTCGGCGACGTCGCGCAGCAGCGGCAGCTGCCGTCGTCGACCCGGATGCGGCTCGTGTCGGAGCTGCGGAACGAGATCGACCGGCATCGGTCGCAGGCCGCGGTGGACTCGCCGGCGGCGGTCCGCCGCATCCTGGAACGGCTGGGGAGCCCCGACGACGTGGTGGCGGCGGCCGGTGGCGGGGGGCCGCGCTCGCCGTCCACCGCCGTACCGGCACAGCCCGCGGCGCCCCGGGAGCGGGAGCGGGAGCGGCCGAAGGGGCTGCGCCGGGTCGTGCCGCGCCCGCGCCCCGCCGAGCCGGAGCCGTCCGTGCCGGACGCGCCGGCCCCGCCGCATCTGGCGCCCGCGCACGAGCTGGGGGGCAGCGCGGTGTCGCCCGACTGGTGGCGGGTGAGCACGGCGGGGCCGATGGCGGACACGGATCCGGTGCCGGGGTTCGTCGGCGGGGTGGAGATCCCGGAGCTGCTCAAGCGGCCTCCGCTGGAGGATGACGCCGAGGACGCTGAGCCCGCCGAGGCCGTGCCCGTCGCCGCGCCTGCCGCCGCCCCGCGCCGCAGGCTGCTGGGCCTGCGCCCCGCCCGCGCGAGCGTCCCGGCGGACGGCGCCGTGCCCGCGCCCCGCCGGCTCCTGCCCGGACCGGCGGCCGGCTGGTCCAACCCGCTGCTGCTGCTGGCCGCCGCCGCGCTGGTCGCCGGGGCCGTGCTCGGGAACTGGTTCGCGCTGCTCCTCGGCTGGGCCATCGCGTACGGCTCGCGCCGGCTGACCCGGGGTGAGGTCCAGTGGGCGGTGATGGTGCTGCCCGGTGCGGCGGTCGCGGCCGGCCTGGTGTGGCTGTGGGGCCGCGAGGAGGGGCGCTGGGGTGCCCCGATCGCCGAGGGCCATATGGCGGACGCGGTCTCGGGGACGTGGCCGTGGGTCGTCCGGGGCGCGGCGGTCGCCTCGGCCCTCTACCTGCTCTGGCGCTCCCAGCGGAGTCGCTAGGCGCGGCCTTGGCGGCATCGTCGGGGCCGCCCCCCGTCCTCACCCGCGGCCGGTGGCTCCGCCTCGCGCAGTTCCCCGCGCCCCTGGCGCCCTGGCGGGCGGCCCGGCTGTGCGCCGTGGGGTCTGGGGCCTGCCCCCGCCTGC
>NZ_JBIBUO010000005.1:160565-585866 GCF_043079545.1 Streptomyces sp. NPDC015171
CGCGGCCCGGTGGCTCCGTCCCGCGCAGTTCCCCGCGCCCCTGGTGCCCTGCGGGCGGCCCGGCTGTGCGCCGTGGGGGTTGGGGGTCTGCTTCCGTCTGCGGCCCGGTGGCTCCGTCCCGCGCAGTTCCCCGCGCCCCTGGTGCCCTGCGGGCGGCCCGGCTGTGCGCCGTGGGGGTTGGGGGTCTGCTTCCGCCTGCGGCCCGGTGGCTCCGCCTCGCGCAGTTCCCCGCGCCCCTGGCGCCCTGCGGGCGGCCCGGCTGTCCGCCGCGGGGGTTGGGGCCCTGCTCCCGCCTGCGGCCCGGTGGCTCCGGCCCGCGCAGTTCCCCGCGCCCCTTCGGGCGCTTGTGGGTCGCCCGCTTTTCAGCCGAGCCAGCCGGTCCCACCCAGGGGCGCGGGGAACTGCGCGACCAGCCGACCACGGTCCGCACGGGGGATCGGCCGCTCGCCCTCACGGCGCGGCCCCGCTTTTAGGGGCGCGGGGAACTGCGCGATCAGCCCCCGCCGTCCGGCACGGGGGATCCGGCGTTCGTCCTCGCGGCGTGGCCCCGCTTTTAGGGGCGCGGGGAACTGCGCGATCGGCCCCCACCGGCCCGCGCCCGGCGATCGAGCAGCCGGCCCCCCGCCGGGCGGTACCCGGCAGAATGGCCCCCATGGCCTCCACCACCCTCACCGTCGGGTTCGACCTCGACATGACGCTCATCGACTCCCGGCCGGGCATCCGTGCCTGCTACCTGGCACTGGCGGAGCGCACCGGCGCGTACATCGACGCCGATCTCGCGGTCACCCGCCTCGGGCCGCCGCTCGCCGATGAGCTGATCCACTGGTTCCCGGCCGAGCAGGTGCCGGCGATGGCCGGTCTGTACCGGGAGATGTACCCGTCCATAGCCATCGCCGCGACGCCCGCCATGGCCGGCGCCCGCGAGGCGATCGACGCGGTGCGGGCGGCCGGCGGCCGGACGATGGTGGTCACCGCGAAGTACGAGCCGAACGCCAAGCTGCACCTGGCCCACCTCGGCATCGAGCCGGACGTGGTCGTCGGCGACCTGTGGGCGGAGCAGAAGGCGGCGGCGCTGCGCGAGCACGGCGCCGCCGTGTACGTCGGCGACCACGTCGGAGACGTGCGCGGAGCCCGCGCCGCGGGTGCGTTTTCGGTCGCCGTGGCGACCGGCCCCTGCCCCGCCGACGAGCTGCACGCGGCCGGCGCGGACGTGGTCCTGACGGACCTGTCCGCCTTCCCGGCGTGGCTCAGCGGCTACCGCGAGGCGCCCGGGGACACCCCCCGCGCCTGACGCCGCCCGGCGGCGACGGACCGCAGGACACCTGCGCCCGCGACGAGAAAACCGACGGCCATGAGCATGCTCAGACCGAACATGTAGGTCGGAAAAGGCTTCGCCCCGAAGAACAGCGGGGCCACCGTGACGAGGGTGGCCACGGCTCCGAGGAAGAAGACGACCGCACCGGCGCGGATCAGCCGGTCACCGGGCGCGGCGGAATTCGTTTGGGTTTTGTCACGCACCGGACCAGGGTAGTTCCCTGCCCGAGAGAACAACCGGGGGACGTCTTGTCACCCGCCCGAAGACCATTAGCCTTGGTAGCGCTTGGTAGCGGCGGGTCATGGTCGACCCGCTCTACTGCTATCAAGAGCCGTTTCCGAAGTAGTTTTCCCGACGAGTACGAGGACGAGGACAGACGTGCCTACCGGCAAGGTCAAGTGGTTCAACAGTGAGAAGGGCTTCGGCTTTCTCTCCCGCGACGACGGCGGCGACGTCTTCGTCCATTCCTCTGTTCTCCCCGACGGAGTCGATGTACTCAAGCCGGGCCAGCGCGTGGAGTTCGGTGTCGTCGCCGGTCAGCGCGGTGACCAGGCCCTGTCGGTGATCCTGCTCGACCCGACGCCCTCGGTCGCCGCCGCCCAGCGCAAGAAGCCCGACGAGCTGGCTTCGATCGTGCAGGATCTGACGACCCTTCTCGAGAACATCACGCCGATGCTGGAGAAGGGCCGTTACCCCGACAAGGCCTCCGGCGGGAAGATCGCCGGCCTGCTCCGCGCGGTCGCCGACCAGCTGGACGTGTGACCTCCGGAGAAACCTCAGGGAAAAGCGAGTGCGTCCGGGCCGAGGGGCGGAACGAGCCCCTCGGCCGCCGCACGGCTGAGCAGCCCGCGGACCGCCGCATAGCCGTCCTCGCCGAGGTCGGCGGTGAACTCGTTGACGTACAGCCCGATGTGCTGGTCGGCGACGGCCGGGTCCATCTCCTGGGCGTGGGCCATGACGTACGGCCGGGAGATCTCGGGGTCGTCCCAGGCGGCCCGCACCGACGTACGGACGGAGTCGGCGAGCAGCGTCAGCGCCCCGGCGCCCAGTGAACGCTTGGCGATGATGGCGCCCAGCGGGATCGGGAGACCGGTGGTCCGCTCCCAGTGCTCGCCCATGTCGGCGAGCTTGTGCAGCCCGTAGTTCTGGTAGGTGAACCGGGCCTCGTGGATCACCAGGCCCGCGTCCACCTTGCCGTCCCGCACGGCCGGCATGATCTCGTGGAACGGCATGACGACGATCTCGCCGACCCCGCCCGGCACGGTCTGCGCGGCCCAGAGGCGGAACAGCAGATAGGCCGTCGACTTCTCGCTCGGCACCGCGACCGTACGGCTCTTCAGGTCGGTCCCGGGCTCCCGGGTGAGCACCAGCGGCCCGCAGCCCCGGCCCAGCGCGCCGCCGCACGGCAGCAGCGCGTACTCGCCGAGGACGTACGGCAGGACGGCGTACGACACCTTCAGCACGTCGAACTCGCCGCGCTCGGCCATGCCGTTGGTGAGGTCGATGTCGGCGAAGGTCACGTCCAGCGCGGGGGCGCCGGGGACCCGGCCGTGGGCCAGGGCGTCGAAGACGAAGGTGTCGTTCGGGCAGGGGGAGTACGCGATCTGCAGCGGCTCAGTGGTCATACGGGTTCCAACTCTCCAGTGCGGGCGCGAGCTTCCCGAACCCCTCGGCGAGGGCGGCCAGGGCGTCGCCGATGCGCCAGGCGGCGCGGTCGCGGGGCCCGACCGGGTTGGAGACCGCGCGGATCTCCAGCACGGGCACCCCGTGCGCGGCGGCGGCCTCCGCCACCCCGAACCCCTCCATGCCCTCGGCCAGCGCGCCCGGGTGGCGGGCGCGCAGGGCGGCGGCGCGGCCGGCGGTGCCGGTCACCGTGGAGACGGTCAGGATGGTGCCGGTACGGGCTCCGGTGGCCTCGGACACGACTCGTACGAGTGATTCCGGCGGGCGGTGGGTGACGGTACCGAAACCGAGTTCGGTGACGGCGAGGAAGCCGTCCGCGGTCTCGGCGCCCAGATCGGCGGCCGTGACGGCGTCGGCGACGACGAGCGAGCCGACGGGCGCGTCGGGCGCGAAGCCGCCGCCGATCCCGGCGCAGACGACCAGCCCGTAGGGGCGGCCGGCCAGCGCGGCGGCGGTCAGGGCGGAGGCGGTGCTCGCGGCGGCGAGCGCCGGGCCGACCCCGGCGGCCAGCAGGTCCCAGCCGGACGGCGTACGGCTCAGCGCCGCGCCCGGCAGCGGTACGTCCTCGGCGGGTCCGGGCAGCGCCCGGGCCACCGCGTCCCGCTCGACGGGGACGGCGGTGGCGACAAGGACCGGCGCGGACGTCGTGATCAGCCCTTCTTCAGCTTGAAGGCCCAGAAGCCCTGCCTCGCCTTGTCGCCCATCTGGATCGTGAGCGTGTTGGTGGAGCCGCCCGTGCCGTACTGCTCCGAGAAGAACGCCCCGTAGGGGAGCGTGCGGTACGTCTGCTTGCTGATGTCGCTGAACGGGCGGCCGTTGACCAGCACGACCCAGCCCGCGTCCGCGATCTTCGGGTCGACGCCGATGCGGACGGTCTCGTCCTGGCCGACCTTGATCGACTTCGCGTCACCGGCCTTCTTGACGCACTTGTCCAGCGACTTGGCGTCCAGCGCCTTGCCGTCGTTGTAGCAGAGGGCCTCGGAGTTGACCGAGGTCCCGTCGACGGTGATCGTCGCGACGGGAGACGGCTTGTCACAGGCCGAAAGGACGAGCAGTCCGGCGGAAACGGCACCGGCGACGGCGACGGCGCGGCGGCGTCGCACAACGGATTGCAGCGTGGTCATGGCGGAAGGCTATCGGGCGCCCGGAGCGGTCCGCCCACGTGGGGTGCGGCGTGCCCGGTTCGTTACGCCAGGTGCCGTCAGGCCACCCGGGGCCGTGCCCGGCCGCCGTGCCGTGCCGCGGCGAGCAGCCCCCGCAGCGTGCCCAGCCAGCCGACGGCCACGAACGCGGCTCCCACCAGCAGTCCCACCGTGCCGTTCAGCGGCATCACGATGCCGACCGCGCCGCCGAACACCCACGCCATCTGGAGCAGCGTCTCGGAGCGGGCGAACGCCGAGGAGCGCACCAGCTCCGGCACGTCCCGCTGGATCAGCGCGTCCAGCGCCAGCTTGGCCAGCGCCTGCCCGAACCCGGCGACCGCGGCGAGACACGCCACCAGGAACGCCCCGAAGAACAGGGCGGCGACGACCGCGGCACCGAGCACCACCGCGACGACGGTCACGATGATGACCTCCGGGGCGCGGGAGCGCAGCCAGGCTCCCACGGCCGTCCCCAGGGCGTTGCCCGTGCCGGCCGCGACCCCGACTATGCCCAGCGACACCGCCGCGCTCTGCCCGGTCAGCGGGTGCTCGCGCAGCAGGAAGGCGAGGAAGAAGATCAGGAAGCCGGACAGGCAGCGCAGGGCGGCGTTGGCGCCGAGCGCGTGGGTGACGGCGGGCCCCACCGTCCGCAGCCCCGGCCGCTTGGCCTGCTGCCCGGGCAGCGGCCCGCGCGGACGGCCCTCCTCGGCCGCGAGCAGCGCCCTGTCCTCGCCCTTGGCCGAGTCCACGGCGGGCGGCAGCGAGAACGACAGGAACGTACCCCCGACGAAGATCACGAAGGCGCCGTAGAGCGGCCAGGGATCGCCGAGCACATGCAGCCCGGCCGCCACCGGCGCGGCGGCCCCGGTGGCCAGCAGTCCGGCGAGGGTGACCCGGGAATTGGCCTTCACCAGCGAGAACCGCGGCGGCAGCAGCCGCGGTACGACGGCGCTGCGGACCACGCCGTACGCCTTGGACGCCACCAGGACGCCCAGCGCCGCCGGATACAGCTGGAGGCTGCCGCTCGCCACCGCCCCCGAGATGATCAGCGCGAGCAGTGCCCGCGCCAGCATCGCCCCGGCCATCGCCGCGCGCCGCCCGTGCGGCAGCCGGTCCAGGAGCGGCCCGATGACCGGGGCGAGGACCGTGAAGGGCGCCATGGTGATGGCGAGGTAGAGCGCGACCCGCCCGCGTGCCTCGTCGGTCGGCACGGAGAAGAACACCGTCGACGCCAGCGCCACGGTGATCATGACGTCCCCGGCGCCGTTCACCGCGTGCAGCTCGATCAGCTTGCCGAGGCCCGACTCGCCGGCCCCGTGCGCGTGCGTGGCCTTGCGGATCCCGCGCGCCGCGCCGGTGAACGGAAAGTGCAGGGCACGGCCCATCGCGCGGACGGCACCGCCCACCCGGCCCGACCCGCCGCCCCGACCACTCGCCCTGTCCGCGGCTGCCACGACGTTCATAGTGCCCCGAGATCCGGCCGTATAGCGCGGATCCGGCGCGTACGGCCGCGTCAGGATCCCCGCCGGGGCCCCCGCGGGTTCCGGTCGGACCCGGCTGGTGGGCGGGTGGGAAAAACGACGAATCTCGTCCGGTGTAGCGTGCCTATCTCAGCCATAACGCAGAATAGATGGCAGAGGTGCGCCCAGGCGTGCGGATGCAGACGTCGATGCGGTCCCCAGGTCCGCTCCGTCCGCGAAACCGCCGGAGGCAGCCGCACTCGACGAGACGGCGTAGGAGAGAAGCGATACCTGTGAGCGCAGCGACCACGCGAAGCCGCACCCCCGACCGCCTGTGCGCCGAGGCCGTCGACCTCGCACGCGCCGCCGCCGAGGAGGCCGCCGCACCCGGCGTGGTCGGCGAGCACGCCGGCCTGGTGTCGGAGGGCGACCGTGTCGTCACGCACTTCTTCGCCTGCAAGGAACTCGGCTACCGGGGCTGGCGCTGGGCCGTGACGGTGGCCCGCGCCTCCCGCGCCAAGATCGTCACGCTGGACGAGGCGGTCCTCCTGCCCGGCCCCGACGCCCTCCTGGCCCCCGAGTGGGTGCCGTGGAGCGAGCGGCTGCGCCCCGGCGACCTCGGCCCCGGCGACCTGCTCCCCACCGACCAGGACGACCTGCGCCTGGAACCCGGCTACACGGGCGAGGAGGAGCCGCCGCCGAACTCGGTCGTCTCCGAGGAGATGCGGGAGCTGGCGGAGGCCGAGGACGCCGACGTCACCGCGGGCGCCCCCGCCGTCCAGCCGACGCCGAAGCGCGGCTCGATCGCCGCGATCGCCGAGGAGCTGGGCCTGCGCCGCGCCCGCGTCCTGTCCCGCTACGGCCTGTACACCGCCGCCGACCGCTGGGAAGAGGCCTTCGGCCCCAAGACGGCGATGGCCCAGGCGGCCCCGGCCACCTGTCTGACCTGCGGCTTCCTCACCCCCATCGGCGGCTCCCTCGGCCAGGCCTTCGGTGTCTGCGCCAATGAGTTCGCCCCGGCCGACGGCCGCGTGGTCTCCCTGTCCTACGGCTGCGGCGGCCACTCGGAGGCGGCGGTCATGCCCAAGCCCCCGCAGCCCGCGCCGCCGGTCATCGACGAGATGAAGGTCGACGCGTTCCCGCTGCGCCCGGCCCGTGACTCGGGCTCGGTCCCGGAGGCGGGCGACGAGGAGACGGCGGAGCTGGGCCACTCCTGACCCACGCGGACCTCGGCCCACACGGTCTTCCGCGGGGCCGGGCCGAGCGCCGTACCCCAGCGCTCGGCCAGCGTGTCCACGAGGATCAGCCCCCGCCCCGAGTCGTCCTCGGCCCCCGCACGCCTCCGCTCGGGCAGCCGGTCACCGCGCGTGTCCGTCACCTCGATGCGGAGGGTCCCGCCGACCGCGTACAGCGTCAGCCGGAAGTTCCGCCCGGCCACCCGGCCGTGACTGGCCGCGTTGGCGGCTAATTCCGCCACGATCAGCTCCGCCGGGTCCAAGGGCAGCCCCCAGGACCGGAGTTGCTCGACCGCGAGCAGCCTGGCCTGCCGTGCGCCGTGGGGCGTGGCGGACAGCCGTGCCGTGAAGTTCGGGATGGGGGTGGAGATTTCCTGGTTCACATCACTCAGCGTGGCCGCCCCTGCTTACCTGTGAAAAGTCACGGAGCGGTTGCGTACGGTCACTGTCCTGGCGTTGTCCGGGGGTGTCCCGACTGTCGAAAGGGGTGCGGCGGCGTGAGTGAGGAAGAGGAGCCGGGCTGGGAGGTCGAGCCGGACGACGAGTGGGGGCTCGCGGTCACCGCGACGGTGGGACGCCAGCTGAAGCTCCGCCGGGAGGCGGTGGGGATGCGCGCGGCGGACTTCGGCAAGGCCGTGGGGTACGGCGAGGACATGGTCTACAAGGTGGAGTCCGGGAAGCGGATTCCCAGGCCGGAGTACCTGGACAAGGCCGACGGGGTCTTGAAGGCGGGCGGCTTGCTGGCGGCGATGAAGGAGGACGTGGAGAAGGTCCGGTATCCGAAGAAGGTGCGGGACCTGGCGGAGGTGGAGGCGAAGGCGGTTGAGATCGGGGTGTACGTCTGCAGCAGCGTTCACGGTTTGTTGCAGACGCCGGAGCACGCACGAGCCCTGCTGGAGTGCTGGCAGCCTCCGTATTCATCCAAGGATCTTGAGCGACGAGTAGCTGCTCGCATGGCTCGCCAATCAATCTTCGAGCGGACGCCTGCGCCCGCCCTCAGCTTCGTCCTGGAGGAGACGACGTTGCGCCGCAAGGTTGGGGGCACAATGGTGCGGCAACAGCAGTTCGAACGCCTGCTGGAGATTGGGCGGTTGAACAACGTCGTGCTTCAAGTGATGCCGTTGGACAGCCCGCCGCACCCTGGCATGAGCGGAAGGATCGAGTTGCTCAAGTTCGAGGACGGCACGGCTGTCGGCCGCTCCGACGGCGCGTTCAACGGTCGTCCGGTTTCGAATCTGCGTGAGCTGCGCGTCCTTGAGCTGCGGTACAGCACCATCCGGGCGCAGGCTCTTCCGCCGGGGGAGTCGTCAGCCCTCATCGAGCACCTGCTGGGAGAGACATGATCCGCTGGTTCAAGAGCAGCTACAGCGATGGCAATGAAGGCGACTCCTGCGTCGAACTCGGCCTGGACTGGTTCAAGAGCAGCTACAGCGACGGCCCCGACGGCGACTCCTGCATCGAAGTAGCCATCGCCCCCACCCCCACCACCATCCACATCAGAGACTCCAAGCAGACCGGCGGAGACGTCCTCACCGTCGCCCCTGCCACCTGGTCGGACTTCGTCTCGTACGCCGCCCGGAACTGAACTCAGGACCCCTCCGTCAGCTCGGCCTCGTGCACGATGTGCAAGGTCTTGTCGGAGCCGGTGCGTTCCAGGCGCAGCCTGGCCGTACGGCCGTCCAGGGTCAGCGTCATCAGCTGGTTGCCGAACCAGGGACCGCCCCGCTTGCGCCACCGGACCGGAGGCCGCCCGCACCGGCCGTGGCGGGACACCAGCCGCCCCAGCAGGCGGGCCGCCCCGCTCCAGCCGAAGCGGAAGCCGACCCGCATCATCCGGGGCACCGAGTTGTGCACCGGTGAGCAGGTGAGCTGGTGCACGGGTATCCCGGGGTCACCGGACCGCCAGGACGCCCGCGCGACGTAGCCGTGGTGCACGTCCCCGGAGAGCACGCTGATGCTCGCCGGGGCGCCCGGCGCCGACCCGGCCTCCGCGATGAGGTGGGCGAGGTCGGCGAAGGAGCGGGGGAAGGCCGCCCAGTGCTCCAGGTCGGCGGCGCGGCGCAGCCACTCGCCGAAGCGGGCCCAGCGCGGGCCCCGCTCCCCGGCGCACAGGGCCGCGTCCCACGCCTCGGCGTCGTGCACCAGGTGCGGCAGCAGCCAGGGCAGCGAGGTGCCGATCAGCAGATGGTCGTAGGCCCCCTCGTCGTCCAGCACCTGGGCGCGCAGCCAGTCGGCCTCGCCCGGGTCGAGCATCGCGCGGCTCTCCTCGGCGAGGACCCGCGCGGCCCGGGAGTCGACCATCACCACCCGGACCCGGCCGAAGTCGCGCCGGTAGCTGAAGCGGACCGCGGCGGAGTCGGCGTCGGCCTGCTCGGCGAAGGCGCGCAGCGCGTCCGTGCCGTCCGGTGCGGCGCGTACCGCCGCCCAGGTCGGGTCCTCGGCCAGCTCGGCGGGGGAGAGGTTGCCCAGGTGCTGGTGGACCCAGTAGGACATCAGGCCGCTCAGCAGCCGCCGCTGCCACCAGTCGGTGGCGCGCATGTCTTCGAGCCAGGCGGCGGAGGTGTTCCAGTCGTCCACGATGTCGTGGTCGTCGAAGATCATGAAGCTGGGCACGGTGGACAGCAGCCAGCGGACCTCGGGGTCCAGCCACGATTCGTAGTAGAGGTGGCAGTACTCCTCGTAGTCCGCGACCTGGCTGCCGGGCGGCCGGTCGAGATCGCGGCGGCCGGCCAGCCAGCGCCGGGTCTCCTCGGAGGTCTCGTCCGCGTAGACCTGGTCGCCCAGCAGCAGCAGGACGTCCGGGCGCTCCGCCCCGGGGTCGGCCGCGAGCCGGATGGCGAGGGTGTCCAGGGCGTCGGGGCCGACCGGGTCCTTGCCGTCCGCCGGGGGCGCGGCCCAGCGGCACGAGCCGAAGGTGACCCGCAGGGCCTCGCCGGTGCCGGGCGTCCGGATGACGGAGGGCGGGAAACGGGAGTCGGGCAGCGGCCAGACCGGGGTGTCGTCGAGGAACACCTCGTAGGACGGTGAGCCGCCCGCCGCGAGGCCGGTCACCGTGACCAGCGCGTAGTGGTGCCCGGCCACCTGGAACGTGGGGGCCGCGCCGCCCGCCCCGTCCGAGCAGACCACCCGGGCGGTGCAGGGGCCGCTCGTCTCGACCCACACGGTCGCGCACGAGCCGTCGGTGTATCTGAGCACGGGTCCAAGGCGCAGTTCGGCCACGCGATCCGCCTTCCTGTCTCGCGGAGTCCGGAAAGGAACGGCCGTGCCGACCGTACCGGCCCGGCGGTCCGCGGGAGCCCGCCGGGCATGTACCGCGTCTGCCACCGTCCGGCGCGGGCATGCGCACAGAGGCGGGCGGACGCCGCCCGCGGGGAGGGAGAAGCAGACCATGGGGACGGCGGAGCACGTACCGCAGACACGGGACATGATCGGGGAGGAACTCTCCGGCGACGAGGCGTTCGCCGCGCTGCGGCGCTACGGGGGCGTACGGCTGCTGCTCGACGCCTTCTCCCGGTTCCGCTACGCCGACGGCTTCACCAACGCGCGCGCCCTCGGCTTCCAGATCGTGCTGGGCATGATGCCGTTCACCATCGCGCTGGTCGGCCTCGCCTCGGCCGCGCACACCGAGATCGTGGGGCGCGTCATCGAGCTGACCCTCGGCCGGATCGTGCCGGGCGGCGGCTCGGACGTGGTCCAGGACGCCCTGCGCGGCACCCGCCGCACCGCCGGTTCCGGCACCTGGGGCACGGTCGCGCTCTGCCTCGGCCTCCTCTTCTCCGTCGTCAACCTGGCGTCGGCCATGGGGCAGGTCGAGCGGGGCGCCAACCGCATCTACGGCATCGAGCGGGACCGGCCCTTCCCGCGCAAGTACGGGCGTGCCGTGCTGCTCGCCGTCGCCGCCGGGCTGCCGATGGTGCTGGGCTTCCTGGTACTGGTCGCGGGGCAGCCCGTCGGTGCCGCGACGGCCGAGGCGCTTGGGCGGGCGCACCCCCCGGCGTGGTGGGGCGCCCTGGAGATCCCGGTGGGCACGGTCCTGGCCTGGATCGCCTCCGCCGTCATCTTCCGCTGGTCACCGCGCCGGGACCAGCCCGGCTACACCTGGCTGGCGTTCGGCTCCGCCGTCCACCTGGTGCTGTGGGTGGCCGCGACCCTGCTGCTGGCGCTGTACGTCTCCCGCAGCGGCTCCTTCGGCGCGGTGTACGGGCCGCTCACGGCCTTCGTGGCGCTGCTGCTGTGGGCCAACCTGACGGGGATCGCGCTCTTCCTCGGCATCGCGTTCGCCGCGCAGCTGGAGGCGGCCCGCGCGGACGTGGGCCGGCCCGTCCGGCCGGACCCCGGGCCGGGGTCCTGACACCGGCCGGGGGTCCTGGCGGGGCTCTCGGGGCCTGGCGGGGGCCGGCCCCGGCGGGCGGCGCGGGTCAGGCGCCGACGACGCGGCGCACGTTGTCCAGCGAGCCGCAGCCGGCCTTCAGCTGACGGCCGCGCTCTTCCAGGAAGGCCGCGCCCAGCTCCTCGCGCCGCTCCATCGCCACGTTCTCGCGGGCCCCGTTGAGGATGGTGCGCTCCTCCTCGTCGGTGTGGTGGTTGACGGCCTTCACCAGCTCCTCCAGCTTCTCGTCCCACTCCTCGGAGCCCACCTCCTCGACCTGGAGGAGGTCGAGCAGCGCCTTGTTGCCCTCGTCGTGCTCGTGCTCGCCGTGCTCGACCTCCTCGTCGTCGATGTTCCGGTACCGCTTGAGGGCGGGATACACCTCGGACTCCTCGGCCTGCGCGTGGGCGATCAGCAGCTGGGAGAACTCCTCCAGCGCGGCGGCCCGGTCGGCCTCGACGCTCCGCATCCGGTGGAAGAGCTCCTCCATGCGCCGGTGGTCCTGGAGGATCAGCTCGACGACGTCCTGTGTCCTGGCCATGCTGACGGCACCTCTTTCGGGTCTTTCGCGTGACGGGGTCCAGCCCCTACCGCCTACCCCCTGAAGGCCCCGGCTCTCGTGGCCGGCGCACCCCTTCGGCCCCGGGCCCGCTCGCGCTGTACCTTCGACCTCACGTCGTAGAGGAGAGTCAACGTGAGCAAGTTCGTGCGGCCGGCGGCCGAGGGCGCCGACCCCTTCGGCACCGCCCGTCTGCGTCGCGGTGTGCTCGACGCGTGGGCGACCAGTCCCGCCCGGTTCCGGGAGGACGCCAACGCCGAGGAGGACCTCGTCCTCGGCGGGTACCGGGACCGGCTCGTCGTCGAGCTGGCCCAGAACGCCGCCGACGCCGCCGCACGGGCCGGGACGCCCGGACGGCTGCGGCTCACCCTCCGTGACGGCGTGCTGGTCGCCGCGAACACCGGGGCGCCGCTGGACGCGGCCGGCGTCGAGTCGCTGTCCACGCTGCGGGCCTCCGCCAAGCGGGAGAACGAGACGACGCGGAGCGCGGTGGGCCGGTTCGGCGTCGGCTTCGCCGCCGTCCTCGCGGTGACCGACGAGCCCGCGATCGTGGGGCGGCACGGCGGGGTGCGCTGGTCGCTCGCCGAGGCCCGGGAGCTGGCCGCCGACACCGCCCGGCACAGCCCAGGGCTCGGCGACGAGGTGCGCCGCCGGGACGGGCACGTACCGCTGCTGCGGCTGCCCTTCGCCGCCGAGGGCACCGCGCCCGAGCCGTACGACACCGCCGTCATCCTGCCCCTGCGGGACACCGCCGCCGCCGATCTGGCCGAGCGGCTGCTCGGCGGCGTGGACGACGCCCTGCTGCTCGCCCTGCCGGGGCTCGCCGAGGTCGTCGTGGAGATCGAGGGGCAGGCGCCGCGCACGCTGAGCCGCCGCACCGACGGCGCCTTCACGGTCGTGGAGGACTCCCGGGAGGGCGTCACCCACTGGCGCACCGCCTCGGCGCACGGGCCGCTCACCCCGGACCTGCTCGAAGGCCGCCCGGTCGAGGAGCGGCTGCGGCCCCACTGGTCGGTGACCTGGGCGGTGCCCGTCGACGCGTACGGGGCGCCGGTCCGGCCCCGCACCAGCCCGGTCGTGCACGCGCCCACCCCGAGCGACGAGCCGCTGGGCGTGCCCGCGCTGCTCATCGCCTCCTTCCCGCTGGACACCGCCCGGCGCCACGCGGTCCCCGGCCCCCTCACCGACCACCTGGTGCAGCGCGCCGCCGACGCCTACGCCGAACTGCTCGCCGCCTGGCGGCCGGTGACGCACCAGATCATCGACCTGGTGCCGGGGCCGCTCGGCAAGGGCGAGCTGGACGGGGCGCTGCGGCAGGCCGTGCTGGAGCGGCTGCCGCGCACCGCCTTCCTGCCGCCGGCCGTCGAGCTGCGGGGCGACGACGAGCTGCCGGAGGCCCTGCGGCCCCGGGACGCCGAGATCGTGGAGGGCGCCGGGGCCGACACCGTACGGGTGCTGGCCGAGGTGCTGCCCACCCTGCTCCCGGCCGGTCTGGAACGCCGCGTCGAGCTGCGCACCCTCGGGGTCGCCCGGCTGCCGCTGGCCGACGCCGTCGACCGGCTCGCCGGTCTGGAGAAGGACCCCGAGTGGTGGTGGCGGCTCTACGACAGCCTCGCCGGGGTCGACCCCGAGCGGCTGTCCGGGCTGCCGGTGCCCCTCGCGGACGGGCGGACCACCATCGGGCCCCGGCAGGTGCTGCTGCCCGCCCCGGACACGGCCCTGACCGACCCCGAGGTCCTGGCCCGGCTCGGGCTGAAGGTCGCCCACGCGGACGCCGCGCATCCGCTGCTGGAGAAGCTGGGCGCGCTGCCCGCCACCCCGCGCGCGGTGCTGACCACGCCGCAGGTGCGGGCCGCCGTGGCGGCCTCCCTCGACGAGGACGGCGGGCTCGACTGGGAGCAGGAGGCGCCGGACGCCGAGGAACTGGCCGACACCGTGCTCGCCCTGGTACAGGGCGCGGGCCTCGAACCCGGCGACGAGCCCTGGCTCGGCGCCCTCGCGCTGCCCGACGAGGACGGGGAACCGGCGCCCGCCGGTGAGCTGGTCTTCCCCGGCAGCCCCTTCGCCCGGGTCATCCGGGAGGGCGAACTGGCGGCCGTGGACGCCGGCCTGGCCGAGAAGTGGGGCGAGCAGCCGCTCGCCGCGTGCGGGGTGCTCGCCGACTTCGCGCTGGTCCGCGCCACCGACGTGGTCCTCGACCCGGACGAGCTGGAGCCCCGGGAGGGCGACTACGCCGAGCCCGACGACGCCGGACTGCTGGACGCCGTGGACGTGTGGTCCGAGGACATCCTCGACCGGTTCCCGGACAGCCCCGTGCCGCCGGTCGCCACCGAACTCGTCGCCGTCCGCGACCTGGACCTGGTGGACGACGACCACTGGCCCGAGGCGCTCTCCCTGCTGGCCCGGCCGCCGCTGCGGGACGCCCTGATCCAGCCGGTGCGCGTCCTGCTGCCCGACGGCACCCACGAGGTCGTCCGCCCGTACACCGCCTGGTGGCTGCGCGGCCACCCGGTGCTCGACGGGCGGCGCCCGGCCGGACTCCTCGCGGCCGGCGGCGACCCGCTGCTGCGCGGGCTCTACGACGAGGCCGACGCCACCGGGTTCGAGGACGAGCAGGTGCTGCGGGCGCTCGGCGTGCGCACCTCCGTCGGCGCGCTGCTGGACGAGCCCGGCGGCGCGGCCGAGCTGCTGGAGCGGCTCGCCGACCCGGACCGCCCGGTCACCTCCGGCCAGCTGCACGCGCTGTACGGCGCGCTGGCCGAACTCGACCCCGAGCGGGTCACCCTGCCGGACGAGCTGCGGGCCGTGGTGGACGGGCGGGTGGAGGTCGTGGACGCCGGCGCGGCCGTCGTGGTCGACTCCCCGGACCTGCTGCCGTTCACCGCCGGGATGCCGCTGCTGCCGGTGCGGCCCGCGCTGGCCGCCGAACTGGCCGAGCTGTTCCAGGTGCGGCGGCTGAGCGAGTCCGTCTCCGGCGAGGTGCACTCCGAGGGGACCGAGCACGACGTACCGGAGCCGGTGCGGGTGCTGCTCGGGCCCGGCACGCCCCGGACGTACGTCGAGCACGAGGAACTGGTCGTGGACGGCGTGGAGATCGACTGGCGGCTCACCGACGACGGGGTGCCGCACGCGGCCACCCTGGAGGGGGTCGCGGCGGGGCTCGCCTGGGCGGCGGGACAGTGGCCGAGGCGGTTCGAGGTGGCCGCGCTGCTGGAGGACCCGTCCCGGACGGAGGAGCTGGCCAGGGACCGCTGGTTCGACTGAACGCGACCGCGTGTGACGTCGGACACAAGTCCGGAAATTACTTCAAGCGCGTACAACCTCTGCGCGGGGTCGTGGATCTGATCATGCGGCAACCGTCTTCATGATCACGGGGAGAACCACACCCAATGCGTACGCGAGTCGCAGGCACCGTCGTCCTCGGCGCTCTGGCGCTGTCCGTCCTGGCGGTCCCCGCCGCCCAGGCCGCCGACGAGAGCCGCGGCGACACCAAGATCTCGAACGTCGTGGTCAACGGCGGCAAGCCCGTCGTCGTGAGCGCGACCGGGACCAAGACCATCACCGTGTCCTTCACCGCCACGGACAACTCCGGGATCGCCTGGGCGCAGGCGATCCTGTACCACGGCACGGACATGGACCACTCCGACAGCGGTGCCGTCGCCAACACCAGCGACGGCCGCTCCGCCTGCACCAAGGTCGACGCCACCACCGCGACCTGCAAGGCGACCTACACCCTGACGGCCCAGGAGAACCTGATCAACTCCGTGGCCGGCGGCTGGAAGGTCTGGGCGATCGCCCAGGGCAAGGACAACGACTACGTCCTGAAGGAGAACGTCAAGTCCTTCCAGGCGCAGCGGCTGTCCAAGCTCACGGTCAACGCCGCCCCGGAGCCGGTGAAGAAGGGCAAGACGATCACCGTCACGGGCGCCCTCACCCGCGCCAACTGGGACGCCGGCACGTACTCCGGCTACACCGCGCAGCCGGTCAAGCTCCAGTTCCGCAAGAAGGACTCCAGCACCTACAGCACGGTGAAGACCGTCAACACGGACTCCAAGGGCAACCTGAAGACCACCGTGACGGCCTCGGCCGACGGCTACTACCGCTACTCCTTCGCGGGCACGTCGACCACCCCGGCGGTCAGCGCCGCCGGTGACTTCATCGACGTGCAGTAGACGAGCCGAGCGGGCGGCGCCGTTCCGCCCGCCCAGCTTGTTCCGCCCGTTCCGCCCCCGGACGCGCCCGGCGCTTCCGGGGGCGGAACGTTTTTTCGGCCGGACGTCCGCTCAGTCGGGAACCGCCGGCTCAGTCGGGGAACCGCCGGCCGACCCAGCGCCACAGGTACTCCAGGACGGCCGCCGCCGCCACCGCCACGCCGACCGCCGTCCACGGCATCGCCATGCCGACCAGCTTCAGCGCGAAGAAGGTCTGCAGCGCCGGGACCGCGAGGACGAGCAGGAAGGCCACGCCCATCGTGGCCACCAGCGCCACCCGCCACCAGGTGTAGGGGCGGGCGATGATCGCCAGCACCCACATGGAGATCAGGAACAGGGTCAGGGTGGCCGCGCTGGTCTCCGCGTCCAGGGCGCCGCTGCCGCTGTAGTGGTGCCGGGCGAGCAGATAGGTCGCGAAGGTCGCCGCGCCCGCCAGCACACCGCCCGGGACCGCGTACCGCATCACCCGGCGCACGAAGTGCGGTCTGGCCCGCTCCTTGTTGGGCGCGAGGGCCAGGAAGAAGGCCGGGACGCCGATGGTGAGGGTGGACAGCAGGGTCAGGTGCCGGGGCAGGAAGGGGTACTCCACCTGCCAGCACACCACCAGCACCGCGAGCAGCACCGAGTACACCGTCTTCACCAGGAACAGCGTCGCCACGCGCGTGATGTTGCCGATCACCCGGCGGCCCTCGCCGACCACCGAGGGCAGGCTCGCGAAGCTGTTGTCCAGCAGCACGATCTGGGCGACCGCGCGGGTGGCCTCCGAACCGGAGCCCATGGCGACCCCGATGTCCGCGTCCTTCAGCGCCAGGACGTCGTTCACGCCGTCCCCGGTCATCGCGACCGTATGCCCGTTGGACTGGAGCGCGCCGACCATGTCCCGCTTCTGCTGCGGGGTGACCCGCCCGAAGACGGTGCCCTCGTCCAGCGCCTCGGCCATCGCGGGCGGGTCCTCGGGCAGGTGCCGGGCGTCGACCGCCGTACCCGCGAGGCCCAGCTTCGCGGCGACCGCGCCGACCGACACCGCGTTGTCCCCGGAGATGACCTTGGCGCGCACGTCCTGCTCGGCGAAGTAGCGCAGGGTGTCGGAGGCGTCGGGCCGCAGCCGCTGCTCCAGCACGACCAGGGCGGTCGGCAGGGCGCCCCGGGCCGGCTCGGCGTCGTCCAGGTCGCGGCGGGCGCGGGCCAGCAGCAGCACCCGCAGCCCCTGCTCGTTGAGCCGCTCGGTCTCGGCCAGGGCCCGGTCCCCGTCGGCGAGCAGCACGTCCGGGGCGCCCAGCAGCCAGGTGCTGCTCTCGCCGTCCCCCTCGCTGAAGGCGGCCCCGCTGTACTTGCGGGCCGAGGAGAAGGGGAGCGACTCGACGCAGCGCCAGTCCACGCTGTCCGGGTAGGCGTCGATGATCGCCTGGAGGGAGGCGTTCGGCCGCGGATCGGACTCGCCGAGCGCGCCGAGCACCTTGCGCACGTACGTCTCGTCCGCCCCGTCCAGCATCCGCAGCTCGGTGACGTCCATGCCGCCCTCGGTGAGCGTGCCGGTCTTGTCGAGGCAGACGGTGTCGACGCGGGCCAGGCCCTCGATGGCCGGCAGCTCCTGCACCAGGCACTGCTTGCGGCCGAGCCGGATCACCCCGATCGCGAAGGCCACCGAGGTGAGCAGCACCAGGCCTTCGGGGACCATCGGCACGATCCCGCCGACCGTGCGCGCCACGGCGTCCTTGAGACCGTTGTTCTTGACCACGAGCTGGGTGATGACGAGCCCGACGGCCGCCGGGACCATCATCCACGTCACGTACTTGAGGATCGTGGAGATACCGGAGCGCAGCTCGGAGTGGACGAGCGTGAAGCGGGACGCCTCCTCGGCGAGCTGGGCGGCATACGCCTCGCGGCCGACCTTGGTGGCCTTGAAGGCGCCGCCGCCCGCGACCACGAAGCTGCCGGACATGACCGGGTCGCCGGGGTGCTTGACGACGGGGTCGGCCTCACCGGTGAGCAGCGACTCGTCGATCTCCAGACCGTCCGCCTCCGCGCACACCCCGTCGACGACGACCTTGTCGCCCGGGCCGATCTCGATGAGGTCGTCCAGCACGATCTCGTCGGTGGCCACCTCGGTGGCCGCGCCGTCCCGGCGCACCGTCGGCCGGGACTCCCCGATCACCGCGAGCGAGTCCAGGGTCTGCTTGGCCCGCCACTCCTGGACGATGCCGATACCGGTGTTGGCGAGGATCACGAAGCCGAAGAGGCTGTCCTGGATCGGCGCGACGAACAGCATGACCAGCCAGAGCACGCCGATGATCGCGTTGAACCGGGTGAAGACGTTCGCCCGGACGATCTCCCCCAGCGACCGGCTGCTGCGCACCGGAACGTCGTTGACCTGCCCGCGGGAGCGCCGCTCCGCCACTTCGGCGCCGGTCAGCCCCGCCGAGCGGCTCGCGGGCAGCGCCACGGGGTGGACGGGGTCGAGTTCGGCGCCCGCGTCTATATGGGTCATGCATTCGACGGTACGTGTGGATTTGCCCACCCGCCCACCGGAATTGGCGGTCCGCGCCGTCATTCCGCCAGGGAGGACCCCAGGGCCGCCGCGCGCTTGATCGCGGCGTCCCGCCTGCGCACGTACCAGATGCCGATCAGGCCGAGCCCGCCGCCCGCGAGGCAGGTCCACAGCCACACCAGGTGGTCGTGGTCCGCGTACCAGCCGTAGAAGGGGAGCTGGACGAGGAAGAGCACGAACCACACGATCGTGCCGCCGGTGATGGTGGCGACCACGGGGCCCTCCAGGGGCTCGGGCGCCTCGTGCTTGGGGGTCCACTTGGCCATGGGGACAGCTTATGGGCCACCGGGGGGCCGCTCACGAGCCGATCAGGTCTACGCGCGGAGATAGCGCAGTCGCAGTCATACGTTCATACTGAAACCGTTTGTCTATGACCACTTCCATTCGTATGAAACTCCAACGGGGCTCGGGGGAACCCCGCTGGTGATGAGGATCCGCATGTCCACCTCGGCACCTGCCAAGGCCCCCACCCCCGAAAGGCCGGGCGGTTCTCCCGCCTACGGCGCCCTCGACCGCTACTTCAAGATCTCCGAGCGGGGCAGCTCCCTCGCCCGCGAGGTCCGCGGCGGCTTCGCCACCTTCTTCGCGATGGCGTACATCATCGTGCTGAACCCGATCATCCTCGGCAGCGCGAAGGACATGTACGGGCACCACCTGGACAACGGCCAGCTGGTGACGGCGACCGCGCTGACGGCCGCGTTCGCCACGCTGCTGATGGGTGTCATCGGCAATGTGCCGATCGCGCTCGCCGCCGGCCTCGGCGTGAACTCGGTCGTCGCGCTCCAGCTCGCCCCGCGCATGTCCTGGCCGGACGCCATGGGCATGGTCGTGCTGGCCGGCTTCGTGGTCATGCTGCTGGTCGCCACGGGCCTGCGCGAGCGCGTGATGAACGCGGTGCCGTTCGGCCTGCGCAAGGCGATCTCGATCGGTATCGGCCTGTTCATCATGCTGATCGGCCTGGTCGACTCCGGCTTCGTCACCCGGATGCCGGACGCCGCCCAGACCACCGTCCCGCTCCAGCTGGGCACCGGCGGCCACCTCACCGGCTGGCCGGTGCTGGTCTTCATCCTGGGCGCGCTGCTCACCTTCGCGCTGATCGTCCGCAAGGTGCCGGGCGCGATCCTCATCTCCATCGTCGGCATGACCGTCCTCGCGGTGATCGTCAACGCGGTCGCCACGATCCCGTCCTGGGGCCTGACGGTCCCGAAGTGGCCGGGCAACCCGGTCTCCACCCCGGACTTCGGCCTGGTCGGCCAGGTCAGCCTGTTCGGCGGCTTCGCCAAGGTCGGCGTGCTGACCGGCATCCTCTTCGTCTTCACGGTCCTGCTGTCGTGCTTCTTCGACGCGATGGGCACGATCATGGGCATCAGCGACGAGGCCAAGCTGACCGACGCCCAGGGCTACATGCCCGGCATCAACAAGGTCCTCCTCGTCGACGGCCTCGCGGTCGCCGCGGGCGGCGCCGCCTCCTCCTCGGCCACCACCGCCTTCGTGGAGTCCACGGCGGGCGTCGGCGAGGGCGCCCGCACCGGTCTCGCGAACGTCGTCACCGGCGGCCTGTTCACCGTGTCGCTGTTCCTCACCCCGATCGCCACGATGGTCCCGTCCCAGGCGGCCACCCCGGCGCTGATCGCGGTCGGCTTCCTGATCCTGTCGAACTCCATCAAGGAGATCGACTGGGCCGACTACACCATCGCGATCCCGGCCTTCGTGACGATGCTGATGATGCCGTTCACCTACTCGATCACGAACGGCATCGGCATGGGCTTCATCACCTTCACCGTGCTGCGCCTGGTCGCCGGGCGGGCCCGGGAGATCCCGGTGCCGATGTACGCCGTCTCGGCCGTCTTCGCCTTCTACTACCTGATGCCGGCCCTGGGCCTGACCTGAGCCCGCCCGCGGGGCCTCAGGTGACCCCGTAGAACTTCTCCGTCTCCTCGACGGCGGTCTGGAACCGTTCGTCGAAGTCATCCCGAATGAGCGTCCGGACGACATAGTCCTGGACGCTCATTCCTCTTCTGGCCGCGTGGTGCCGGAGCCTTTCGAGCAGCTCCCCGTCTATCCGCAGGCTGAGCACACTGGTCCCCATGCGTACGAGGGTCGCCATACCGGGCCGCCCGGTGCGTCGCTTTCCGGAACCGGCTCACTCATACGGGTGATCGGAGGGTTCGGTGGCGGGCGTCACGGGCATCGCGGCGTGTCCCGGTGGTCTTTAGTCAGGGTAATGAGTTACTCTAAAGAACATGCCGGACCTTTCCCATGGCGACGACGCTGCCGCCGTGAACGCTCTCCGCTCCGCCGTGATGCGGCTGTCCCGTCGGCTCAAGCACCAGCGCGTCGACGAGTCGCTGAGCCCCACCGAGATGTCGGTGCTCGGCACCCTCTTCCGCTGCGGCTCGGCCACCCCGGGTGAACTGGCCCGCAAGGAGCACGTCCAGCCGCCGTCGATGACCCGTATCGTCGCGCTGCTCGAAGCCAAGGGGCTGGTCCGTCTCGAACCGCACCCCGACGACCGGCGCCAGAAGGTCGTCAGCCAGACCGAGCAGGCCGAGGCCATGCTCGAAGAGAGCCGCCGCAAGCGCAACGCGTTCCTGGCCGGTCTGGCCGAGGGCCTCGACGAGGACGAATGGGCCGCCCTGCGTGCCGCCGCCCCCGTGCTGGAGAAGCTCGCACACCTGTAACCCTGCCCGAGGAGGCGAACCGTCTTGAGTCCGGGATCCGGAATACCTTCCGCCCCCGCACCGACCGTCCCCCACCCCCGTAAGTCCTCGATGTTCAGCTCGTTGCGGATCCGCAACTACCGCCTCTTCTTCCTCGGCCAGGTCGTCTCCAACACCGGTACCTGGATGCAGCGCATCGCCCAGGACTGGCTCGTCCTCAGCCTCACCGGCTCCTCGGCGGCCGTCGGCATCACGACGGCCCTGCAGTTCCTGCCGATGCTGCTCTTCGGTCTGTACGGCGGCGTCCTCGTGGACCGGCTGCCCAAGCGGCCCACCCTGCTGGTCACCCAGTCCGCCATGGCCGTCACCGGTCTGCTGCTCGCCGCGCTGACCCTGTCCGGCCATGTCCAGGTCTGGCACGTGTACGTCGCGGCCTTCGCCGTCGGACTGGCCACGGTGATCGACAACCCGGCCCGCCAGTCCTTCGTCTCCGAGCTGGTCGGCCCCGACCAGCTGCAGAACGCGGTCAGCCTGAACTCGGCGAACTTCCAGTCCGCCCGGCTCGTCGGCCCCGCCGTCGCGGGTCTGATGATCACCGGCGTGGGCACCGGCTGGGCGTTCCTCGCCAACGGCCTCTCGTTCGCGGCGCCGATGGCGGGCCTGCTGCTGATGCGCGCCCGCGAGCTGCACGTGGTCGAGCGCACACCGCGCGGCAAGGGCCAGCTGCGCGAGGGCCTCGGCTATGTGGCGAAGCGGCCCGAGCTGATCTGGCCGATCGTCCTGGTCGGCTTCATCGGCACCTTCGGCTTCAACTTCCCGGTGTGGCTGTCGGCCTACGCGGACGACGTCTTCCACGCGGGCGCCGGCGGGTACAGCCTCTTCAACACGCTGATAGCCGTCGGCTCCCTGGTCGGCGCCCTGCTCGCCGCCCGGCGCGGCACGGCCCGGCTGCGCGTCCTGATCGGCGCCGCGGCGGCCTTCGGAATCCTGGAGACGGTGGCCGCCTTCGCCCCGTCGTACTGGCTGTTCGCGCTGCTCATGGTGCCGATCGGGATCTTCGGCCTGACGGTGAACGTCACCGCGAACACCACCGTGCAGATGTCCACCGATCCGGCCATGCGCGGCCGGGTGATGGCCCTGTTCATGATGGTGTTCGTCGGCGGCACACCGCTGGGCGCCCCGGTGGTCGGCTGGATCACCGACACCTACGGCGCCCGGGTCGGCTTCGCGGCCGGCGGCCTGGTGTCGGCCCTCGCGGCCGGCACGATCGGCCTGGTCCTGGTCCGCATCGGCGGCCTGCGCCTTTCGGTCGGCTGGCACCGCGGCCATCCGCGGGTCGCCTTCGTCCCGCGCGACCGGGAGCAGCTGGCGACGGCGGCGTGAACGTCCCGGAGGGTCCCGCCGTCTTCCCGGCGGACCCTCCGTACCGGAGCCTGCGCCGGTACCGGCGGCCCGGGGCGGCCCGCGTGAACGTCCCGGAGGGGCCCGGTGCTTCCTAGCGCACCCTTCGGGCCAGTACCTGTCCCGGCCAGTCGTCGGGGCCGTGGGTGTAGGTGTGGGTCGGGGTGAAGCCGTTGGCCTCGTAGTAGGCGACGAGCCGGCGGTCGCCGCCCGCGTAGCAGTCCACGCGCAGCAGGCCCACCCCGGCCCGCCGGGTCTCCTCGGCGGCGTGCGCGAGCAGCGCGCTGCCCGCGCCCAGCCCCTTGAAGCGGCGGTCGGAGGCCAGCCAGTGGATGTACCGCTCCGGCTCGCCGGGTGCCGGAAGGTGGGACAGATAGGCGCCGGGCCCGTCGGTGAGGGTGAGCGTGGCGGCCGGCGCACCGTCGACCTCGGCGAGGTACGTGGTGCCCTCCGCCATGGCCCGGGTCACCGCCGCCACCGTCCCCTCGCTCCGTGACAGGGGCCGGGTGCCCCACTGGGCGGTCCTGCCCTGTGCCACCAGCCACTCCACGCTGCTGTCGAGCATGCCGAGCAGCACGGGCAGGTCGTCGGGGCCGCCTTCGCGCAGGGTGATCGTCATCGCCCCATCATGCCCGCCCGGTTCTGGGATCGTGAGGCCCATGAGACTCTTCGCCGCCGTACTGCCCCCCGAGGACGTCGCGGACGAACTCGCCGCCGAGGTGGACCGGCTGCGGCGGCTGCCCGGCGCCGACCGGCTGCGCTGGACGGGCCGCCCCGGCTGGCACTTCACCCTCGCCTTCTACGGCGAGGTCGCCGACGACCTGGTCCCCGCCCTGGCGGACCGCCTGGCCCGCGCGGCCCGCCGCACGGAACCCTTCCCGCTCGCCGTCGCGGGCGGCGGCCAGTTCGGCCAGGGCCGCACGCTGTGGGCGGGCGCCCGGGGCGGAACGGAGGCGCTGCGGCTGCTCGCCGACCGGGCCGAGGCGGCGGCACGCAAGGCCGGGGTGCCGATGGGCGAGCACCGCCGCTACAAGGCCCATCTCACCCTGGCCCGCAGCCGGGACGCGGTGGACGTGCGCCCCTGCGTGGAGCTGCTCCACGCGTTCGCCGGCCGGAGCTGGACCGTCACCGAGGCGGCGCTGGTGCGGAGCGTGCTGCCGGGGTCCGGGGTGCCGGGGGAGCAGCCGCGGTACGAGGTGGCCGACCGCTGGGCGCTGGGCGCGGGCAGCTAGGCTCGACCGCGTGGACCCGAAGACCCGGAACCGGATCATGGCCGGTGCGCTCGTGCTGATGTTCGTCGTGGTGGCCGTGGCGTCGGCCGTCAGATAGCGGTGAGGGGCGCCGCTCCCGCCGGAGCGCCGCCCCTCGACGCCGACGCGCGCCTCGGCGCCTACCAGGCGAACGCCTCCGGGGACGGACCCGGGCCCGGGAAGACGTCGTCAAGGCCGCTCAGCAGCTCCTCGCTCAGCTCCAGCTCCGTCGCCCTGAGGGCCGACCGGAGCTGCTCGGCGGTGCGCGGGCCGACGATCGGTCCTGTCACCCCGGGCCGGGTCAGCAGCCAGGCCAGTGCCACCTCACCGGGTGCGAGGCCGTGCTTGTCGAGCAGGTCCTCGTACGCCTGGATCTGCGCGCGGGCCGCCGGGTCGTTCAGGGTGTCGGCGGCCCGGCCCGAGGCGCGGCGACCGCCCTGGACCTCCTTCTTGAGGACCCCGCCCAGCAGACCGCCGTGCAGCGGCGACCACGGGATGACACCGAGGCCGTACTGCCGCGCGGCCGGGATGACCTCCATCTCGGCGCGGCGCTCGGCGAGGTTGTACAGGCACTGCTCGCTGACCAGGCCGATGGTGCCGCCGCGCCGGGCGGCGGTCTCGTTGGCCTGGGCGATCTTGTAGCCGGGGAAGTTGCTGGAGCCGGCGTAGAGGATCTTGCCCTGCTGGACGAGGACGTCGATCGCCTGCCAGATCTCGTCGAACGGGGTGTCCCGGTCGATGTGGTGGAACTGGTAGAGGTCGATGTAGTCCGTCCGCAGCCGCTTCAGGCTGGCGTCCACCGCGCGCCGGATGTTCAGCGCGGAGAGCTTGTCGTGGTTGGGCCAGGCGGGCTGCCCGTCGGCGCCCATGTTGCCGTACACCTTGGTGGCGATGACGACCTTGTCGCGCCGGCCGCCGCCCTGGGCGAACCAGTCGCCGACGATGGACTCGGTCCGTCCCTTGTTCTCGCCCCAGCCGTACACATTGGCCGTGTCGAAGAAGTTGATGCCCGCTGCCAGCGCCTCGTCCATGATCGCGTGGCTGTCGGCTTCGTCGGTCTGCGGGCCGAAGTTCATCGTCCCGAGGACGAGCCTGCTGACCTTGAGCCCCGTGCGTCCGAGCTGCGTGTACTCCATGGTCCACCAGCCAACGGCTTGGAGTGCGCTCTATGCAAGGGCTCGCGGCGCAAGGGCAGCGGGTGGCGCGGCCGCTACTTGTCGCGCGGGAAGTCGCCGGTCGTGAGGACCAGGTCCACGCCGGTGCCGGTCAGGTCGACGTCCGCCCCGAAGACGACCGTCAGTTCGCTGAGGTACTCCCCGTCCTTGGGCTGGCTGTAGAGGTGGCACTTGCCCTGGTAGGGATCGGCGACCAGGAGGGCGGGGACCCCGGCGGTGGCGTAGGCGGCCTTCTTGGGGCCGTAGTCGTTGTGAGCCGTGCCCTTCGAGATGACCTCGGCGACGAACGTGACGTCGTCGCAGAGCCAGCGGCCGGCGGGTGTCTTCTCGGCGTCCTCGGCCACGAGGGTGACGTCAGACGCGAAGCCGTTGAGATGGCCCGGATAGTCGATGCGGACGTCCGACTTGATGCGCTTGCGCGGATACTTGGTGCGCAGCTGTTCGACGATGTCCAGGATGATCTCCCAGTGGGTGTCCCGCTGCGGCGTCATGAAGATGGCCCCCTCGACGATGTCGACCTTGTATCCCTCGGGGGTGGTCCGCTCGAGCGACTCGAACATGTCGTCCAGCGTCGGCTCTCCGGGCTCCTCGGCCATCTCGATCCTGTCTTCGAGGACGGTCATCGTGGCGCTCCTCCCCGGCCGCCCCGTGGACAGACGCGGCCGCGCGGTTCAACGATACGCACGGTCACCGGGATACCACGTGAACCAGTCAGTCCGTTCCGGCCGCGTACGCCTGTCCGAGCCCCCACGCCTCCCACATCGCCGCCGCGAACGCCTCCGCGATCCGGTGCTCGCCGCTCTCGTTGGGGTGGGTGCCGTCGTACGTGTCGGTGTGGATGTCGTACCAGCCGGGCGGCGAGGCCAGCAGGACCGGGGAGCGGGGCTCGTCGAGGTCGGCGACCGCCTTCGCGAGCAGGACGTTGAACCGGTCCACCTGCTCGGCGAAGTCCGCGTCGGCGGCGGCCCGGATGTTCGGTATCACCGGCAGCAGCACCAGGCGGATGCGCGGGTCGGCCTCCCGCGCCCGAGCGATGAAGGCGCGGACGTTCTCCGCCGTCTGCTCGGCGTTCGTGTAGAAGCCCAGGTCGATCAGGCCGAGGGAGACCAGCAGCACGTCCGGGCGGTGCCGGCGCACGGCCTCGCCGATCAGCGGCGCCATGTGCAGCCAGCCCTCGCCCCAGCCGGCCAGGTGGGCGCGCGGGAAGTCGGGGTCCGCGTAGGCGAGCGAGACGGGGGCGTCGGACGACTTGTCGTACAGCTCCTCGCGCGGGCCGACGAAGGTGAAGGGGCCGCCGTACGAGGTGCACAGGTGGCGCCACAGCCGGTAACGCCACGTGTGCTCGCCCGCGCTCCCGATCGTCATGGAGTCACCCACGGGCATGAATCTGAGCATCCGCTCATGATGGACGATCACGCGCGGCCGTGCGATGTGACGCCCGCCACGTCCGGTGGGTGCCGCGGGATCGCCCCGGCCGAACCCCCGGGGGGAATGGCAGGCTTGGGGCATGCGTCGATCGTTCGCCGTCCTCGCCGGAGCGCTGCTCACCGGTGCCTGCGCGCTGCCCGCCTCCGCCGCCGACGGCTCCTTCGCCGGCGACTCCGCCGGTGACCAGGGGTTCACCCTCAAGGATCCGCGGATCACCGAGTCCAGCGGGCTCGCCGCCTCCCGGCTGCACCCCGGGATCTACTGGACGCACAACGACAGCGACGACGGGCCGTACCTGTACGCCGTGGACAGCGCCACCGGCAGGACCGTCGCCCGGATCACCCTGCGCGGCATCGGCTCGCCGCGCGATGTCGAGGCCATCTCCGTCGGCCCGCACAACGAGATCTTCGTCGGCGACATCGGCGACAACCTCGGCGGCAGATGGCCGTACGTGTGGATATACCGGCTGCCGGAGCCGAAGCGGCTGACGGACCAGACGATCACGGCCACGCAGTACGTCGTGAAGTACGCGGACGGGCCGCGGGACGCCGAGTCGCTGATGGTCCACCCGAAGACCGGGCGCGTCTACATCATCGACAAGAAGGAGGACGGCGGGCACCTGTACGAGGGCCCGGCCACCCTCTCCACGTCGGGCGCGAACGTCTTCAAGCCCGTCGCCGCCGTCGATCTGTGGGCCACCGACGCGGCCTTCTCCCCGGACGGCCGGCACCTCGCCGTGCGCGGCTACTTCGGCGGCATCCACTACGACTGGAACGGCGGCCGGATCGAGCGCAAGGGGAGCCTGGACGTGCCCTTGCAGGGGCAGGGCGAGTCCGTGTCGTACTCCGCCGACGGCACCAAGCTGATGTACGGCAGCGAGGGCGCGGGCAGCGCGGTGAAGGCGGAGGACGCCCCCGACCGGCCCGACGCGAAGTCGCCCTCGGCGAGCGGGGGTCCGGACGCCGGCGGGGGCACGGGCGGGGGCGCGGGCCTCAAGGCCGGGGTCGTGATCGCCGCCGTGGGGGTGGCCGCGGTGCTGGGACTGCGGCGGCTGCGGCGGCGGTAGGCGGAGCGCTACTTCCGGCAGCCGGGCTCCGGGAACGCGGTGGTGCCGACGGGGTGTCCGCCGCCCTCCATGGTGGTGAGGAGCCGGGGAGCGGAGCCGTCGGGGCCGACGATGCGGGCGAGGAACCCGGCGCTCCTGGGCAACGAGGGGTGGGCGCGGTCGACGACGCCGCCGAAGCGCGTGCCGTCACCGGCGTCCTTGAAGAACGCCGACGGCCCCTCGGGCCCGTTGCTCAGCACGGCGACCACCCCGGCCCCGATGAAGTTCTCCTTGACGATGGTGCAGCCCCGGGCGTCGGGGGTGCCGGCCTTCGGGAGCGGGTAGCTGTGCTCGCCGCCCCCGGCGCCGGTCACCCGCAGCTCGGGGGCGGAGCCGCCCGCGCCGGCCAGGCGCAGGGAGAGACCGCGCTGGACGGCGGCCGGGTGCCCCCGGTCGAGCTTGTCCAGGACGCGGTACAGGTAGGCGTCACCGGAGCGCCAGTGCGGCGGCACGGCCCGGATCCACGCCTCGGGGCCGCCCGCCCCGGGGTCGTCGCGCAGGACGGCGACCAGGTCCTTGCCGATGGCGACGGCCTTCCCGGCGTAGCGGGCGTCCGCGGTGGCCTCGGCGGCGGCGGGCGCGGCGGCGGCGGTCGCGGCGGCGGTCGCCACCGGCAGTACGGCGGTGGCGCCGAGCGCGGTCAGCAGGACCGAGGCGGTCAGCGGGGTACGGCGGTGGCGGCGTGCGGACACGACAGGCATGGCAGGCATGGCTGGCATGGAGGGACTCCTCGAAGCGTGCGCGGACGTGCGCGGGACACGGGAGACGACGAGAAGACGACAGGCAATCCGAACGAACACACCCATACCCCCATTGTCACGAGATATCGGTGGGAAGGGGAACGCGGATCTCTGTTGCCGGGGCAGAGGAGCGGTCCGGCGGGGAGTGAGGACGAGAAAGGGCGCCCGGCGGTGGTCCGCCGGGCGCCCTTTCCCTGTACCGCCGGTGCGGCTACAGCTTGTCGATCACGTAGTCGACGCACTTCGTCAGCGCCTCGACGTCCGCCGGGTCGATCGCCGGGAACATCGCGACGCGCAGCTGGTTGCGGCCGAGCTTGCGGTACGGCTCGGTGTCCACGACGCCGTTGGCGCGCAGCACCTTGGCGACGGCGGCGGCGTCGATCTCGTCGGAGAAGTCGATCGTGCCGATGACCTGCGAGCGCTTGGCCGGGTCGGTGACGAACGGGGTGGCGTGCTTCGACTCCTCCGCCCAGCTGTACAGGCGGGTCGAGGAGTCCTTCGTACGGGCCGTGGACCAGGCCAGGCCGCCCTGGCCGTTGAGCCACTCCAGCTGCTCGCCCAGGAGGAAGAGCGTGGCGAGGGCCGGGGTGTTGTACGTCTGGTTCTTGCGGGAGTTGTCGATCGCGGTGGGGAGCGAGAAGAACTCCGGGACGTGCCGCCCGGAGGCGTGGATCCGCTCGGCGCGCTCGATCGCGGCCGGCGAGAAGACGCCGATCCACAGGCCGCCGTCGGAGGCGAAGGACTTCTGCGGGGCGAAGTAGTAGACGTCCGTCTCGGCGATGTCGACCGGCAGGCCGCCCGCGCCGGAGGTGGCGTCCACGAGGACGAGCGCGCCCTCGTCGGCGCCGGCCACGCGCCGGATCGGCATGGCGACACCGGTGGAGGTCTCGTTGTGGGTGAAGGCGTAGACGTCGACGCCCTGCTCGGCCCGTGCCTCCGGGTGGGTGCCGGGGTCGGCGGCGACGACGGTGGGCTCGGCCAGCCAGGGGGCGAGCTTGGCCGCCTTGGCGAACTTCGAGGAGAACTCACCGAAGTTCAGGTGCTGGGACTTCTCCTCGATCAGGCCGTGCGTGGCGATGTCCCAGAAGGCGGTGGAGCCGCCGTTGCCGAGGATCACCTCGTAGCCCTCGGGCAGCGAGAACAGCTCGGAGATGCCCTCGCGGACCCTGCCGACCAGGTTCTTGACCGGCGCCTGACGGTGGGAGGTGCCCAGCAGGGACGTGCCGGTGGCGGCGAGGGCGTCCAGCGCCTCGGTCCGCACCTTGGAGGGGCCCGCACCGAAGCGTCCGTCGGCGGGCTTGATGTCAGCGGGAATCTGGATGTCGGCCACGTGAGGAGGTTAACCGGTGGCGGAAAGCGGGGTGGAGGGTTGTCCGTTCGATGAGACGAGATCACCGGGACGCGGGGTTGTGATGTCGTACGACAATACGCACGGGGTTGTGGAAAACGTGCGGTGACTGTCCGTGATCGGATGCATCCTGGACGCATGACAGATCTTGCGGATCTCGGGGGCGCACTGCGCAAGGCCGTCCGTGGCGAGGTGGGCTTCGACCTCACCGCCCGGGCCCTGGTCACGATGGACGCGTCGAACTACCGGAGGGTCCCGCTCGGGGTGGTGGCCCCGGCGGACGCCGACGACGTGGCGGCCGTGCTGGAGGTGTGCCGGGCACGCGGAGTTCCGGTGGTGGCGCGCGGCGGCGGCACGTCGATCGCCGGGCAGGCGACGGGCACCGGGGTGGTGCTGGACTTCACCCGGCACATGAACGGCGTGCTGGAGCTCGACCCGGGCAGCCGTACGGCGGTCGTGCAGCCGGGGCTGGTCCTCGACCGCCTCCAGGAGGCGGCGGCACCGCACGGACTCCGCTTCGGCCCCGATCCCTCCACCCACAGCAGATGCACGCTCGGCGGCATGATCGGCAACAACTCGTGCGGCTCCCACTCGGTGGCCTGGGGCACGACGGCGGACAGCGTGCGGGAGCTGTCCGTCGTCACCGCGCGCGGGCGGCGGCTGCGGCTCGGCCCCGGCTGGGCGGGCGCCCCGGAGGGGCTCCGGGAGCTGGCGGAGAGCGAACTGGCCCGGCTGCGCACGGGTTTCCCGGACCTGCCCCGCCGCATCTCCGGCTACGCGCTGGACGCGCTGCTGCCGGAGAACGGCGCGGACGTCGCCCGCTCCTTCTGCGGCTCGGAGGGCACGCTCGGCATTCTCACCGAGGCCGTGGTCCGCCTGGTCGAGGCCCCTCGCGCACGTGCCCTCGCCGTGCTGGGCTACCCCGACGAGAGCGCGGCGGCGGACGCGGCGGCGGGCCTGCTGCCGCTGCGCCCGCTCACGGTGGAGGGCATGGCCGCCGACCTGGTGCCGGCCGGCGCGGCGCTGCCCGCTGGAGCCGCCTGGCTGTTCGTGGAGACCGGCGGGGAGACGGCGGCGCAGGCCCGCGCGCACGCGGCGGAGATCGTGCGCGCCGCCGATGTCGTGGACGCGCTGGTGGTGACCGACGCGGCGGCCCAGCGCGCGCTGTGGCGGATCCGCGAGGACGCGAGCGGCACGGCGACCCGGATGCCCGACGGCAGCGAGGCGTGGCCCGGCTGGGAGGACTGCGCGGTGCCGCCCGCCCGGCTCGGCGGCTATCTGCGCGACTTCCGCTCCCTGCTCTCGGCCCACGGGCTGCGCGGTGCACCGTACGGCCACTTCGGCGACGGCTGCATCCACGTCCGCATCGACTTCGACCTGCTCACCGAGGCGGGCATCGGCCGCTTCCGGCACTTCTCCGAGGAACTGGCCGACCTGGTGGTGGCGCACGGCGGCTCGCTCTCCGGGGAGCACGGCGACGGCCAGGCCCGCGCGGAACTGCTGCCGCGGATGTACGGGGCGCGGACGGTGGCGCTGTTCGAGCGGGCCAAGGCGGTGTGGGACCCGGACGACCTGCTCAACCCCGGCATGCTGGTGCGCCCGGCCCGGCTGGACGAGAACCTCCGCTTCGCGGTGCTGCCCCGCGAACCGGTCGACGTCGCCTTCGGCTACCCGGCCGACGGCGGCGACTTCACCGCGGCCGTGCGCCGCTGCGTCGGCGTCGCCAAGTGCCGTACGACCACGGTGTCCGGGCCCGCCGTGATGTGCCCCTCCTTCCGCGCGACCGGCGAGGAGCAGCACTCCACACGCGGCCGGGCCCGGCTGCTGCACGAGATGCTCGCGGGCGAGCTGATCACCGACGGCTGGCGCTCGCCCGAGGTCAAGGAGGCCCTGGACCTCTGCCTGTCCTGCAAGGGCTGCCGCTCGGACTGCCCGGTGGGCGTCGACATGGCCACCTACAAGGCGGAGTTCCTGCACCACCACTACGCCGGCCGCCGCCGCCCCGCCGCCCACCACAGCATGGGCCGGCTGCCGGAGTGGCTCCGCTGGGCCGCCCGCACCCGCACGGCCCCCCTCCTCAACGCCCTCGCGGCGGTGGGCCCGCTGGCCCGCGCCGGCAAACGCCTGGGCGGAATAGCACCGGAACGGGAGATCCCGCGGCTGGCGACGGAGACGTTCACGGGGTGGTGGGGGAGACGGAAGCCGGCACCGGACACGGGGGGTGCGGGGAGCCTGCCGGCTCAGGGGTCGGGCGGTCCGTCGGCCGGGGGCGCGGGGGGTCCGTCGGCGGCTGAGGGCGTCGAGGAGGGTCGGTCGCCGGCTCCAGGTGACGGGGACCTGGTCGTGCTGTGGCCGGACACCTTCACCGAGCACCTGTCGCCGTCCGTCGGCCAGGCGGCCGTGCGGGTGCTGGAGGCCGCCGGGCTGCGGGTGGCCCTCCCGCCGACGCTGCTGCCGCGCCGGGGAGCGATCGCCGACGGCGCCACCCGGGCGGCGACCGCGCTGCTCAAGGCCCGCCGGGCCCGGGTCTGCTGCGGCCTGACCTACATCTCCACGGGCCAGCTGGACCGCGCCCGCACGGTGCTGCGCCGCACCCTCGACCTGATGGAACCGGTGCTGCGGGCCGGGGTCCCGGTGGTCGTCCTGGAACCGAGCTGCGCCGCGGCCCTCCGCACCGACCTGCCGGAACTCCTGCCCGACGACCCCCGCGCGGCCCGGCTGGCCGCCGCGGTCCGCACCTTCGCCGAGGCCCTGGAGCAGCACGCCCCCGACTGGACCCCGCCCGTCGTCGACCGCCCGGTCACCGGCCAGACCCACTGCCATCAGCACGCGGTGCTCGGCGACACCCCCGACCGCCGGCTGCGCGCCGCCGCGGGGCTCACCGGCGAGCTGGCCGGCGGCTGCTGCGGTCTGGCGGGCAACTTCGGCTTCGAGAAAGGCCACTTCGAGGTGTCCCGCGCCTGCGCCGAGGAACAGCTCCTGCCGTCGGTGCGCCAGGCATCCGAGGACACCGTGATCCTCGCCGACGGCTTCTCCTGCCGTACCCAGCTGGAACAGCTCGGCGGGGTCCGGGGCCAGCATCTGGCGGAGGTGCTGGCACAGGCGCTGGACGCGTCGGACGGGGAAGCGGGGTGACCGGGGATCGGGCGGTTGGAAGCCGGGCGGTCGGGGACCGGGCAGGCGGGGACCGGGCGGTCGGGGACTCGGCGGCCGGGGACGGGGTGACCGGGGATCGGGCGGTTGGAGGCCGGGCATTCGGAGGCCGGGCATTCGGGGACCGGGCGGTCGGGGATCGGGCGGTCGGAGGCCGGGCATTCGGGGATCGGGCGGTCGGGGACTTGGCGGCCGGGGACGGGGTGACCGGGGATCGGGCGGTTGGAGGCCGGGCGGTTGGAGGCCGGGCGGTCGGGGACCGGGCGGTCGGGGATCGGGCGGTCGGGGACTTGGCGGCCGGGGATGGGGTGACCGGGGATCGGGCGGTCGGGGGCTCGGCGGCCGGGGACGGGGTGACCGGGGATCGGGCGGTTGGAGGCCGGGCGGTCGGGGGCCGGGTGGCCGGGGATCGGGCGGTCGGGGACCCGGCGGTCGGGGACCCGGCGGCCGGGGACCGGGCTGCCGGGGAGGAGTACACCCGCCTGGCCGTCCTCTCCGACATCCACGGTGTGCTGCCCGCCCTGGAGGCGGTGCTGGCGGAGCCCGAAGTGGCCGCCGCCGACCGGATCGTCCTCACCGGGGACATCACGGCGGGCCCGCAGCCGGCCGAGGTGCTGGACCTGCTGCGGGAGCAGGGCGAGCGGGTGCTGTGGATCGGGGGGAACGCGGACCGCGAACTGGTGGAGTACCGCAGGGGCGAGCGGACCGGGATCCCCGATCCCATCGGGCCGTTCGCCGCGCGGGCGCTCCGCGCCGAGCAGGTCGACTTCCTCGCCGCCCTCCCCAGGACCCGCACCCTGCGCGTGCGCGGCCTCGGCACGGTGCTGTTCTGCCACGCCACCCCGCGCGACGACGAGGAACTGGTCCTGGTCGACTCCCGCCCGGCCCGCTGGGCGGAGGTCTTCACCGGCCTGCCGCCCGGCATCGGCACGGTCGTCTGCGGCCACACCCACATGCCCTACGTCCGCCTGGCCCACGGCCGCCTGGTGGTCAACCCCGGCAGCGTCGGCATGCCCTACGGCCGCCCCGGCGCCCACTGGTGCCTGCTCGGCCCGGGCACCGACCTGCGGGTGACGCCGTACGACATCCCGGCGGCCGTCGCCCGCCTGACCCGCGAGTGCGCCTACCCGGACATCGCCGAGTGGGCCGACTACTTCCTCCACGCCCGGGCGACGGACACGGAGGTGCTGGGGGTTTGGGGACCGAAGGACGGGCGGGACACTTCGTAAGGCGAACCGACTCGCGCTCTTCACCGGCAGACCGGCCGGGCCGCCGAACAGGGGGAGCATGCCTCGTCCCCGAAGGAGCCCCGCCCATGTCGCTCACCCTCCGCCCCGTCCCCCGCGCCGAGCACCTCGCCTTCGTGGCCTGGGTGTCCTCGTCGTCCTCGGCGTACTCGGTCAGTCATATGCAGGTGCCGTCGTGGGGGGACGTGAAACCCGACTGGCGGGCGGAGAGCCTCGGGTGGTTCGACGAGGGCGGGCGGCTCGTGGGGGCGGGGCTGGTGCTGCTGCGACCGCTGCCCAAGGTGAAGCGGTACCTGGCCTATCTCCCCGAGGGGCCCGTCATCGACTGGCACGCGCCCGACCTGGAGCGCTGGCTGGAGCCGATGCTGGCCCACCTCAGGGCCCGGGGCGCCTTCTCGGTGAAGATGGGCCCACCCGTGGTGACCCGGCGCTGGAGCCCCGAGGCGGTCAAGGCCGCGATCGCCGATCCCGGCGCGCACCGGCTGCGGGACGTCCCGGCGACGTCGTACGAGCCGGGCCTCGACCTCGCCGACCGGCTGCGCCGCATGGGCTGGCGGCAGTCCGGGCCCGGCGGTGCGGACGGCTTCGCCGCCGGGCAGCCGCGGTACGTGTGCCAGGTCCCCTGTGCGGGACGGACGCCGGAGGACCTCCACGGCGGGCTCAACCAGCAGTGGCGGCGCAACATCAAGAAGGCCGAGAAGGCGGGCGTGAAGGTCGTCCGCGGGGGATACGACGACCTGCCCGTCTTCTACGACCTCTACACCGAGACCGCCGAACGCGACCGGTTCCTCCCGCGCCCGCTGCCGTACTTCCAGCGCATGTGGACCGCGCTCACCGCCGAACACCCCGACCGGATGCGGCTCTACCTCGCCCACCACGACGGGGACGTCCTCGCCGCGGCCACCATGCTGGTCGTCGGCGGGCACGTCTGGTACTCCTACGGCGCCTCCACCAGCCGTAAGCGCGAAGTGCAGCCCAACAACGCCATGCAGTGGCGGATGATGTGCGACGCCCACGCACTCGGCGCCCGCGTCTACGACTTCCGGGGCATCACCGACACCCTGGAGGAGTCCGACCATCTGCTCGGCCTGCTCCGCTTCAAGGTCGGCGCGGGCGGCGAGGCGGTGGAGTACACGGGGGAGTGGGACTTCCCGCTGAACCGGCTGCTGCACAGGGCATTCGACGCCTACATGTCCAGGCGCTGAGCGTGGCCTGCCGTGGCGAGGAGGTCTGGCCTGGCGTCCGGTCCCAGCATGCGGGACAGTTGCTTGAAGGGTTCACGCACCTGACGAAGTCCATTACCCTGGACTTGCCAGTACATCCCGATGAACCCACCCCGTCAAGCATCAGGACCGCCCGTGACCACCACGCCCAGCACCACCACGCCGCCCCAGGTCACGCCGCCCGGCGGGCACCGCCGCTTCGGCGCGCTGCGTTCGCCCGGCTCGCTCGGCCCGGTCGGGCTGGTGCTGGCCGGCGGTATCTCGGTGCAGTTCGGCGGCGCCCTCGCCGTCACCCTGATGCCCAGGGCGGGCGCGCTGGGCGTGGTGACGCTGCGGCTGCTCGCGGCGGCCGTGGTGCTCCTGGTCGTGTGCCGCCCCAGGCTGCGCGGTCACTCACGCGCCGACTGGGGCACGGTGATCGTCTTCGGCATCACCATGGGCGCGATGAACGGCCTGTTCTACTCGGCGGTCGCCCGCATCCCGCTCGGCCCTGCGGTCACCCTCGAAGTCCTCGGCCCGCTGGCCCTTTCCGTCCTCGCCTCCCGCCGAGCGGTCAACGCGGTCTGGGCGTGCCTCGCCCTCGCGGGCGTCTTCCTGCTCGGCGGCGGAGGCTTCAGCGACATGGACCCCGTGGGTGTCGCCCTCGCCCTGGCGGCCGGCGCCATGTGGGCGGCCTACATAGTCTTCAGCGCCCGTACCGGCCGCCGGTTCCCGCAGGCGGACGGCCTGGCCCTGGCCATGGCTGTCGCGGCCCTGCTCTTCCTGCCCCTCGGCATCGTCGAGGCCGGCAGCCGGCTGCTGGACCCCGTCACCATCGCCCTCGGCTCGGCGGTGGCCCTGCTCTCCTCGGTCCTGCCGTACACCCTCGAACTGCTGGCCCTGCGCCGGCTGCCCGCCTCCACCTTCGCCATCCTCATGAGCCTGGAACCGGCGATCGCGGCCACGGCCGGCTTCCTCATCCTCGACCAGGCCCTGTCCGCCACCGAGGCCGCCGCGATCGCCCTGGTCATCGCGGCGAGCATCGGCGCGGTACGCACCCAGGTGGGCCGGGCGAAGACACCCCCGCTTCCGGTCGAGGGCCAGTGAGCCCCACCCCCTGACCGCCCCGGTCACCTGCGGCCCGGTTACCTGCGCCCCGCTCACCTGCGGCCCGGTCGCCGGCGGCCCGGTCGCCGGCGGCCTGCGGCGGGCGCCCGCGTCCAGCCACCGCCGCCCCGCGTTCGGGCGCCCCCCTTCGGCCACCGCCCCGCGTCCGTCGCGCACCGCCCGGGCAGGGCGCCCGCCCCGGCAGAGCGGCCCGCCCTGGCGGTTGATCCGGGCGGCCCGTTGGGAGCCCGTGTACCCGCCGGTCGAAGCGGTGTGACGCCGGTCCGGCGCGGGGGCGTCGGCCGAAGCGAACCCGGCCGAATTAATGCAAGCACGCTTGATTGTTTCTGACCCCGCTGCCATGCTCCCCCCATGGCCGACCCGACGCCCGTCATCGACGACCTGTGTGCCGAGAGCGGTGAACTCGACCTGCTCGTGGCCGAGTTGAGCCCCGAGCAGTGGGACCTGTCCACTCCCGCGCCCGGCTGGACCGTCGCTCACCAGATCGCGCACCTCGCCTGGACCGACCGCTCGGCGCTGGTCGCCGTCACCGACGCCGGGGCCTTCCAGGCGCTGATCGAGACGGCGCTCGCCGCCCCCGACTCGTTCGTGGACGAGGGTGCGGAGGAGGGTGCCGCGCTCCCGCCCGAGAAGCTGCTGGCCACCTGGCGCACCGGGCGTACCGCGCTCGCCGAGGCCCTGCGCGCGGCGCCGCCCGGCGCTCGCTTCCCCTGGTACGGCCCGCCCATGTCGGCCGCCTCCATGGCCACGGCCCGGCTCATGGAGACCTGGGCCCACGCGATGGATGTCGCCGACGCCCTGGGTGTGGTGCGGCCCCCCACGGACCGGCTCCGGCATGTGGCCCGGATCGGGGTGCGGACCCGCGACTTCTCCTACGGGGTGCACGGACTCACCCCGCCGGCCGCCGAGTTCCGCGTGGAACTGACCGCACCCTCGGGCGAGCTGTGGACGTACGGCGCGCAGGACGCGGCCCAGCGGGTCACCGGGCCGGCCCTCGACTTCTGCCTCCTGGTCACCCAGCGCGCCCACCGGGACGACCTCGCCCTGACGGCCGTGGGCCCGGACGCCGACCACTGGCTCGACATCGCCCAGGCCTTCGCCGGCCCGCCCGGCACCGGCCGCCCGCCGAAGGAGGCCACCCGGTGAACGCGGTGAACCCGGAGCACCCGAGCCCGCCGGGCCCGCTGCGCATCGGCAACTTCTCCGGCTTCTACGGCGACCGCTCCGACGCCCTGCGCGAGATGCTCACCGGCGGGGAGATCGACGTCCTCACCGGTGACTACCTCGCCGAACTCACCATGCTCATCCTCGGCCGCGACCGGCTGAAGGACCCGGCCGCCGGGTACGCCCGCACGTTCCTGCGCCAGCTGGAGGACTGCCTCGGCCTCGCCCGGGAGCGGGGGGTGCGGATCGTCACCAACGCGGGCGGCCTCAACCCGGCCGGACTCGCCGCCGCCGTACGGGCGTCGGCGGAGCGGCTGGGGATCCCGGTGAAGGTCGCGCACGTCGAGGGCGACGACCTGGGCGCCGCCCTGCCGGGCGGTGTCCCCGCCGGCACCCTGGCCGCCCACGCCTACCTCGGCGGCTTCGGCATCGCCGCCTGCCTGCGGGCCGGCGCCGATGTGGTGATCACCGGCCGGGTGACCGACGCGGCCCTGGTCACCGGGCCCGCCGCAGCCCACTTCGGCTGGCGGCCCGAGGACCACGACCGGCTCGCGGGCGCGGTCGTCGCCGGGCATGTGCTGGAGTGCGGGACCCAGGCCACCGGCGGGAACTACGCGTTCTTCGGGGAGGGCGACGTACGCCGTCCCGGCTTCCCGCTCGCCGAGATCCACGCCGACGGCAGCAGCGTCATCACCAAGCACCCCGGCACCGGCGGCTTCGTGGACGTCGGCACGGTCACCGCGCAGCTGCTGTACGAGACCGGCGGCGCCCGGTACGCCGGCCCCGACGTCACCGCCCGGCTCGACACCGTACGGCTGAGCCAGGACGGGCCGGACCGGGTGCGGATCGAGGGGGTGCGCGGGGAGGCGCCGCCGCCGGACCTCAAAGCCGGGCTCAACCGGCTCGGCGGCTTCCGCAACGAGGTCGTCTTCGTCCTCACCGGACTCGACATCGAGGCCAAGGCCGCCCTGGTGCGCGAGCAGCTCGCCGGCGCGCTCGCCAAGTCACCGCCGCAGGAGGTCCGGTGGGACCTGGTGCGCACCGACCGGGCCGACGCCGACACCGAGGAGACGGCCAGCGCGCTGCTGCGGCTCGTCGTACGGGACCCGGACCAGCAGGTGGCCGGACGGGCGCTGAGCGGGGCCGCCGTGGAGCTGGCCCTGGGCAGCTACCCCGGCTTCCATGTGCTGGCCCCACCGGGAAAGGGCGCCCCCTACGGGGTGTTCGAGGAGGTGTACGTGCCCCAGGGGGACGTCGGCCACCGGGCCGTCCTCGACGACGGGCGCCGCATCCCGGTGCCGGCGCCCCGGGAGACCCGGCCCCTGGACGCCGTACCCGCCCCGCCGCTCCCCGAGCCCCTGCCGGACGGGCCGGTCCGCCGGGCGCCGCTGGGCCTGGTCGCCGGGGCGCGCAGCGGGGACAAGGGCGGGAACGCCAACGTGGGCGTGTGGGCGCGGACCGACGAGGCCTGGCGGTGGCTCGCGCACACGCTGACCACCGACCGGTTCCGGCAGCTGCTCCCGGAGACCCGGGACCTGCCCGTCACCCGGCACCCGCTCCCGGGCCTGCGCGCCCTCAACTTCGTCGTCGAGGGCATCCTCGGCGCCGGCGTCGCCGCCCAGCACCGTTTCGACCCGCAGGCCAAGGCCCTCGGCGAATGGCTGCGCTCCCGCCACCTGGACATACCGGAGACCCTGCTGTGACGGTTCTGCAGACCGCTCTCGACCCCACGGGGCCCGACTACCGGGCCCACCGCGACACCATGCTCGCCAAACTCGCCGAGCTGGAGGCCGAGCACGCCAAGGCCCTGGCGGGCGGCGGCGAGAAGTACGTCCAGCGGCACCGCGAGCGCGGCAAGCTGCTCGCCCGCGAGCGCATCGAACTGCTGCTGGACCCCGACACCCCGTTCCTGGAGCTGTCCCCGCTGGCGGCGTGGGGCAGCGAGTACCCGGTCGGAGCCTCGCTCGTCACCGGTATCGGCGTGGTCGCGGGCGTGGAGTGCCTGATCACCGCCAACGACCCGACCGTGCGCGGCGGCGCGAGCAACCCGTGGAGCCTGAAGAAGGCGCTGCGCGCGAACGACATCGCCCTCGCCAACCGGCTGCCCTGCATCAGCCTGGTCGAGTCCGGCGGCGCCGATCTGCCCTCCCAGAAGGAGATCTTCATCCCGGGCGGCGCCGTCTTCCGGGATCTGACCCGGCTTTCGGCGGCCGGCATCCCGACCGTCGCCGTCGTCTTCGGCAACTCCACCGCCGGCGGCGCCTACGTCCCCGGCATGTCCGACCACGTGATCATGGTCAAGGAGCGGGCGAAGGTGTTCCTCGGCGGGCCGCCGCTGGTGAAGATGGCCACCGGCGAGGAGAGCGACGACGAGTCGCTGGGCGGCGCCGAGATGCACGCGCGCGTGTCCGGTCTCGCCGACTACTTCGCCGTGGACGAGCGGGACGCCCTGCGGCAGGCCCGGCGGGTGGTGGCCCGCCTCAACCACCGCAAGGCGTACGAGGATCCGGGCCCGGCCGAGCCGCCGAAGCACGACCCCGAGGAGCTGCTCGGGGTCGTCCCGGGCGACCTGAAGACCCCCTTCGACCCGCGCGAGGTCATCGCCCGGATCGTCGACGCCTCCGACTTCGACGAGTTCAAGCCGCTGTACGGCACCAGCCTGGTGACCGGCTGGGCGGCCCTGCACGGCTATCCGGTGGGCATCCTCGCGAACGCCCAGGGGGTCCTCTTCAGCGCCGAGTCGCAGAAGGCCGCCCAGTTCATCCAGCTCGCCAACCAGCGCGACATCCCGCTGCTCTTCCTGCACAACACCACCGGCTACATGGTCGGCAAGGAGTACGAGCAGGGCGGGATCATCAAGCACGGCGCGATGATGATCAACGCGGTCAGCAACAGCCGGGTCCCGCACCTGTCGGTCCTCATGGGTGCCTCGTACGGCGCCGGGCACTACGGCATGTGCGGCCGGGCCTACGACCCGCGCTTCCTGTTCGCCTGGCCCAGCGCCAAGTCCGCCGTCATGGGCCCGCAGCAGCTGGCCGGCGTGCTGTCGATCGTCGCCCGCCAGTCGGCTGCGGCGAAGGGCCGGCCGTACGACGAGGACGCGGACGCGGCCCTGCGCGCCATGGTGGAGCAGCAGATCGAGTCCGAGTCGCTGCCCATGTTCCTGTCCGGGCGGCTGTACGACGACGGCGTCATCGACCCCCGCGACACCCGCACCGTCCTCGGCCTGTGCCTCTCCGCCCTGCACACCGCGCCCTACGAGGGCGCGCGCGGCGGCTTCGGCGTCTTCCGGATGTGAGGAATCACGTGATCTCCAGTGTGCTCGTCGCCAACCGCGGCGAGATCGCCTGCCGCATCTTCCGCACCTGCGCCGACCTCGGCATCCGCACGGTCGCCGTGCACTCGGACGCCGACGCGGGCGCGCTGCACGCGCGCGTGGCCGGCACGGCCGTACGGCTGCCGGGCGCGGCGCCCGCCGAGACCTATCTGCGCGGCGACCTGATCGTGAAGGCGGCCCTCGCGGCCGGCGCCGACGCCGTGCACCCGGGCTACGGCTTCCTCTCCGAGAACGCCGGCTTCGCCCGCGCGGTCGCGGACGCCGGACTGATCTGGATCGGGCCGCCCCCCGAGGCCATCGAGGCCATGGCGTCCAAGACCCGCGCCAAGCGGCTGATGGGCCTCGCACCCCTCGAAGCGGCCGAGGTCACCGAGGCCGACCTGCCGGTCCTGGTGAAGGCGGCGGCCGGCGGCGGAGGGCGCGGCATGCGGATCGTGCGCCGCCTCGCGGAGCTGCGGGACGCGCTGGAGGGCGCGCGCGCCGAGGCCGCGAGCGCCTTCGGCGACGGCGAGGTCTTCGTGGAGCCGTACCTCGAACACGGCCGCCATGTGGAGGTGCAGATCCTCGCCGACACCCACGGCACGGTCTGGCCGCTCGGCACCCGCGACTGCTCCCTCCAGCGCCGCCACCAGAAGGTCATCGAGGAGGCCCCGGCCCCCGGCCTCACCGAGGGACTCGCCAAGGAGCTGCGCGCGCTGTCCGTGCGCGCCGCGCGTGCCGTCTCGTACGTCGGCGCCGGCACGGTCGAGTTCCTGGTCGCCGACGGCCGCGCCCACTTCCTGGAGATGAACACCCGGCTCCAGGTCGAACACCCCGTCACGGAGGCCGTGTTCGGGCTCGACCTGGTCGCGGAGCAGATCCGGATCGCCGAGGGCCGCGCCCTGGAGACCGCGCCCCCGCCCGCGCGGGGCCACGCGGTCGAGGCCCGCCTGTACGCCGAGGACCCCGCCCGGGGCTGGGCCCCGCAGACCGGCACCCTGCACCGCATCGCCGTGGCCCCCGGCGTGCGCCTGGACACCGGCTACGCCGACGGCGACACCATCGGCGTCCACTACGACCCGATGCTCGCCAAGGTCGTCGCGCACGCCCCCACCCGCGCGGAGGCGCTGCGCAGACTCGCCGGCGCGCTGGAGTCCGCCGCGCTCCACGGCCCGGCCACCAACCGCGACCTGCTCGTCCGCTCCCTGCGCCACGAGGAGTTCACGAGCGGCCGGATGGACACCGGCTTCTACGACCGCCACCTCGACGCACTCACCGAACCCGCCCCCGACCCCCTCGCCCCGCTGGCCGCCGCCCTCGCCGACGCGCACGGCCGCTCCCGGTTCGGCGGCTGGCGCAACGTCCCCTCGCGGCCCCAGGCCAAGCGGTACGCGATGGGCGGCGAGGAGTACGAGGTCACGTACCGGCACACCCGGGAGGGCCTCACGGCCGACGGGGTCCGGGTCGTGCACGCCGACGCGCGCCGGGTCGTCCTCGAGGCGGACGGCGTGCGGCGCGGCTTCGACGTCGCCCGCTACGGCGACCAGGTCCACGTGGGCGCCACCCGTCTCACCGCCCTGCCCCGCTTCCCCGACCCGACGGCCCAGATCGCGCCCGGCTCCCTGCTGGCCCCGATGCCCGGCACGGTCGTACGCGTCGCCGAGGGCCTCGCGGAGGGGGCCGCCGTGGCGGCCGGCCAGCCGCTGATCTGGCTGGAGGCGATGAAGATGCAGCACCGGATCACGGCACCGGCGGCGGGAACGCTGACGGCGCTCCCGGTGACCCCTGGACAGCAAGTGGAGATGGGCACGCTCTTGGCGATGGTCGAGAGCAGCCGACCCTAGGGGCGCGGGAACCGCGCGCCCAGCCCCAGACGACCCGCACCCGGAGGAATCGCATGACCACCCTCATCGAATCCGAAGAGCACAAGGCCCTGCGGTCCGCTGTGGCGGCCCTCGGCAAACGCTACGGCCGCGACTATCTCGTCCAGACCGTCGCCGCGGGCGAACCCCCCGCCGAACTCTGGTCCGAGGCGGGCAAGCTCGGCTACCTCGGCGTCAACCTGCCCGAGGCGTACGGCGGCGGAGGCGGCGGCATCAGCGAACTCTCCATCGTCCTCGAAGAGCTGGGCGCCGCGGGCTCCCCGCTCCTCATGCTCGTGGTGTCCCCGGCCATCTGCGGCACGGTGATCGCCCGCTTCGGCACCGAGGAGCAGAAGCGGACCTGGCTGCCGGGCATCGCCGACGGCACCCGCCTCATGGCCTTCGGCATCACCGAACCCGACGCCGGCTCCAACAGCCACCGCATCACCACCACCGCCCGCCGGGACGGCACCGACTGGCTCCTCACCGGCCGCAAGGTGTTCATCTCCGGTGTCGACATCGCCGACGCCGTCCTGATCGTCGGCCGGACCGAGGACGCCCGCACCGGCTCCCTCAAGCCCTGCCTCTTCATCGTCCCCACGGACGCCGAGGGCTTCCACAAGCGCGCCATCGACATGGAACTCAACGCCGCCGAGAAGCAGTTCGAGCTGACCCTGGACGACGTTCGGCTGCCCGCCGGCGCGCTGGTCGGCGACGAGGACGCCGGGCTGCTCCAGCTGTTCGCCGGGCTGAACCCCGAGCGGATCATGACCGCCGCGTTCGCCATCGGCATGGGCCGCCACGCCCTCGCCAAGGCCGTCGGGTACGCCCGCGACCGCACGGTCTGGAAGGCCCCCATCGGCGCCCACCAGGCCATCGCCCACCCCCTGGCGCAGGCCCACATCGACCTGGAGCTGGCCCGGCTGATGATGCAGAAGGCGGGCCACCTCTACGACGCGGGCGACGATCTCGGCGCGGGCGAGGCCGCCAACATGGCCAAGTACGCGGCGGCCGAGGCCTGTGTGAAGGCCGTCGACCAGGCCGTGCACACCCTCGGCGGCAACGGGCTCACCCGGGAATTCGGGCTCGCCTCGCTGATAACGGCGTCCCGCGTGGCCCGTATCGCCCCGGTGAGCCGGGAGATGATTCTCAACTACGTCTCCCACCAGTCCCTCGGCCTGCCCAAGTCGTACTGACCGCATCCGTGCGAGGAGGAACCGTGTTCCGCAGCGCGTACGCAGACGTCCCGCCCGTAGAACTCCCCATCCACGAGGCCGTCCTGGGCCGGGCCGCCGCCTTCGGCGACCAGCCCGCTCTCATCGACGGCACGGACGGCACCACGCTCACGTACGACCAGGTGGACCGGTTCCACCGGCGGCTCGCCGCCGCCCTCGCCGCCGCCGGCCTGCGCAAGGGCGACGTCCTCGCCCTGCACAGCCCCAACACGATCGCCTTCCCGACCGCCTTCTACGCTGCCACGCGCGCGGGTGCCGCCGTCACCACCGTGCACCCGCTCGCCACCGCCGAGGAGTTCGCCAAGCAGCTCGGCGACAGCGCGGCCCGCTGGATCGTCACCGTCTCCCCGCTGCTCCAGACCGCCCGCCGGGCCGCCGAACTCGCGGGCGGCGTCGACGAGATCTTCGTCTGCGACAGCGCGACGGGCCACCGCTCGCTGGCCCAGCTGATCGCCGCCGGCGGACCCGAGCCGCGGCCCGGCCTCGACCCGGCCGAGGACATCGCCGTACTGCCGTACTCCTCCGGCACCACCGGCACCCCCAAGGGCGTCATGCTCACCCACCGGCAGATCGCCACCAACCTCGCCCAGCTGACACCGGCCGTCCCGACCGGCCCCGGCGACCGCATCCTCGCCGTCCTGCCGTTCTTCCACATCTACGGCCTCACCGCCCTGATGAACGCGCCCCTGCGCCAGGGCGCCACCGTCGTCGTGCTGCCCCGCTTCGACCTGGGGACCTTCCTCGCCGCCATCGAGAAGCACCGCATCACCGGCCTGTACGTCGCCCCGCCGATCGTCCTCGCCCTCGCCAAACACCCCGCGGTCAGCCGCTACGACCTCGCCTCGCTGCGGTACGTCATCAGCGCCGCCGCTCCGCTGGACGCCGCACTCGCCCTCGCCTGCGCCGAACGCCTCGGCCTGCCCCCGATCGGCCAGGCGTACGGCATGACGGAACTGTCCCCCGGCACCCATGTCGTCCCCGTCGACCAGCTGCACGAGGCCCCCGCCGGCACCGTCGGCAGGCTCATCGCCGGCACCGAGATGCGGATCGTCTCCCTGGACGACGCGGGCACGGACCTCGGCACCGGCGAGACCGGCGAGATCCTCATCCGCGGCCCCCAGGTGATGAAGGGCTACCTGGGCCGCCCCGAGGCCACCGCCGCCATGATCGACCCCGACGGCTGGCTGCACACCGGGGACGTCGGACACGTCGACGCCGGCGGCTGGCTGTTCGTGGTCGACCGGGTGAAGGAACTCATCAAGTACAAGGGCTTCCAGGTGGCCCCCGCCGAACTGGAGGCCCTCCTGCTCACCCACCCCGGCATCGCCGACGCCGCCGTCGTCGGCGCCCGCAACGAGGACGGCAACGAGATCCCGCACGCCTTCGTCGTCCGCCGCCCCGAAGCCGGCGACCTCACCGAGAACGACATCCTGCTGCACGTCGCCGAACGCGTCGCCCCCTACAAACGCGTCCGCCGGATCAGCTTCGTCGACACCGTCCCCCGCGCCGCCTCCGGCAAGATCCTGCGCCGCGAGCTCAGGGAGCAGACATGACACCCCTGGTCGGACGCGCGCACACGCGCGGCGTCACCACCCTCAGCCTGGACGCCGCCGGCACCCGCAACGCCCTGTCGGCCGCGCTCGTCGGCGAACTCGCCGCCGCCCTCGCCGACTGCGGCGAGGACCCGGGCGTACGGGCCGTCGTCCTCACCCACACCGGCACCACCTTCTGCGCCGGCGCCGACCTGCGCGACCCGCCCGACCCGGACGCCCTGGTGGCCCTGCTCCGGCAGATCGTGGAGCTGCCCAGGCCGGTCGTCGCCCGGGTCACCGGACATGTCCGCGCCGGCGGCCTCGGCCTGCTGGCCGCCTGCGACATCACCGCCGCCGCGACCGCGGCCACCTTCGCCTTCACCGAGGTGCGCATCGGCGTCGCCCCCGCCGTGATCTCCCTCCCGGTGATCCCGCGCGCCGACCCCCGCGCCCTGGCCCGCTACTACCTCACCGGCGAACGCTTCGACCCCGCCGAGGCCGTCCGCCTCGGCCTGCTGACGGCGACGGCGGACGACGTCGACGAGGCCCTCGCCCCCGTCCTCGACGGCCTGCGCCGCTCCGCCCCGGAAGCCCTGGCCGAGACGAAACGGCTGCTCACGGCTAGGGTGCTGGAGACATTCGACCGGGAAGCCGCGGAGCTGACCGCGCTCTCGGCCCGGCTGTTCTCCTCGGACCGGGCCCGGGAGGGGATGACGGCCTTCCTGGAGAAGCGGGACGCGGCATGGGTGGTGTGACCACATGAGTACGACGGCGGAGCGCGGCGCCACGCCCCAGCGGGACCGCAGCCCCAAGCAGGACCGCAGCCCCAAGCAGGACCGCAGCCGGGCCACCCGGCAGCGGCTCCTGGAAGCCGCCGTGGCCTGCCTCGCCGAGCACGGCTGGGCGGGCTCCACGGTCGCCGTCGTCGCCGAACGGGCCGGCGTCTCCCGGGGCGCCGCCCAGCACCACTTCCCGACCCGGGAGGACCTCTTCACCGCGGCCGTCGAGTACGTCTCCGAGGAACGCTCCCTCGCCCTGCGCGACCTGTTCCCGGACGGCGCCGCCGACCGCAGGGCCGTCGTCGCCGCCGTCGTCGACCTCTACACGGGCCCCCTCTTCCGGGCCGCCCTGCACCTGTGGGCCGCCGCCTCCAACGAGGACCAGCTGCGCCCGCGCGTGACCGAGCTGGAGGCCCGCGTCGGCCGCGAGACCCACCGCATCGCCGTCGAGCTGCTCGGCGCCGACGAGTCCCGCCCCGGCGTGCGCGAAACCGTCCAGGGCCTCCTGGACATGGCCCGCGGCCTCGGCCTCGCCAACCTCCTCACCGACGACACCGCCCGCCGCGCCCGCGTCGTCGCCCAGTGGGCGGTCCTGCTGGAGGACGCACTGGGCTGAGGGAGCAACCGCGAGGGCGCGTTACCCTTGGGCCCATGCTTCCGATGCTCGTTCGCCGACGCCACGTGGACTACGTGCGCGTCACGAGCATGGGCTGTCGGCGCTTCTCCGCCTGAGCCAGCCCCCCGTCACCGTTCTCACGGTTCTCTTCCTCACCCTTTTCCGGCACCCGGGGGCCGTCCACACCCTCGGCGGCCTGCCCGTGCCCCGTACACCCCGCGGACGCACCATGACGACGCACACCACGACGACCCCGTCGTACGCCCAGCTCCCGGTCATCGACCTGTCGGCCGCCGACCGCGGACCCGAGGAGCGGGCCCTGTTCCACACCCGGCTGCACGACGCCGCGCACGGCGTGGGCTTCTTCCAGCTCGTCGGCCACGGCGTGACCCCGGCCGACACCGACGCCCTGGTCACCGCGATGCGCGCCTTCTTCGCCCTCCCCGAGGCCGACCGGCTCGCCCTGGACAATATGGGCTCCCCGCACTTCCGCGGCTACACCCGCACCGGCGACGAGCGCACCGCGGGCGCCCGCGACTGGCGCGACCAGCTCGACATAGGCGCCGAACGCCCCGCCCGGATCCCCGGCCCCGGCGAGCCCCCGTACTGGTGGCTGCAGGGCCCCAACCAGTGGCCGGCCGCCCTCCCCGGCCTGCGCACGGCCGCCCTCGCCTGGATCGACAGGCTCAGCGCGGTCGCCCAGCGCCTGCTGCGCGAGCTGCTGACCGCCATCGGCGGCCCCGCCGACTTCTACGACCCGGTCTTCGGCGACCACGCCCACCCGCACCTCAAGCTGGTCCGCTACCCCGGCAGCGCGGCCGACGGCACCGGCCAGGGCGTCGGCGCCCACAAGGACTACGGCTTTCTTACCCTGCTCCTGCAGGACACCGTCGGCGGCCTCCAGGTCCAGCGCGAGGACGGCCGCTTCCACGACGTACCGCCCGTCGAGGGCGCCTTCGTCGTCAACCTCGGCGAACTGCTGGAGGTCGCCACCAACGGCTACCTGCTGGCCACCAACCACCGGGTGGTCAGCCCGCCCGGCGCCACCGAGCGCTTCTCGGTCCCGTTCTTCTACAACCCGCGCCTCGACGCGCGGATCGACCCGCTCCCCTTCCCGCACGCGGCCGGGGCCCCCGGCATCACCGCCGACCCGACGAACCCCCTGTACGCCGAGTACGGCTACAACGAGCTCAAGGGCAAGCTCAGGGCGCACCCGCTGGTGGCGCGCAGACACCACGGCGGCCTGCTGACGCCGGCGGCGTGAACTTGCCAGGGGCGCGGGGCCGTCACCGGCCGGCGGGCGCCCGCGCTCCTGGATCCGCCGCTCAGCGGGCGATGTCCGCGTACCCCTCGATGTCCTCGGGGCGCCGCGTCCCCGGCCCCACGTACCGCGCCGACGGCCGCACCAGCCGCCCCGTCCGCTTCTGCTCCAGGATGTGCGCCGACCACCCCGCGGTCCGCGCACACGTGAACATCGACGTGAACATGTGCGCCGGCACCTCGGCGAAGTCCAGCATGATCGCGGCCCAGAACTCCACGTTGGTGGCGAGCACCCGGTCGGGCCGCCGGTTGTGCAGCTCCTCCAGCGCGGCCTTCTCCAGCGCCTCGGCCACCTCGAACCGCGGGGCGCCCAGCTCCCGCGCCGTCCGCCGCAGCACCCGCGCCCGCGGGTCCTCGGCCCGGTACACCCGGTGCCCGAACCCCATCAGCCGCTCACCGCGGTCCAGGGCGTTGCGGACGTACGCCTCCGCGTCCCCCGTGCGCTCGATCTCCTCGATCATGCCGAGCACCCGCGAGGGCGCACCGCCGTGCAGCGGACCGGACATGGCGCCCACCGCACCGGACAGCGCGGCGGCGACATCCGCACCGGTGGAGGCGATGACCCGGGCCGTGAAGGTCGACGCGTTCATCCCGTGCTCGGCGGCGGAGGTCCAGTAGGCGTCCACGGCCGCCACGTGCTTGGGATCCGGCTCGCCGCGCCAGCGGATCATGAACCGCTCCACCACCGAGCCGGCCTTGTCGATCTCCCGCTGGGGCACCATCGCCAGCCCCTGTCCGCGCGCGGACTGGGCGACGTACGACAGGGCCATGACGGCGGCCCGCGCCAGGTCCTCCCGCGCCTGCCGCTCGTCGATGTCGAGCAGCGGACGCAGCCCCCACACGGGGGCGAGCATGGCGAGCGCCGACTGCACGTCCACCCGGATGTCACCGGAGTGCACCGGGATCGGGAACGGCTCGGCGGGCGGCAGACCGGGGTTGAAGGCGCCGTCGACCAGCAGCCCCCACACGTTCCCGAACGACACGTGCCCGACCAGGTCCTCGATGTCGACGCCCCGGTAGCGCAGGGCGCCGCCCTCCTTGTCGGGTTCGGCGATCTCCGTCTCGAACGCGACGACCCCTTCGAGCCCGGGTACGAAATCGGACATCAGGCGGCTCCTTGTGATGTGTGGGCGGCGGTCACCCCGGTGATGCCCCGCGCGACCGGTGGTCACCCGTGGTCTTCCCCACCGCAGAGGGGACCAGCACGATAACTCCCGGTGCCATAGTTGGGGAGACCACGCGACACTGAGTGCCATAGCCGTTCGATACGGCAGGATGACCGCGTGACCGACCGCGACCCGCTCCCGGACCCCGTCCTCGATCCCGCCGCCATGCGCAAGCAGTACCGGGCCGACGGGCTGGCCGAGGAGGACCTCGCCACACACCCGATGGACCAGTTCGCCCGCTGGTTCGAGGACGCCGCCCGGGCGGCCCTGCACGGCACGCTGTACGAACCCAACGCGATGGTCGTCTCCACGGCGGACGCGGCGGGCCGCCCCAGCTCCCGCACGGTCCTGATGAAGCAGTACGACACCGACGGCTTCGTCTTCTACACCAACTACGGCTCCCGCAAGGCCCGTGACCTCGGGGAGAACCCGCACGTCTCGCTGCTCTTCCCCTGGCACCCGCTGGCCCGCCAGGTCATCGTCACCGGCACCGCCCGGCGCACCGGACGCGAGGAGACCGCCGCCTACTTCCGCACCCGCCCGCACGGCTCCCGGCTGGGCGCCTGGGCGAGCGCCCAGTCCACGGTGATCGCCTCGCGCGCCGAACTGGACACGGCCTACGCCGCGCTGGAGACCCGCTACCCCGAGGACGAGCAGGTCCCGGTCCCGCCGCACTGGGGCGGCTTCCGCGTCGCGCCCGAGACGATCGAGTTCTGGCAGGGCCGCACCAACCGCCTGCACGACCGGCTGCGCTACGTCACCCGGCCGAACGGCACCTGGAAGGTCGAGCGCCTCAGCCCCTGAAGACGCAGACGACCCGCGGGCTGGGTTCCTCCGGAGAGGAGCCGGCCGGACGTACCGGCAGCCCGCGGGTCGGGTGACTGCGATGGATTAGGCCGGCCGCGTGCGTCTCGCACACGCTGGTCCGGCACCGCACTGTGTGTGGTGGCGGGCCGCTAGCCCGCAGCCACCTCGCGCGTCCGGGTTTCACTCATGTACCCGATCACCTCCTTTCGTACGTGGGACACAGCCTAGGAAGCGGCCGGGCGGGGTTCAACTGTTTTTCGGAGCCGCTCGCGGTACCTGCCGGATTCTCCGAACAGCCGGACGTCATGGCTGGTAGAGGTACCTGCGTGACTGATCTTCGAACAGCGCTCGTCGTCGGCGACGAGATGCTCGCCCAGTGGCGGCACGTGCACAACGCGGTCGTGCCGCCCGCCGCCATGTCCCTCGCGCGGGCCCGGGAGCGGCTGGGGCGCAACCGGCTGGCGAACGCGTACCTCGGCGAGGTGCTGGTCGGCTGCTCCACCGTGCGCCCGCCGGCCGGGGAGGGCGGGGTGGCGACCGTCATCGCGCGCGTGCTGCCCGAGTTCCGGCGGCGGGGTTTCGGCACGGCGATCTACGAGCAGGCGCTCGCCCGGGCGCGCGTGCTGGGCGCCGGGGTGATCGAGACGTGTGTGCTGGCGGCCAACGAGGACGGGCTCCGGTTCGCCGGGCGGCACGGGTTCGCCGAGGTCGAGCGGTATGTCCTGGAGGGAGAACGCGACGAGTGGGTGGACCTGCGGCTCTCCTCGGACAGGGGCCGGGACTGATTCCCGGAATCTTGCGGGAACAGGGTGTGGGCTGCGTCACGTTCCAGTTGAATGAAGGCCAGTGAGCGAACCGAGCGCCGTGCGTGCGCGGACGCGGCTACCAGGGGGTCCAGGTGAGTGCTTCGCGGCGGAGTGGGACCACTGACGAGCTGGGGCCGGACGAGCCCGGCGAGCCCGGCGGCTCCGATCTGCTCGCCGCGCTGCTCGACGGCATGGACGCCGCCCTGTGCGCCTTCGACGCCGACGGGGTGGTGACGCACTGGAACCGGGAGGCCGAGCGGATCCTCGGGTGGACGGCCGCCGAGGCCGTCGGACGGCACGGGTTCGCCGGGTGGGCGGTGCGCAGCGCCGACGCCGAGGAGGTGCAGGCCCGGCTGATGTCGGCGATGCACGCGCCGGGGCGCCAGGTGCACGAGTTCGCGCTGGTCACCAAGGACGGCGGCCGGGTGCTCGTACGCACCCAGTCGGCCGCCGTACGCGGTCCCGAGGGCAAGCCCGCCGGGGTGTACTGCGCGTTCAGCGAGGTGCACGCGCAGATCGACCTGGAGCGGTCGATCGCGCTGAGCGAGGCGCTGTTCGAGGACGCCGCCTGGGGCGTCGTCCTGGTCGACGCCGATCTGCGCCCCGCCGTGGTGAACGCGCACGCGGCCCGGGCGCTGGGCGTCGGGCGGACGTCCGTACTGGGCCGGCCGCTGGGCGAACTGCTCGGGCAGGGCGCGGAGGAGCTGGAGGCCGCGCTGACGCATGTGCTGGCCGAGGGGGCGCCGCCCGCGCCCGCCGAGATGTGGGTGGCCCTGCGGACACCGGAGGGCGAGAAGCGGCGCTGCTGGCGGAGCGGGTTCGTGCGGCTGGCCTCGCCGCTCGCGGAGGAGCCGGTGCCGCTCGGCGTCGGCTGGCTGTTCCAGGACGTCACCGAGGCCAAGCAGGGCGAGCAGGAGGCGGCCCTGCTGCGGTTCCGGACGAACCAGCTGCACCGGGCGGCACGGGCCGCCGCCGAGTGCGAGAACCCCGCCGAGGCGGCCACCGTCCACCTGGACTTCGCGCTCGCGGGCTTCGCCGACCACGCCCTGGTCGACCGCGTGGCGGGCGCCCCGCGCGCGGACGGCGACGCGGACCAGGTCCGGCTGGTCCGGCTGGCCGCCACGCCCGCCGGGACACCGGGTCCGAGCCTGCTCACGGGCGCGGCCGGACTGCCGGTGCGCTACGAGGAGGGGCATCCGGCGCTCCAGTGCGTGCAGCGGGCCGGAGCCGTGCGCGCGGACGCGGGGTCGGTCCCGGCCGAGCGGGCCCGGGAGTGGGCGCTGGAGCGGCAGTGGCCCGGTGACGTGGTGCACGCGTTGTGCGCGGTGCTGCGCAGCCGGGGCCGGACGCTGGGCGTGGTGACCTTCCTGCGCGGCGCGGGACGCAGCCGCTTCGAGCGCTCCGACTCGGCCTACGCGGAGGACGTGGCGGTACGGATCGCGGCGGCCCTCGACCTGGCCGAGGCGGTGCGGGAGCGGCCCGGGGAGCCTCCCCAGGCCCCTCCCGGGGACCGCCCGGGTCAGCGCCGGTAGAAGATCCGGTCGCCGTACTCGGTCATCACCCGGCCGTTCCACTCGTGCCCGCCGTCGACGTTGCCCGAGCGCAGCAGCGGCGGCTCGATGCCGCGGTCGGCGAGGTCGGCGGCGGCGGTCGCCATGACGGCCTGCATCAGGGCGGAGGTGACGACCGTGGAGGCGGGGGCGAAGGGCGCCGGGATGGTGTCCAGGGTGAGTTCCGCGTCGCCGACGGCGATCTTCGAGTCCAGCACGATGTCGCAGTGGTCCTTGAGGAAGGTGCCGGAGGCGTGCCGGGACTTCGTCTCCGCCGCGTACGCCACCGAGGTCACGCCGATGACCCGCAGCCCGAGGGCGCGGGCGTTGAGGGCCATCTCCACGGGCAGCGCGTTGCGGCCGGAGAGGGAGATGATCACGAGGGCGTCGCCGGCGCGGACCGGGGAGGTGTCCAGGACGGCGCCGGCGAGCCCGTCGACCCGTTCGAGGGCGGAGCCGAGGGTGGCCGGGGTGACGTCGACGCCGACGACACCGGGGACGGCGAGCAGGTTCATCAGGGCCAGGCCGCCCGCGCGGTAGACGACGTCCTGGGCGGCCAGCGAGGAGTGCCCGGCGCCGAAGGCGAACAGCCGGCCGCCGGCGGCGACGGTGTCGGCGAGCAGGGCGCCGGCCGCCGTGATGCTCGCGGCCTCCTCGTCACGGACCCGTTGCAGCAGGCCGATGGCGGCGTCGAAGAACAGGTCGGCAGGCGTGCCGTCGCTCATGCGTTGCCCCTTCGCAGCGTCTGTGTCGCGGATCACCGTGCGGTCTGGACCAGCGCGGTGTCAATACGGCCGAAGATCCAGTGGCGGCCCCCGTTTCCCGGGTATCGCCCGCTTGTCAGTGGGATCCGGCAGAATTGGTTGCAGGGCCAGCGCACGCGCCGGGCTGCCGGCCGAGGTAATCGAGGGGCACGTATGTCCGGACTGATCGACACCACGGAGATGTATCTCCGCACCATCCTCGAGCTCGAAGAGGAAGGCGTCGTCCCCATGCGCGCCCGCATCGCGGAGCGGCTGGACCAGAGTGGGCCGACGGTGAGCCAGACAGTGGCACGCATGGAGCGCGACGGCCTGGTGGCCGTGGCCAGTGACAGGCACCTGGAACTGACGGACGAGGGACGCCGGCTGGCGACGCGCGTGATGCGCAAGCACCGCCTGGCCGAGTGCCTGCTCGTCGACGTGATCGGGCTGGAGTGGGAGCAGGTGCACGCGGAGGCGTGCCGCTGGGAGCACGTGATGAGCGAGGCCGTCGAGCGGCGCGTGCTTGAGCTGCTGCGGCACCCCACCGAGTCGCCGTACGGCAACCCCATCCCGGGCCTTGAGGAGCTGGGCGAGAAGGACGGCGCGGACCCGTTCCTGGACGAGGGGATGGTCTCGCTGGCCGACCTGGATCCGGGCACGGACGGCAAGACGGTCGTGGTCCGCCGGATCGGCGAGCCGATCCAGACGGACGCGCAGCTGATGTACACGCTGCGGCGGGCGGGCGTGCAGCCCGGCTCGGTGGTGAGCGTGACGGAGTCGGCCGGCGGTGTGCTGGTGGGCAGCGGCGGCGAGGCCGCCGAGCTGGAGGCGGACGTCGCCTCCCACGTGTTCGTCGCCAAGCGCTGACACGGTGGAGGCCCCGGCGCCTTGCGGCGCCGGGGCCTGTCCTCCCCTTGCTGACCCGGAGCCCCGAGCTCTCAGGGTCATCCCCTCGGACCGTTTTTCCCCGAGCGGTCCGCCTCCCGCAAGAAGAGATCCCCTCGGGTGCGGTGATCATTCCTTGAGAGGTGTCACTCGAATGAGGGGTGTTGTCCGCAGAGACAGAATTTTCGAATGGGCATTCGATAGCCTGAGCCGGCTGAACGACGAGGCAGGCGGAGCTGGGGGGCCAGACCGATGGCACGGCGTATCGATGTGACGGGAACGGGCGGGGTGCGCCTGGCCGCCTGGGAATTCGCCGACCCGCCGAAGCCGGACGCCGAGCCGGCCTCTCCGGGAGCGCGCCGGGCCGGCGTCGCGGAGCCGGGTGCTCCGGGGGTGCTGTTACTCCACGGCCTGATGGGCCGCGCCTCCCACTGGGCGGCCACCGCCCGCTGGCTCGCCGGCCGCCACCGTGCCGTGGCGCTCGACCAGCGGGGCCACGGCCAGAGCGACAAGCCCGCACGGTCCGCGTACACCCGCGAGGCCTACGTCGAGGACGCCGAGGCCGCCGTAGAACAGCTCGGCCTCGCCCCCGTTCTTCTCATCGGCCACGCCATGGGCGCGCTGACCGCCTGGCAGCTCGCCGCCAAGCGCCCCGACCTGGTGCGCGGCCTGATCATCTGCGACATGCGGGCCTCGGCGCTCGGCGCGGCCTCGCAGCGCGAGTGGACCGACTGGTTCCGCGCCTGGCCCGTCCCGTTCGCCAGCCTCGCCGACGTCCGCACGTGGTTCGGCGAGCACGACCCCTGGGTGGAGCGGCCCAGCCCGGCGCGCGGCGCGTTCTACGCCGAGGTGATGCACGAGTGCGAGGACGGCTGGCGGCCCGTCTTCGAGCCGGAGCAGATGCTCAGCTCCCGTGAGACGTGGGTCTACGACGCGCACTGGGAGGAACTGGCCCAGGTGCGGTGCCCCACGCTGGTCGTCCGTGGCCTCGACGGCGAGCTGGGCCGCGCCGAGGCCCAGGAGATGGTCCGCGTGTTGCCGTACGGCGTCTACGCCGAAGTCCCCGACGCCGGCCACCTCGCCCACTACGACCGGCCGGCGGCTTGGCGGGCGGCCGTCTCGCCGTTCCTGGATGCGCTGACCGGGGGCTGAGCGCCGCTTCGTCCACCGGGCCGGCCTCTCGCCGGCGGGTGCGGGCCGTTCGTGACCGGTCGCGCGGGCGAACGGCTACCGATCCCTCCCGCACGCATAGGCCAGCGGCGAGATCAGCTCCTCCGCGTCCGGCAGCCACCGGTTCGCCGGGGTCGGCCGGCAGGCCCACTGCACCGCCCCCCGGGACCCGAACCGCGTCGGCGGCGCCGCCACGAACGCGCCCTCGCCCAGCGTCACCAGATCCAGCGACGACAGCGACCAGCCGAGCTTGCGCACCAGCTCGGGCACCTTCGCCAGGGCCCCCGGCAGCACGAAGAACTGCATCCGCCGGTCCGGCGCCAGCGTGACGGGACCGAGCGTCAGCCGCATCCGCTCCATCCGGGCCAGCGCCAGGAACCCCGAGCTCTCCGGGACGCACAGCGCGTCGAACGTGCGCCCCGTCGGCAGCAGGATCGACGCCGTCGGCTGCTTCTGCCACATCCGGCGCGCGACGGTCGCGCTGCCGGTCGCCTGGGTCGCCCAGTCGGGGCGCGCGGGGTGCGCACCCGGCGCAGGGCAGGAGACGTCGCCGCACGAGCAGCGCTGCATCCCGTCGACGGCTTCCAGCCAGGTGCCCGGGAACACGTCCCAGTGCCGCTCCTCGGCGTAGCGTACGGCGGTCTCCAGCAGCGATTCCCCGCGCTGCTGCGGAATATGACCGGCAATCTGAGTGTCCTGGGCGCCCGCGATCGTCTCTTCCACGTGTCACTCAACTCCCGGGCCCACCGGGAGTTACGGCTGTAGCGCGCGCGGGGGAGGGGCATCGATTCCGCAGTCGGGGCGCACGGGAGCACGTCCGGGGGCGCGCGGGAGGAAGCGGAGCGTGGGGTGGGTAAGCAGGAGGGGGGGTGGCATCAGCCTTTACCCCGGCAAACCGCACATGTCACGCATTGACGGTATGTCAGCTGGGCAGTGATCTTCGCGAACGGTCACGCTCCAGGGGTTCGCAGGGGGTAACTCATGGCCGCAAGGCCTCTCGTGGCGAGGCAGCCGAACGAACGGCTGCAGGCACTCATCCAGGAAGCGGGGTGCTCGAACGCCGGGCTGGCCCGGCGGGTCAACATGTGCGGGGCCGAGCACGGCCTCGACCTGCGCTACGACAAGACGTCCGTGGCCCGCTGGCTGCGGGGGCAGCAGCCCCGGGGCCGGGCCCCGGCGATCATTGCCGAGGCGCTCGGGCGCAAGCTGGGCCGTACGGTCACGATCGACGAGATCGGCATGGCCAACGGCAAGAACCTGGCCTCGGGGGTCGGCCTCCAGTTCTCGCCGACGGTCCTGGGCGCCATCGAGCAGGTCTGCGAGCTGTGGCGCAGCGACGTGGGCCGACGGGACTTCCTGTCCGGCTCCTCCGTCGCCGCGTCCGCGCTGGTCGAGCCCAGCCGCGACTGGCTGATCTCGGCGCCGGACTCCCAGGTCGCCCGGCAGGCGGGCCCGCGCGTGGGCCAGGCCGACGTGGCCGCCGTACGGTCCATGACCCAGGCGCTGGTGGACCTCGACCACCAGTACGGCAGCGGGCATGTGCGCCCGGTCGTCGTGCACTACCTCAACAGCGTCGTCTCCGGGCTGCTGGCGGGCTCGTACCGGGAGGCGGTCGGCCGGGAGCTCTTCGCCGCCGTCGCCCGGCTGACCGAGCTGGCCGGCTACATGGCCGTGGACACCGGCCAGCCGGGCCTCGCCCAGCGGTACTACATCCAGTCGCTCCGGCTCGCGCAGGCCGCCGGGGACCGCGGATACGGCGGGTACGTCCTCGCCGCCTCCATGAGCCACCTCGCCGCGCAACTCGGAAACCCGCGCGAGATCGCCCAGTTGGCGCGGGCGGCGCAGGAGGGGGCGCGCGGGCAGGTGACCCCGCGCGCGGAGGCGATGTTCCACGCGGCCGAGGCGCGCGGGCACGCCCTGCTCGGCGACGTACGCGCGGCCCAGGCGGCCGGCGGGCGGGCGGTCGAGGCGATGGAACGGGCGGACGGCTCCTCCGGATCCGACCCGGTGTGGATCGCGCACTTCGACGAGGCCTATCTGGCCGACGAGTTGGCGCACTGCCACCGCGACCTCGGACAGCCCGAGCAGGCGGCGCGCTACGCCGAGCAGGCGCTGGCCGGGCACGCCAGGTCCCGGGCCCGCCGGCGTGCCATCGGCTATGTGCTGCTCGCCACGGCCCAGGTGCAGCAGCGCGAGATCGAACAGGCCTGCAACTCCGGCCTGAAGGCGGTGGAGTTGCTGGAGACGCTCCGCTCCAACCGGGGCGCCGAGTACCTGGAGGACCTCCAGCAGCGCCTGGCGCCTTTCCGGGACGAAGCGGTGGTAAGGGAGTTCGGGGCACGCCTCGATCTCCAGCAGGCCGCGTGAACACCGTCCCCGCGCGCCCGTGAACGCGCGGGGAACGGCACCCGGGCGTGCGCCGGGTGCCGGGAACAGCGCATCGCGGCACGGTTTTGTTACCGCTGTCACAGGAAGGGAGGTCGCGTTCTGAGCTGCGTGGCACGCGGCTCGGGGTACCCGGTAGCGTGAGCCGACGATTCACAAGGTCCCCCATTGGTAGGAGTCCCGGTGACGCAGAGTGGACAGGGCGATGAGCCCTCGGCGCGGCCCGCGCGCGAAGGCATCGTGCTGCCCTCCGACGGAGGCGAGCCCCTGCTCCCGGGCATGACCGCGACACCCGCGCCGCCCGCCGGCCCGGCCGGCGGGCAGTCCTGGGGCGGTTCCTGGGGCCCCGGCGGGCAGACGCCCCGGCAGGACGAGGGCTGGCCCCCGGCGGCTGCCCCGCAGTGGGCCGGCGAGCAGCACCCGCACGGCGCGAGCCCGGGCCCGCTGCCCCCGGAGGGCGCCCCGGCGTACGGCGGCCAGGCGCCCGGCTACGGCGGTCCGGCGTCCTCCTACGGCGACCGGCCCGCCGGGTACGGCCCCGGCGGCCAGGAGGCGCAGTACGGCGGCCCCGGCCCCGATGCCTACGGCGCCGCCCGGCAGCCCGGGTACGGCACCGCCGACCCCTATCAGCAGTACCCGGCGCAGCCCGGCCCCGCGGCGCCGCTGCCGCCCGCCCTGCCGGACGCGTACCAGGGCGCCGCCGGCGGCCCGCTGCCCCCGGCGGCGGACGGCGCGACCCAGTACATACCCCCGGTCCCCGGCGGCCCCGCCGGTGCGGCGGACGGCGCGACCCAGTACCTGCCGCCCGTGCCGGCCGACGGTGCCACGCAGTACATCCCCCCGGTCCCCGGCGGTCCCGCCGCTCCCGCGGCCGAGGCGGCCACCCAGTACATCCCGCCGGTGGCGGCCGGCGCGCTGCCGCCGGAGTCCGGGGCCGAGGAGACCCGCTACCTCGGCCGGGCGCCCCGGCAGGCGGCGCCCGCGCACTCCGACGCGGAGGCCACGCAGTACATCCCGCCCTACGCCGCCCAGTCCCAGGGGGCGGGGGCGGACCGGCAGCCGCCCGCCGAGTTCGACAACCTCTTCCGCGGCCCGGCGGGCGGGGACGGCCCGGCCGGCTCCACCCAGCAGCTCCCGCGGGTCCAGCAGCCGGACGCCTACCCCGGCCCGGCGCAGTCGTCGTACCGCCCGGCACAGCCCTCGTACGACGAGGGTCCGGGCGACGGCGGGCGGCGCTCCGGGCGGTCGCGGGTGCCGCTGATCGCCGCCATCGGTGTGGGCATCGCCGTGCTCGGTGTGGGCGCCGGCGCGCTGCTCAGCACCGGGAGCGGCAAGGACAAGGGCGATGACGGCCAGAAGGTCGCCGCCACCTCCCCGGCCACCCAGGACTCCGCGTCCCCGGCCGCCGACCCGGCCCGGGCGCAGGCGGTCGAACTGGACAAGCTGCTCGCCGACAGCGGCAGCAGCCGGGCCTCGGTGATCCAGGCGGTGGCCGACGTCAAGCAGTGCGACAACCTCGACCAGGCCGCCTCCGATCTGCGGGGCGCGGCCCGGCAGCGCGGCCAGCTGGTCACCCGGCTCGGCAAGCTGTCCGTGGACAAGCTGCCGGGCAACGCCGATCTGACGGCCGCGCTGTCCGCGGCCTGGCGGGCGTCCGCCGCGGCGGACAACCACTACGCGGCCTGGGCCGGCCAGGCCAAGAACCACAAGATCTGCCGCAAGGGCCACGCCCGCACCACCAGCGAGACCCAGGCGGGCAACCGGGAGAGCGGCACCGCCAGCGCGCAGAAGGCGAAGGCCGCCGCGCTGTGGAACGCGATCGCCCGGAAGTACGGCCTGACCCAGCGCCAGCCCACCCAGCTGTGACCGCGGTCACGGCGCCGGGAGCCTGACGGGCCCCGGCGCCGGGTCCGTCACGGCACCTCCGCGCTCTCCAGGACGGAGGTCATGTCGGCGATGCCGTCGGCGCCGCCGATGCCCTTGCGGGCGACCAGCCTGCCGCCCTCGACCATCTGGAGGGTGACGTCGGCGTTGACCAGCCGCGGGAAGCCGACACCGGCGAGCTTGCTCTCGTAGGGCCAGTGCAGGGTCGGGGTGAGGCCGCCGGTGGAGACGCGCAGGCCGTCGTTGAGGGTGCGCCGCACGGTGTCGGAGCCGACCTCGCCGTCGCCGATCTTCTCCAGGACGGCCTTGAGGACGGTGTAGGCGATCCACGTGGTCTGCACGCCGGCGTCCGCCGGGTCGATGCGGTTGTCGCCGAAGGCCTCCTGGTTGATCACCTTCTTCATCGGATCCCAGCGCGGGTCCGAGGCGACCGGGTACCAGCCGGTGATGTACGAGCCCTCGTACGGGCCGCCGGCCCCGCCCGTGGCGTTGATCACGGTCTGGTCGACGCTGCCGAGCACGGTCGCCGTGCGCACGGCGGGGAAGTCCTCGCGGGCCCGGCGGAAGGAGTCCATGAAGGTGTCCGTGCGGTCCCCGAGGGCGGGCACCACACAGCCCTTGCGGGTCACGTCCTTGGTCGCGTGGCGCAGCGCCTGCTCGGCCTGGTCGCCGTAGGCCGTGGCGTCCTCGGCGGCGAGCTGGTCGCCGGCGTCCGCGTGCCCGCCGGCCCGCAGCCCCGAGTCGAGCATCGCGGGCAGCTCGTCGCCGGCGATGCTGTCGGGGCGGACCAGGGAGATGGTGCCGCAGGTGGCCGCGAGCGCCTTGCCGAGGCCGGCCAGCAGGGCGGGCTGACCGCCGTTGACCGGGTAGGACATGGAGCCGGTGAACTCGTCGTTGGTGACGCCGTAGCCGCCTATGTAGGGGATGCCGGCGCCTTCCAGCGGGGCCAGGTAGGAGTCGCCGAACTGGCTGTAGGAGCCGACCACCGCGACCACCTTCTCGGCCGCCGCGCGCCGGGCGCACTTGGCGGCGCCCACGCTGTCGTTGTGGTCGTTGCAGGTCAGCACTTCCAGCTTGCGGCCGTTGATGCCGCCCTGGGCGTTGATCCACTTCGCATAGGCGAGGGCCATCGCGGGCATGCCGGGCTTGTTCGTCGCGTCGGTGTCCTGCGGGGCCCAGGTCATCACCTTGACGGAGTCGTCCCCGGAGCCCCCCGTGGCACCGGGGACGACCCCGCATGCGGCGGTGAGCGACGCACAGAGGGCCACGGCACCGGCCGCGAGGGCGGTGGCTCTGACGGGGCGGGGGAGTGCGGAAAGGGTGGTACGGGTGCGTCGCCTGCCGGTCATGGACATGCACGATTCCCTCACACGACTAACCGGGGAGTGATCCCCGGTCAACCAAAGGTGACGGGAAGGTGAATTGCGGGGGCCGGTGTGGCGGGCGGGACGAGGAACGTACGATCGATGACCGTGCAAGGTTCGGAGAACTCTTCCCGTCGCGGCCGTCGCTCCTCCACCATGGGCGGCATGCCCCTCAACGACATGCCGTGGTGGCGCTGGCGCAGCAATGTGCGCTCGGCGCTGCACATGCTTTCCGACCCCGGGTTCCAGCGGGACGTCTGGCTGGCCGGGACGGACGGCTACGGCGACGTCACGGACGCCGTGTACCGGCTGGTCGAGGACACCTGGCTGGACAACTGGTCGGCCGAGAAGTACGTCGGGACGATATTCCGGGACTCGCAGGAGGCGGCGCTCGTCGACACCGCCGTCCTGCGGGTGCTGCGGATCATGCACCAGGTCGGCCCGGACGCACCGGTCTCCGCCTACCTGGACCACCCCGGCTGGCCGGACGCGCTGCGGGCGGCCCGCGACGCGCACGTACGGATGTCGGCGAGCGACGGGGACGACCCCGACACACCGCCGAAGAGCCTGGACGTGCTGCGCATCATGACGAGGTCCGCGTAGCGGACGTCGGCCCGCACCGGGTGGCCGGTATGGGACCCTGTGGTGCATGACTGAGCAGTCCGCCTCTTCCGCCGCCGCACCGGCCGATCAGTACGTCCTCACGCTCTCCTGCCCGGACAAAAAGGGCATCGTGCACGCCGTGTCCAGCTACCTGTTCATGACCGGCTGCAACATCGAGGACAGCCAGCAGTTCGGCGACCACGACACGGGACTGTTCTTCATGCGCGTCCACTTCTCGGCCGAGGCGCCGGTGACGGTGGACAAGCTGCGGGCGAGCTTCGCCGCGATCGGCGACTCGTTCCGCATGGACTGGCAGATCCACGAGGCCGCGCAGAAGATGCGGATCCTGCTGATGGTCAGCAAGTTCGGGCACTGCCTGAACGACCTGCTGTTCCGGGCGCGGATCGGCGCGCTGCCGGTGGAGATCGCCGGCGTGGTGTCGAACCACACCGAGTTCGAGGAGCTGGTGGGCTCCTACAACGTTCCCTTCCACCACATTCCGGTGACGAAGGACACCAAGGCCGACGCCGAGGCGCAGCTGCTGGAGCTGGTGCGCGAGGAGCGGGTCGAGCTGGTCGTCCTCGCCCGTTACATGCAGGTCCTCTCGGACGACCTGTGCAAGCGGCTCAGCGGCCGGATCATCAACATCCACCACTCGTTCCTGCCGAGCTTCAAGGGCGCGAAGCCGTACCACCAGGCGCATGCGCGGGGCGTGAAGCTGATCGGGGCGACGGCGCACTACGTCACCGCCGACCTCGACGAGGGGCCGATCATCGAGCAGGAGGTCGAGCGGGTCGGGCACGGCGTCACGCCGGACCAGCTGGTGGCCCTCGGCCGGGACGTGGAGTGCCAGGCGCTGGCGCGGGCGGTCAAGTGGCACGCCGAGCGCAGGATCCTGCTCAACGGCCGGCGGACGGTCGTCTTCGCCTGAGCTTCGCCTGAGCGGCCGGCGGCGTCCGGGCCTCACATCCGGCTCAGGCCCGCCGTCGCGAACAGGACGTCCCTGATGGCCTGGCGGTCGCCGAGCTGGCCCGCCGCGGCGTCCTCCGGCGACACATGACCGGCGGCCAGCCTGCAGAACTCCACGCCGTCCAGGGCCACATGGGCCACCTCGAAGTCCGCCGAACCCGCCGCCGCCGGCGAGTCCAGGGGGATCAGCCACTCGCCGCCGGCCGCGCCCTCGATCTCCAGGCGCAGGCTGCGGCCCGGCGCACCGGCCGGGACCAGGTGCGGAGTGCGGTGGCCCGGCTCGGACAGGCCCGTGCGGCGGCGCTCGGCGAGTGCCACCGGCAGCATCCGGGCGGCGAGGTCGATCATCCGGTGCAGATGGCGTGGCGCCGGGGGCGCGTACGGGTAGTCGACCGCCTCCGCGATGTCCTCGGCGTGCACCCAGCACTCGAAGGCGCGGTCCAGCATCGCGTCGTGCAGCGGCAGCGCGAAGTCGCCGTACGACACCGCGAGACCGCCCGCCCGGCCGCCGGTGAACGACACCGTCCGCACCAGGCTGTGGCTCTGCTCCCGCCACGGCCCGCGCACCGTCCGCGTCGGCGGGAAGTGCGCGGCCTTCCAGAACGCCTCCGTGCGGTCACCCGGGCCGCCGGCGCCCCGCTCCGCCGCGCCGGCGACCCCGGCGAGCGGGTCGTCGAGGCCGAGCGCGGCGGCGATCAGGCCGTCCACCGACAGCAGGTGCGCGATCACCCCGGCGACGGTCGTACGACGGCTTGTCGGGGTGTCGGCGTCGAACCACCGCAGCCGTACCGGCGCATGCCACTCCGCGTCCCCGAAATCCTGCAGCAGCGCGTCGAGCCGCGCGGTCTCGGCGTCGTACGGCGCCGCCCAGTCGGGCACCGGGATGCGCGGCGGCCGGCGGTTCAGGCAGCCCTCCAGGACGCGGGTGCGCAGCCCGGGGCTGAGGTCCAGGCTCTCCGGCTGGTGCAGCAGCTCGACCGCCTCGCGCAGCCGGCGTGCCTCGTCCGCGCAGCCGCCGCAGTCGCCCAGGTGCTCCTCGACGGCCGCCGTCTCCGCCGCCGAGCAGGCGGCCAGCGCCCAGGCGCCGAGCAGCGACTTCAGGACATCGTGCGACAGGTCGAGCGGCACGGGTGCGAGGTCTCTCGGGTCGGCCGGGGCGGGCAGCGGGAGCCCGCTGTCCTCCACGGAGGCGCGGGGCGTGGGTATGCGCGGGACCGGGGCCGGTCCGGGCCCGCCGGCACCGCCCGGGGCGTCCCCCGAACCCCCGCCGTGCTCGTCGCGGCCGTCGGCCGCCCCGGACCTGTCCGCCCCGCTCACACCGCACCCCGGTATCCCGGCGGTGCGCCGGCGTCGTGGGCGGTGGAGAGGAGCTGGAGGCCGAGGCGGAGCCGGCGGCGGGCCTCGTCCTCGGTGACGCCGAGGTCGGCCGCCGTCTGGCGGTAGTCGCGGCGCTGGAAGTAGGCCAGGTCCAGGGCCGCGCGCAGCGGGGCGGGCATGGAGTGGACGATGTAGTCGGCGCGGGCGGCGACCGAGGCGCGGCGGACCGTGCTCTCCAGTTCCTCGCCCCGCGGCCGCTCCAGCTCCTCGCGGTCCCGCAGCCGCTGCACGGCGACCCGGTGGGTGACCGCGGCGATCCAGGAGCGCAGGGGTCCCTGCCTGGGGTCGTAGGTCTCGGGGTGCTCCCAGACGTGGGCGAAGACCTCGCGGGTGACGGCGTCGGCGGACTGCTCCTCGCCGAGGACGCGGTGGGCGAGGCTGTGCACGAGGGAGGCGAACCGGTCGTACAGCTCGCCGAGGGCGGCGGCCTCGCCGCGGGCGAGCCGCTGCTGCATCTTGCGGTCCCAGCGGGGCGGTGCGTCCTTTCTGGCCATGCGCTCTCCTCCCCTCACCGAGTACGGCCGGTCCAGCCTGTCTTTCCTGCCTACTCGAATGTAGTCGGCACGTCCGACAGCGCACGCCCCTTTGTGTCAATGTGCGCCCCTGGGAACGCCGCAGGTGATAGTGCCCCCTTCACATAACCTCCACACGAGGCGGGTACATCTCTGATCGAACAGGATTGATAGTGACCGAAACAAGTCCCTTGTTGATCACGTGTCGTTTGCCGGGGCACGTTTCAGGGAACGGCCGCTGGGCAGCCGCGCGGAAAGAAGCGTAGGAACTGCTTCCGGATTCCGGGCGGTTCCGGGAGATCCGGCGAGCGGAGGGGCAGGGTCGTGGCATTCAACGTGACCGGCGTCGAACAGGGCGAGTGGGCCGTGCTCCGGGTTGCCGGGGAACTGGACCTGATGACCTCGCCGGTGCTGCGCCAGCGGGTGCACGACGTCGTCGCCGAGGGGCACCACAGCCTTGTCGTGGACCTCTCCGAGGTGTTCTTCTGCGATTCCAGCGGGGTCGGCGTGCTCATCGCCGCCCGCCGGCTGATCCGCTCCTGCCAGGGCCGGCTGCGGCTGATCCTGCCGGACCGGGGCGCCGACGACGGCTCGCACGTCAACCGCGTCCTCGGCGCGCTCGGCGTGCGCCGCCTCTTCGACGTCCGCCCCGACCTGGAGTCCGCGACGGAGGACGAGGCCGGCCCGCTCTCCGCCTGAGCGGCCCGCCCGGCCCGGCGCCGGGACCCGGCCACACTGTTGTCCCGGAATTCCCCCGGTCTTGGCACAACCGTCGGTTTTTCACCGCCCGGCGCCCGTCCGCGTCGTACGCTCCCTGCCAGGTCGGCCCCGCGGACGGGCGCGACCCTCATGTACGACGCTCACGTAAGGCGGCCCTTACAGACATGGTCAGCACCGAGTACGAACGCAGGATCGCCGCCCGGTTCGCCTCCTTCGACCAGGACGGCAACGGCTGGATCGACCGCGGGGACTTCAACGCGGCGGCCAAGGCGCTGCTCGCCGAGTTCGCCGTACCCGCCCGCTCCGCCAGGGGGCAGGCGCTGTACGCCGGAGCCGAGGCGTTCTGGCAGGGCATGGCCGGCATCGCCGACCGGGACGGCGACCAGCGCATCACCCGCGAGGAGTTCGTCACCGGCGCGGTCAAGCGGCTGCGGGACAACCCGGACCGCTTCGCGGAGATCGCCCGCCCCTTCCTGCACGCGGCCCTCGCGGTGGCCGACGCGGACGGGGACGGCCTGATCGGCGCCGACGACACCGTGCGCGTGCTGCGGGTGTTCCACGTGCCGCAGGAGACGGCCCGGCAGGTCGCCGCCGCCCTCGGCGCGGACGGCGAGGGCGGCGTCGGCGAACAGCGGATCGTGCCGGCGTTCGCGCGCTACTTCACGGTCCCCGAGTAGCGCTCCCGCAGCTTGTACTTCAGCACCTTCCGCAGCGTCTCGTTGCGCGGCAGGGCGTCCACCACCTCCAGCCGCTCCGGCAGCTTGTGCACGGACAGCCCGCGCGCGCGGAGGAAGGACACGACCTCCGGCAGGGTCAGTTCCGCCGATTCCGGGGGCTGTTCGACCACCGCGCAGACCAGTTCGCCGCGCTCGGGGTCGGGGAGGCCGACCACCGCCGCGTCCGCGACCGCCGGATGCGCGGCCAGCAGGTCCTCGATCTCCTTGGCGGAGATGTTCTCCCCCTTGCGGATGATCACGTCCTTGAGGCGGCCGGTGAGGACCAGATGCCCGGAGTCCGTCAGCCGCCCGAGGTCGCCGGTGCGCAGGAAGCCCTCGGCGTCGAAGGCGGCGGCCGTGTGGGCGGGGTCCAGATAGCCCTGGCAGACGGCCTCGCCGCGCAGGCGTATCTCGCCGTCCACGATCCGGACCGCCATGCCGGCCGGCGGGCGGCCCTCGGTCGTGGCCAGGTTCTCCGGGGTGTCCCGCGGGTCCCCCATGGTGATCATCGGGACCTCGGTCATGCCGTAGCCGTGGGTGAGCTGGACGCCCATCTCGCGGACCACGGCGTCGTACAGCGCGGGCGGCTTGGGGGCGCCGCCGCCCGCGAGGAGGCGCAGGGCGGGCAGCAGCCGCTCGCCCGGCCGCTTGCGCTGCTCGGCCAGGAACATGGAGTAGAAGGCCGTGGAGCCGCCGGCCACCGTCACCCCGTGCCGCCGGTACTCCGCCAGCGCGTCCGGCAGGGCGAAGTGCTCGAACATCACCGCCGGGAAGCCGTAGAGGAGGAGCATCACCGTGTAGTCGGGACCGGCTATGTGGGCGTACGGGAAGGCCATCGAGCCCACGTCGGCCGCCGACAGCCGCAGCGCGTGCGCCAGGCAGGAGCCGCCCGCGATCAGGGAGCGGTCCGTGTGCAGCACGCCCTTGGGGTCCGAGGTGGTGCCCGAGGTCCAGTAGATCCAGCGCACCGAGGTGCCCTCGGCGGGCGGCGGGGGCAGTACGGACGGGTCGCCGTCGGGGAGCGTGCCGTACGCCTCGAAGACGCCCCTGGCGCCGAGGCGGCGGGCCATCTCCGTGTGGTCGTGGCCGCGCCAGCGGCCCGGTACGGCGAAGAACTCCGCCCCGGACTCCCGTAGCGCGAAGCCGACCTCGCGGTCCCGGTAGAAGGGGATGACGGGGGACTGCACGGCGCCGAGGCGGGCCAGCGCGAAGGAGAGCAGGGCCGTCTCGATGCGGGTGGGCAGCTGCCAGGCGACCACCGTGCCGGGGCGCACGCCCATGCCGTACAGGCCGGCCGCCACGCGTGCGGCGCGCGTGCGCAGCCCGCCGAAGGTCAGCCGGCTCTCGCCCTGGAGGAGGACGGGCCGGTCCGGGGTGAGGTCGGCCCTGCGGACGACCAGCTCCCACAGGGTGCGGGCGGAACTCAGAGTGTGCGGGGTCTCGTTCACGGGTCCCCCCTGCTTGGCTGACGACTCGTCAGGTAACATGCTATCTGACGGACCATCAGATAAGCACCGTCCGGCGGAGGGGACCATGGCGACCGAACTGCCCCGCATCATCAGCGTCGACGACCACGTGATCGAGCCCGCCCACCTCTTCGAGACCTGGCTGCCCGCCAAGTACCGGGACCGCGGCCCCAAGCCGCTGACCGCCGGGATCGGGGAACTGGCCTACGTCGCGGGGAAGTACCGGATCACCATGGATCCCCAGGGCCAGCCGACCGACTGGTGGATCTACGAGGACCTGAAGTTCCCCTACAAACGCAACATCGCCGCCGTCGGCTTCGACCGGGACGAGATGACCCTGGAGGGCATCACCCGGGAGCAGATGCGGCGCGGCTGCTGGGACCCGAAGGCGCGTCTTGAGGACATGGACCTCAACCACGTCGAGGCCAGCCTCTGCTTCCCGACCTTCCCGCGCTTCTGCGGGCAGACCTTCGCCGAGGCCCACGACAAGGAGGTCGCCCTCGCCTGCGTGCGCGCCTACAACGACTGGATGGTGGAGGAGTGGTGCGGGGACAGCGGCGGCCGGCTGATCCCGCTGTGCCTGATCCCGCTGTGGGACGTGGAGCTCGCCGTGGCGGAGATCCGGCGCAACGCCGCCCGCGGGGTGCGCGCGGTGACCTTCTCCGAGATCCCCACCTACCTCGGGCTCCCCTCCATCCACTCCGGCTACTGGGACCCCTTCTTCGCCGTCTGCCAGGAGACCGGCACGGTCGTCAACATGCACATCGGCAGCAGTTCCCAGATGCCCGCCGCCTCCCCGGACGCACCGCCCGCCGTCCAGGCCTCGCTCAGCTTCAACAACGCGATGGCCTCGATGATGGACTACCTCTTCAGCGGCGTCCTGGTGCGCTTCCCCCGCCTCAAGCTCGCCTACTCCGAGGGCCAGATGGGCTGGATCCCGTACGCCCTGGAGCGCGCCGACGACGTCTGGGAGGAGCACCGCGCCTGGGGCGGGGTGCGGGACCTGATCCCGCAGCCGCCGTCGACGTACTACTACCGGCAGATGTTCTGCTGCTTCTTCCGCGACAAGCACGGGGTCGCCTCGCTGGACGCCGTCGGCCGCGACAACGCCACCTTCGAGACCGACTACCCGCACGTCGACTCGACCTTCCCGCACACCAAGGAGGTCGCCCTCGACCATGTGCGCGGCCTCGACGACGAGACCGTGTACAAGCTGATGCGGGGCAACGCCATCCGCATGCTCGGCCTGGACCTCGATCACTGATGGACCTCTCGTACTCGCCCGAGGAGGAGGAGTTCCGGGCCCGGCTGCGCGAGTGGCTCGCCAAGGCGCTGCCCGCACTGCCCGCCAAGCCCCCGCCGGACGACTGGCCGGCCCGCCGCGCCTACGACCTCGGCTGGCAGCGGACGCTCTACGACGCCGGGTACGCCGACGTCCACTGGGACGCCTCGCCGACCCTGCGGCTGATCTTCCTGGAGGAGACCGAGAAGGCGGGCGCCCCCTATGTGGGCGCCAACTTCGTCGGCCTGCTGCACGCCGGGCCGACCATCGCCGCCGAGGGTAGCCCCGCACAGCGGGCGCGCTGGCTGCCGCCGATCCTGCGCGGGGACGAGGTGTGGTGCCAGGGGTTCAGCGAGCCGGACGCCGGCTCCGACCTCGCCTCGCTGCGCACGCGCGCGCGGCGGGACGGGGACGCGTACGTGGTGAGCGGGTCCAAGATCTGGACCTCGCACGCGGAGGTCGCCGACTGGTGCGAGCTGCTGGTCCGCACCGACCCCGCGGCGCCCCGGCACCGGGGCATCACCTGGCTCGCGCTGCCGATGGACGCCGAGGGCGTCACCGTACGGCCGCTGCGCACGCTGGCCGGGTCGGCGGAGTTCGCCGAGGTGTTCCTGGACGAGGTGCGGGTGCCGGTCGCCAACCGGGTGGGGGAGGAGAACGACGGCTGGCGCGTCACCCTGGTCACCCTCTCCTTCGAGCGCGGCACCGCCTTCGTCGGCGAGGTCGTCGCCTGCCGCCGCGTCCTCGGCCTGCTCGCGGGCACGGCGCGGGAGAACGGCCGCTGGGACGATCCGGCGCTGCGCCGGCGGCTCGGCAGGCTCGACGCGGAGTTCCGCGCACTGTGGCGGCTGACCCAGTGGAACGTGAGCGAGGCGGAGGCGGGCGGCGGGGTGCCGGGCGCCGGCGGCTCCGTCTTCAAACTCCGCTACTCGCACGCCCGGCAGGAGCTGTACGACGCCGCCGCCGAGGTGCTCGGTCCCGACGGCCTCGATCTGGGCCGGCCCTGGGTGCTCGACCGGCTGTCCTCGCTGTCGTACACCATCGCCGCCGGCACCTCGCAGATCCAGCGCTCCATCGTGGCCGAGCGGATCCTCGGCCTGCCCAGGGGGAGATGACCGTGCGCTTCCGACTCACCGATGACCAACGGGCGTTGCGCGGCGGCGTGCGGGAGCTGCTGGACCGGTGCTTCGGCCGGGACGCGCTGCGCGCTGCCGTCGACGCGCCGGGCCGCCTGGACCGGGCGCTGTGGCGGACCCTGGGGGCGGCGGGGTTCTTCGCGCTGCGGCTGCCCGAGGCGGACGGCGGGGTCGGCCTCGGCCTGCCGGAGGCCGTGCTGGCCTTCGAGGAGGCGGGACGGGCCCTGCTGCCAGGACCGCTGGTGGCCACGCATCTCGCGGCCGGCGCCGTGCCCGGCGCGGCCGCCGGGGAGACGGTCGTGGCGGCGGCCGACGGAGCGCTCGCGGAGTGGCTCGACGCGGCGGACGTCGTCCTCGGGGACGCCTCCGGCGCCCTGCCGCTGCGCTCGGTGGACCCGCTGACACCGCTGCACCGGGTGCCCGGCACCGGCGGCGGCGCCCCGGGCACCGCCGCCGCGCTCCTCACCGCCGCCGAACAACTGGGCACAGCCGGACGGGTGTGCGAGCTGGCCGTGCAACACGCCCGGACGCGCGAGCAGTTCGGGCGGCCCGTCGGCGCCTTCCAGGCCGTCCAGCACCTCTGCGCGGACCTGCTGGTGCGGGCCGAGACCGCCCGTGCCGCCGTGTACGCCGCGGCCGTCACGGCCGACCCGGCCGACATCGCCGCCGCGCGGCTGCTCGCCGACGAGGCCGCCGTGCGGGGCGCCCGGGACTGCCTCCAGGTGCACGGCGGCATGGGGTTCACCTGGGAAGCGGACGTGCACCTGCATCTGAAGCGGGCCTGGGTGCGGGCACAGCGCACCGGGGGGAGCACGCAGAGTGAGGAACTGCTCGCCGCGGCACTGGCGCCCTGACCCGCCGGCGGCGGCCTGGGCTGCGCCGCCCGGGAAGCTTTGGCCCACGATGTCGCGGATCGTGGCGCACCGGAATCACGGAGCGTCGATACCGGGTTGTGTCCTTCACGTGACTCGTCACGGCCTGGAGTCGGGTGCCCGCTCCGGTACCTTGTGTGGGATGCGAGTGGCTGCGCGTACGAGCCGGGCCGGCGGTCCCCCTGGGGCGGCGCCGGGCAGCGCGGTGCGCGCCGCTGTTCGCGGGGCGGTCGGGGCCTTCGGCCCGGGCTGTTCGACTCCCCGGCGGGTGCGTCGCACAGTATGCCGCACGCGTACTCCTTCACGCGGGAATATGCCCGAAGCGCTTGTTGGGGTGACTGTACGTCAACCATGCTGTCTCGCAAGGGAGTCACGGACCGTGACCCTTGCTCTGGCCGTTGTTCTGGCCATGCAGAAAATGGCTACGATCGTGGCCCTCGTCGAGATCGTCGCCGCGGCCGACGCCGTGGCGCGCGGACGGCGCGGGGCCATGTGTCCGCCGGTTCGGATGGTGTGAGCGGTGCAGGTGCTTCAAGTGCAGCTGGAGATCCGGCCCGACCCCGCGGAGGTGGGACGGGCCAGACGGTGGGCCCGCTCGCGGCTCGCCGGCTCGGGGATAGCGGCCGACGAGCCGCTGGCCGAGACCCTGATCCTGCTCGTCTCCGAGCTGGTGACCAACGCCGTCGTGCACACCGGCCGGCCGGCCGTGCTGCGGCTCTGCCTGCCGGGTCCGGCGGCCGAGAAGTGCGCGTCGGCCACGGTGCGGGTGGAGGTGTCCGACACCAGCTCCCGCGCGCCCGTGCCGCGCTGCGCCGGCCGGGACGCCACCGGCGGCCGGGGCCTTGCCCTGGTGGACTGCCTCGCCGACCGCTGGGGCTGGAGCCCTGAGGGCGCGGGCAAGAGCATCTGGTGCGAACTGGACCGCTGTGCACAGCCCCGGGAGAGCGCGGCGACGGCGTACGGGGGCGGACTGTCCGCGTACGAGGGTCGCGCCTTCGAAGCGGTGTAGCCGCCGTGAGCGCGGGTGCGCCGGGCAGTGCGCCCGTGCGCCGGTGCCGCGCGCACGGTGCCGCGACCCGCGCCCCGTACGGGCGTTGACGTCTCCAGGGCACCTGATCAGGCTGGTGGGCGACGATTCGCCGCGAGGGGACGGCGAGGGCCCGGGTCACGGCGGTCCTCGCCGTGTGTGGGTCGCATCGGCCGGCGGCGTGTGCGGGTGAGGGCGGGGGCGGGCGCGCGCCGCCGGCCGCGGTTCGGCCGCGGGTCTTCAGAGGATCGCCACCGGGGCCACCGGTGTTCCCGTCGCGCCGACGAACGGCTCGGGCATCGCCGACAGCAGGAACGCGTACCGTCCCGTTTCTCCACAGGCTGTGGACAACTCTTCGAGATTCCAGTTCTGGCCCTGGAGCATGCCCATCTCCACCAGGTGCAGGGCGTGCACCGGCAGCCACAGATTCTCTATCTCGGGCGGAAAGATCTCAAAAGTGAGCGTGTCGTTCGCGACCGCCGCCGTCCCGCGCGCGTGGAACCACTCCGGGCAGCGCACCGAGAGCCCCGGTGACGGGTACCCGTACCCGTGCCTGTCCCCCGCCAGCAGCACCCGCATCTGACCGGTGCGGACGAGCACGACGTCCCCGGAGCGGACCCGGACCCCGCCGAACTCCTCCGCCGCCGCCAGGTCTTCCGGCGTCACCGCGTGCCCGCCCGCCAGCCGGTCGACGCCCCGGGCGCGTGCCACGTCCAGCAGCACCCCGCGCGAGACGAGGTGCCGCACCTTGTCGATGCCGCTGAACCCGGCGCCGCCGTGCGCGGTGACGGAGTGCGCCGGGCGGCCGTTGTAGAGCCGCCCGGAGTGCGAGACGTGCGGCAGCGCGTCCCAGTGGGTGCCGGCCTGCAGCCCCATGGTCACCACGTCGTCGTTGCACGCCACCGTGCCCGGGCCGAACAGCTCCTGGTTGAGCTGGACCATCGCGTGCAGCGGGTCGACCCGGCCCGGGATCATCCCCGTCTGCACGCCGTCCTGCCGGAGCGGGAGGGCGAGGGGGACGCGGCGGCCGGAGCGCACCTCGGCCGCCGCCTCGCGCACCACGGCGTCGGTGATCAGGTTCAGGGTGCCGATCTCGTCGTCCGCCCCCCAGCGGCCCCAGTTGTTCACGCGCTCGGCGATCTCGTGGAACTCCTTGGGCAGTGTCATCCGGTGCCTCCCCGGGGCTTGTGTCCGCGCGTCCGACGGGCCATAGAATCTAACGGACCGTCAGAAACCGCGGGAAGGGGCCGGGCGTGGGGAACTTCTTGGCAGGCAAGGCCGTCGCCGTGACGGGTGCCGGGCGCGGGATCGGGCGGGCGGTCGCGCTGGCCGCCGCGGCCGAGGGAGCGAAGGTCGTGGTCAACGACTACGGCGTGGCGATGGACGGCGCCTCGCCCACCAGCGAGGTCGCCGAGGCCGTCGTCAAGGAGATCGAGGCGGCGGGCGGCGAGGCCGTCGCGGTCGCCGACGACATCTCCACCATGGCGGGCGGACAGCGGGTCGTGGACACGGCGCTGGCGGCGTACGGCCGTATCGACGGTGTGGTGTGCGTGGCCGGCATCCTGCGCGAGCGGATGCTGTTCAACATGACCGAGGAGGAGTGGGACCCGGTCGTCGCCACCCATCTGAAGGGCACGTTCACCGTGTTCCGGGCCGCCGCCGCCGTCATGCGCAAGCAGCGCTCGGGCACCCTCGTCGGGTTCACCAGCGGCAACCACCAGGGCTCCGTCTCCCAGGCCAACTACAGCGCGGCGAAGGGCGGGATCATCTCGCTCGTGCGCAGCGCCGCGCTCGGCCTGCACAAGTACGGGGTGACCGCGAACGCGGTGGCGCCGGTGGCCCGTACCCGGATGTCGGCGAACGTGCCGACGGCGCTGGCCGAGATCGGCGAGCCGGAGGACGTGGCCGCGCTGGTGGTGTACCTGCTGTCCGAGCGGGCCGCAGCGCAGGGCGTCACCGGGCAGGTGTACACGGTCGCCGGACCGAAGATCGCGGTGTGGGCGCAGCCCCGGGAACTGCGGGCCGCGTACGCCCCCGGCGGCTGGACGCCGGAGACGATCGCCGAGTCGCTGCCGGGGTCGGTCGGGGTGGATCCGATGCCGATGCTCGACCGGCTGGCGGCGATGGAGGAGGCGGCACGGGATGGGTCCCGGCCGAACGCCTGAGAGCGCGTCCGACGCGCCCCGGCACCGAGAGGAGACCGGTGTGGACTTCGGATTCACCCCCGAGGACGAGGCGTTCCGGGCCGACGCCCGGTCCTGGCTCGCCGGGCACGTCGGCACGGTCACCGGCCGGCGCGCCTGGGAACGCACGCTGGGCGCCGCCGGCTGGATCGGCCTCGGCTGGCCGGAGCCGGGGTACGGGAACCGGACCGCGACCCTCACCCAGCAGGTCGTCTGGGCCGAGGAGTACGTGCGCTCGGGGGCGCCCCCGCGCTCCGGGCACATCGGCGAGAACCTGCTCGCCCCGACCCTCGCCGCCCACGGCGACGAGGAGCAGAAGAGGCGCTTCCTGCCGCCCGTCGCGGCCGGGGAGGAGCTGTGGTGCCAGGGGTACAGCGAACCGGACGCCGGGTCCGACCTGGCCGGTGTCCGCACGTCAGCGGTGCGCGACGGCGCGCACTACCGGATCAGCGGGCAGAAGATCTGGACCTCGCTCGCGCACGAGGCGGACTGGTGTTTCGTGCTGGCCAGGACCGACCCCGAGGCCCGGCGCCACCACGGCCTCAGCTTCCTGCTCGTGCCGATGGACCAGCCCGGCCGGATCGAGGTGCGGCCCATCCGCCAGCTGACCGGTACGAGCGACTTCAACGAGGTCTTCTTCGACGGGGCACGCGCGCGCGTGGAGCACGTCGTCGGGGGAGCGGGGAACGGCTGGCGGGTGGCCATGGGCCTGCTGGGGTTCGAGCGCGGGGTCTCGACGCTGGCCCAGCAGATCGGGTTCGCCGCGGAACTGGCCGCGGTCGTCGACGCGGCCGTGGCGAACGGAGCCGTGCGGGACCCGGTGCTGCGCGCCCGGCTGGTACGGCAGTGGGCCGAGCTGCGCACCATGCGCTGGAACGCCCTGCGCACCCTCGGCGGAACGGGCGACGCGGGCACGCCCAGCGTGGCCAAGCTGCTGTGGGCGAACTGGCACCAGCGCCTGGGCGAGCTGGCCGTCCAGGTCAGGGGGGCTGAGGCGGCCGTGGGGCCGGTGGACTGGTCCGCGGCGGCGCCGTACGAGATCGACGCGGACCAGCACCTGTTCCTGTTCTCCCGGGCCGACACCGTCTACGGCGGCTCGGACCAGATCCAGCGCACGATCATCGCCGAGCGCGTGCTCGGCCTGCCGGGAGAGCCGAAGGGGGCCGTGTGATGCGTGGTGTGGTGTTCGACGGCGAGCGGGTCCGGGTCGTCGGCGACCTGGCGGTCCGGGAGCCGGGACCGGGCGAGGTGCTGGTCGCGATCGCGGCGGCCGGACTGTGCCACAGCGATCTGTCGGTGGTGGACGGCACCATCCCGTTCCCGGTGCCGGTGGTGCTGGGCCACGAGGGCGCCGGGGTGGTGGAGGCGGTCGGCGCGGGCGTCACCCATGTCGCCCCCGGCGACCACGTCGCCCTGTCCACGCTGGCCAACTGCGGGACGTGCGCGGAGTGCGACCGGGGCCGGCCGACGATGTGCCGGTCGGCGATCGGGCGGCCGGGGAAGCCGTTCACGCGGGGCGCCGACCCGGTGCACCAGTTCGCGGCCAACTCGGCCTTCGCGGAACGTACGGTCGTCAAGGCCGTGCAGGCGGTGCGGATCCCCCGGGACATCCCGCTGACCTCTGCCGCGCTGATCGGGTGCGGGGTGCTCACCGGGGTCGGCGCGGCCCTGAACCGGGCGCGGGTGGACCGCGGCGACAGCGTGGTCGTCATCGGCACGGGCGGGATCGGGCTGAACGTCCTCCAGGGGGCGCGGCTCGCCGGCGCGCTGGCCGTCGTGGCCGTGGACGCCAACCCCGCCAAGGAGGCGGTGGCCCGGCAGTTCGGCGCGACCGACTTCCTGACCTCGGCGAAGGGCGTCCGGGACATCCTGCCGACCGGCGCCGACCACGTCTTCGAGTGCGTCGGGCGGGTGGAGCTGATCCGCCAGGCCGTCGACCTGCTCGACCGGCACGGCCAGGCGATCCTGCTCGGCGTGCCCCCGGCCGCCGCCGAGGCGTCCTTCCTGGTCTCCTCCCTCTACCTGGACAAGTCCATCCTCGGCTGCCGCTACGGCTCGGCCCGCCCGCAGCGGGACATCGCCCTGTACGCCGAGCTGTACCGCCAGGGGCGCCTCCTGCTGGACGAGCTGGCGACGGCGGTCTACCCGGTGGAGGACTTCGAGAAGGCCCGCCAGGACGCGGAGTCGGGCCGGGTGGCACGGGCGGTGCTCACGTTCTGAGGCCGGCGGGGCGCTCGGCGGCGGCGCCGGAGCGGAAGGTGCGGCGGTAGGCGGTGGGGGTGACGCCGAGCGCGGTCTGCAGGTGCTGGCGCATCGACTGGGCCGTGCCGAAGCCCGACTCCCGGGCCACCTGGTCCATCGGCAGCGCGGTGCACTCCAGCAGGTGCCGGGCGCGCTCCACCCGCTGCTGGGTGAGCCACTGGCCGGGGCTGACGCCGGCCTCCTCGCGGAAGCGGCGGGTGAAGGTGCGCACCGACATCGCCTCCTGCGCGGCCATGTCCCGCAGCTGGATCGGCTCGTGCAGCCGGCCGAGCGCCCAGGCGCGGGCGGCGGTGGTGGTGGCCAGCTGCGGGTCGGGGACCGGACGCTCGATGTACTGGGCCTGGCCGCCGTCCCGGTGCGGCGGTACGACGGTGCGGCGGGCCACGTCGTTGGCCACCGCCGTGCCGAAGTCGCGGCGGACCATGTGCAGGCACAGGTCGATCCCGGCGGCCACCCCGGCCGAGGTCAGCACGTCCCCGTCGTCGATGAACAGCACGTCGGCGTCCACCTTGATCTTCGGGAAGAGCCGCTGGAAGCGGTCGGCGTCCAGCCAGTGCGTGGTCGCGGGGCGGCCGTCCAGCCGGCCGGCGGCGGCGAGGACGTAGGCGCCGGTGCAGATGGCGGCGAGCCGGGTGCCGGGGCGGATGCGGGCGAAGGCGGCGGCGAGTTCGACGGTGAGCCGGCCCTCCTCGTAGACCGGGCCCAGCTCGTACGAGGCCGGGACGATCACCGTGTCGGCCGTCGCCAGCGCCTCGGGGCCGTGGGCGACCTGGATGGCGAAGTCGGCGTCCGTCTCCACCGGTCCCGGGGGCCGCACCGAGCAGGTCACGACCTCGTACAGGGGCCGGCCGAGGGTGTCCCGGGGCCGGCCGAAGATCCGGTGCGGGATGCCCAGCTCGAAGGGGAGCAGACCGTCCAGGGCGAGGACGGCGATCCGGTGCGGCCGGTACTCCGCTGCGCTCGTCATGGCCCGATCCTACCGAACGCTGTCCTCCGGGCCACTCGATGTGCGTGCATCGACAGCCGAAGCTGGGTGACGTGACCCAGACAAGTCCAGCCGCAGTCCCCGTCCAGGCCCCGCCCGCCCGGCGCCGCCGTCGCGTGCACCGCGCCTGGTCCGTCGCCGCCGTCGCCTTCGTGACGATCACCGGCGCGGCGGCCTTCCGCTCCGTACCCGGCCTCTTCCTCGACCCGCTGCACCAGGAGTTCGGCTGGTCACGGGGCACGATCGGCGCGGCCGTCTCCGTCAATCTCGCGCTCTACGGGCTCACCGCGCCCTTCGCCGCCGCGCTGATGGACCGCTTCGGCATCCGTCGGGTGGTCGCCGCCGCGCTGACCGTGATCGCGCTCGGCTCCGGCCTGACCGTGTGGATGACGGCGGCCTGGCAGCTGCTGCTGTGCTGGGGCCTGCTGGTGGGCCTCGGCACCGGCGCCATGGCGCTGGCCTTCGCCGCGACGGTCACCAACCGCTGGTTCACCGAGCGGCGCGGCCTGGTCAGCGGCATCCTCACCGCGGCCTCCGCCTCCGGCCAGCTGGTCTTCCTGCCGCTGCTGTCCTGGATCGTCGAGGGCCACGGCTGGCGGCCCGCCGCGGTCACGGTCGCCCTGGCCGCGCTCGCCGTGGTCCCCTTCGTCTGGCTGCTGCTGCGCGACCACCCGGCCGACGTGGGCGTACGGCCGTACGGCGGCGAGGAGTTCGTCCCCAAGCCGCCGCCCGTCACCGGCGCCGCCCGCCGCACGCTCGCCGTGCTCGCCACCTCGGTGCGCACGGGCACCTTCTGGCTGCTCGCCGGCACCTTCGCGATCTGCGGCGCCTCCACCAACGGGCTGGTGCAGACCCACTTCGTGCCCGCCGAGCACGACCACGGCATGCCGGTGACGACGGCGGCCTCGCTGCTCGCGGTGATCGGGGTGTTCGACGTCGTCGGCACGATCGCCTCCGGCTGGTTCACCGACCGCTTCGAACCGCGCCGCCTGCTCGCGGTCTACTACGCCCTGCGCGGCCTCTCGCTGCTCTTCCTGCCGATGCTGCTGGGCCCCGCCGTCCACCCGCCGATGCTCTTCTTCATCGTCTTCTACGGCCTCGACTGGGTGGCCACCGTGCCGCCCACCCTGGCCCTGTGCCGGGAGCGGTTCGGCGAGGACAGCGCCATCGTCTTCGGCTGGGTGCTCGCCTCCCACCAGGTCGGCGCGGCCCTCGTCGCCTACCTCGGCGGAGTCGCCCGGGACGTCTTCGGCAGCTACGACCTCGTCTGGTACGCGGCCGGCGCGCTGTGCGCGGCGGCGGCCCTCATGTCCCTGGTCATCCGGCGCACCCTGCGGCCCGCCGGGATCCCCGCCGTGTCCTGAGCTGCTCAGCCGCCGGCGAGCCGGGCGAACCGGCCCCGGTGGAAGAGCAGCGGCTCCTGCGGCCCGTCCGCCCCGAGGGCGTCCACCCGTCCCACGACGATCAGGTGGTCGCCCCCGGTGTGCACGGCGTGGACGGCGCAGTCGATCCAGGCCGCGGCACCGGCCAGCCGCGGCGACCCGGAGACGGGCGCGGCGTCGTACGCCACCCCCGCGAACTTGTCGGCGCCGCTCACCGCGAAGGCCCGGCACAGCGCCTCCTGTCCGGCGCCGAGCACATTGACGCAGAAGACGCCGGCCCGGGCGATGCGCGGCCAGGTCGTGGACGTACGGGCCACCATGAAGCAGACGAGGGGCGGTTCGAGGGAGAGGGAGGAGAAGGACTGGCAGGCGAACCCGGCGGGGCGCCGCTCGCCCTCGGCGGCCGGGGCGGTGACCACGGTCACCCCGCTCGCGAAGCCGCCCAGCACCCGGCGGAACCCGGCCGGGTCGACCGGGGCCCGCTCGTCCTGTCGCACGCACCGCAACTCCGGCCGCGGCAAAGGGTCCACGGACCTCGGCCTCAAGTACCGGACGGCGGCGGCGGCCGCCCCTGCGTGTCCCATCACGCCTTCCATTGAAACTGACGCAGCGTCAGATGGGAAGCCCGGCGCCGGTCCCGCCGGATGTGCGCCATTCAATGAACGTGACTGCAATCACGTCTATGGCCCGCTGTTACACGGTCGGACGGAAACCGCAATATCGGCCCAATAGCTTCATATCACCTCGTCGTCGGGCCAAGGTCCGGCATGAGGCCGCATCCATGAAGGTTGAAGGGAATCGCTGATATGAGCCCTGTTCGCCGCCGCCGCTCGGTCGTGCGCGTCGCAAGCGTCTCGGCCGTCGTCACCGCCGCGCTCCTTGCCCCGGCCGCCGCCGCGATGGCGCAGCAGTCCTCGCCCGCCGCCGTGTCGGCCCGCGTCGCGGCGAAGCCGGTCAGCATCGACATCGGCGCCGGGGTGTCCGTCCTCCTCAAGGGCGGCAAGCTCTACTACGCCGGCAAGGCCCTCAAGCCCGGCCAGGTCGTCGACGACGGCATCTACCTGTACCTGAGCGCCGACGGCAAGCGGCTGTACAGCAAGACGCAGGGCGGCGGCACCCCGTACGCCGTCTGGGACGCCAGGACCGGCACGTTCCTCGGCACCCAGAAGCAGCGCCCGGCCGCGGTCGCCGCCTCCCTCACCGCCAAGGCGTCGGCGCCGTCGGTACGCGCCTGGCAGAAGTTCACCGTCACCGGCAAGGCGACCGGGATCAAGGCCGGCGCCAAGGTGACCCTGCAGCAGAAGCAGCGCGGGGTCTGGAAGTCGCTGCCCGCAGCGGCCCCCGTCGGCAGGACCGGCGCCTACTCCCTGTGGGCCGAGCTGGGCCTCAAGGGCACCAACGAGCTGCGCATGGCGGCGGGCGCGACCCACTCGCCCGTCTTCAAGATCACCGTCCGCTAGGGCACCGGCGCCCCGGAGGGCGGCACCGCCCTCCGGATCCCGCGCCGCGCCCGGGGACGGGCCCTCACCGTCCCCGGAACTCCGGTCCGCGCCGTTCCGCGAACGCCCGCAGGCCCTCCCGGGCGTCCTCGGTCGTCATGTTGATCTCCTGGGCCCAGGCCTCCGCCGCGAAGGCGGTGGCGCGGTCCTGGTCCAGGGATCCGTTCACGAGGTGTTTGGCCAGGGCCAGGGCGCGGGTGGGGGCGCCGGCCAGCCGGATCGCCCAGGCGCGGGCCGTCTTCTCCAGATCGGCGTCGGGGACCGCCCTGTTGACCAGGCCCAGGCGCTCCGCGTCCGGCGCCGGCAGCGCGTCGCCGAAGAACATCAGCTCCTTCGCCCGCTGGGGCCCGATCAGCCGGGGCAGGAGGTAGGCGCCGCCGGCGTCCGGGACCAGGCCGCGGCGGACGAACACCTCGATGAAGCGGGCCGAGTCGGCGGCCAGGACCAGGTCGCAGGCGAAGGCCAGATGCGCGCCCAGGCCCGCCGCCGTGCCGTTGACGGCGGCCAGCACCGGCTTCTCGCAGTCCAGCACGGCCGCGATCAGCCGCTGCGCGCCGGACCTGAGGGTGCGCGCCACGTCTCCGGCGGTCCGCTCCCCGGCGGCCGGGGCGGAGCGCAGATCGGCTCCCGCGCAGAAGCCGCGGCCGGTGCCGGTGAGGAGCACCGCCCGGATCTCCGGGTCGGCCGACGCCTGTGCCAGCAGGGCGACGAGGCGCTCGCGCATGGCGGGGGTGATCGCGTTCAGGGAGTCGGGGCGGTCGAGGGTGAGATGGCAGACCTGGTCGCGGACCTCGTGCCGGACGTCCGTCATCGGCACACCACCAGCGCGTCCAGCGCCACCGCGCCCTGGCCCCGCGGCAGCACCATCAGCGGGTTGATGTCCAGCTCCGCGATGTGCGAGCCGAGTTCGAGGGACATGCGCTGGACCCGCAGGACCACCTCGACCAGCGCCTCCACATCGGCCGGCGGTCGGCCCCGGACCCCGTCCAGCAGGGCCCGGCCGCGCAGTTCGGTGAGCATCGCGCGGGCCTGGTCCTCGCCGAACGGCGGGACGCGGACCGCCGCGTCGCGCAGCACCTCCACCAGCACCCCGCCGAGCCCGACCGTGACCGTCGGCCCGAACAGGTCGTCGTGGGTGACGCCGACCACCATCTCCACGCCCTGCTCGACCATCTGGCACACCAGGACGCCGTCGAGACCGACGTCCTCGTAGCGGGCGATGTCGGTCAGTTCCCGGTACGCGTCCCGGACCTGGCTCGCCGAGGTCAGCCCGACCTTCACCAGGCCCAGCTCGGTCTTGTGGGCGAGCCGCGCGCCGGACGCCTTCATCACCACCGGGTAGCCGACCTGCCCGGCCGCCCGGACGGCCGCAGCGGCGCTGGTCACCAGCTGTTCGCGCGGCACCCGGATGCCGTACGCCCGCAGCAGCTGCTTGGCCGCGTGCTCGCTGAGCTGCCGGCCGGGCCGCATCAGCGCCTCGGCCTTGCGGAAGGAGGGGGAGGGGGTGCGGGGGGCCTCGTCGAAGGGGGAGCGGTAGGCGTCCGCGAAGCGGTGGTGGTCCAGCCAGGCGCGGACCGCCCGCAGGCAGTTGCCGACCGTGCGGAAGGTGGCCACCCGGGAGGAGCCGAGCAGCACCTCCCGGTACGCGGGCTCGGTCCCGGCCGGTGAGCCCCACACCACGCACACCAGCTTGTCCGTCTCCTCGGCGGCGTCGGCCAGATCGCGTACGAGCCGGTCGCTGAGCGGCGGGAAGGGGCCGGTCACCGGGCAGATCAGCACCCCGACCGCGGGGTCGGCCAGGATCGAGTCGATGATCTTGCGTCCGCGCCAGTCGCCGACCGGATGGCCGCCGTTGTCCACCGGGTTGGCCACGCTCAGATACTCCGGTATCCACTGGTGCAGCTCGCTCTGCCGGTCCGCGGGCAGCGTCGGCAGCCGGAGCCCCGCCGCGGTGGCCAGATCGGCGACATGGGCGCCCGTGCCGCCGGAGATGGAGTAGACGACCACCCCGTCCGCGAGCGGCGCGCGGGCCCGCGCCAGCAGGGCGGCGGTGTCCTGGAGTTCGTCCAGGGCGTCGACGCGGATCACGCCGTACTGCCGCATGGCCGCGTCCACCACGTCGTCGGCGCCGGTGAGCTTGCCGGTGTGCGAGGCGGCCGTACGCGCCCCGGCCTCCGTGCGGCCCACCTTCACCGCGACCACCGGCACCCGGCGGCGGGCGGCGCGGTCGGCGGCCAGCAGAAAGGCGCGGCCGTCCTTGAGCCCCTCCACATAGCAGGCGATGGCGCCGACCTCGGGACGCTCGGCGAACCAGGAGAGGAAGTCGGCGGTCTCCAGGTCGGCCTCGTTGCCGGTCGGCGCCCAGTGCGAGAGCCGGATGCCCAGTTCCTGGAGGGCGAAGACGGGCCTGCCCTGGTGCCCGGACTGGGTGATCAGCGCGATGGCCGGCCCGGACAGGTCCTCCCGGAACCGCTCGAAGGCGTTGAGGTTGGTGTTCGGGCCGAGCAGCCGCAGCCCCGAGCGCCGTACGGCCTCGGCGAGCCGCTCCTGGGCCGCCGCGCCCGCCTCCCCGGTCTCGGCGAACCCGGAGGCGAAGGCGACCGCGAACCTGACCTTCGCCTCGGCGAGTTCCTCGATCAGCGGGAGCGGGTCGGCCACCAGCAGGACGGCCAGGTCGATCTGTTCGGGCAGCTCGGCTACGGAGGCCGCGCAGGGCAGCCCGAAGACGGCGGGCCGGGTGGGATGCACCGGGTGCACCCGCGCCCCGACCCGGCCGGCCCAGTCCAGCAGCTGCCGGGTGATGCCGGTGTTCGGCCGGCCCTCGGCGTCCGAGGCGCCGATCACGGCGACGGACTCGGGGCGGAAGAACCGGGTCAGGTCGGGTACGTCCGCGTACAGCGGACGCCCGCTGACGTCGAGGTCGTCCACCTGGTCGTGCACGACGGGTCCGGGCCGCTGCTCGCCGCAGGCGATGACCCGGGCCCGGCGGGAGTCGGTGGTGAGGGTGCCGTGGGTCGATCCGAGCATCGTTCCGCCCGCCTCCTCTGAGACAGTCACCTGCAACTGACGCTCAGTCAGATTACTGAACTGACGGTGTGTCAGGAACTGGTCGGAACGGCAAAGTTACCGCCGGGTGGCGAAAGGGGCGCCCGGCCGGGGCGCTAGCGGGCGGGAAGGGACCGGGCCACGGCCCGTGCGATCCGGCCCGCGTCGATCGCCAGTTCCCGGAACATTCCGCTGATCGGGTTGGTGAACCCGGTGAAGTAGAGGCCCGGCGCCCGCTCCGGCGTCCGGCCGCCGTGCGCCACCGGTCTGCCGCGCTCGTCCAGCACCCCCAGATGCCCCACGAGCCCCTCCAGCGCCCGGACGTATCCGGTCGCCGCGATCACCGCGTCGGGCTCGATCCGGCTGCCGTCGGCGAGTACCACCTCGCCGCCGTCGAACCCCTCCACGGCGGCGGTGATCTCCACCTTGCCCCGGCGCACGGCGTCGATCAGGCCGACGTCCTGGACCGGGATCGCGCCCTGCCGCACCCTGCTGTACAGGCCGGTGTCCGGCCGCGGCAGCCCGTACGCGGACAGGTCCGGGGTGCTCAGGCGCCCCACCGGACCGGCGAGCCGGTCCACGAGCCGCACCGGCAGCCGCCGGACCAGCACCCCCGTGTACTGGGCGGCCCAGCCGAGGGTCGACCGGCGCAGGATGTGCGGCGCCGTGCGCACCGCCAGCCGGACCCGTGCGGCCCCGCCCTCCACCAGGTCCACGGCGATCTCCGCGCCCGTGTTGCCGATCCCGACGACGAGCACGTCACGGCCGCGGTACGGCGCGGCGTCACGGTAGCCGCCGGCGTGCAGCAGCTCGCCCTCGTACCCCTCGCGGCCCGGCCAGTCGGGCAGTCGCGGGGTGTGGTTGAAGCCGGTGGCGACGACCACCGCGCTGCCGGTCAGCTCCCGGCCGCCGGAGGCGTGCAGCAGCCACCCGGCGCCGTCCCCGGTCCGCTCGACGCGGTGCACCTCCACCCCGGTGACTATCTCCAGCTCATGGTGCTCGGCGTACTTCTCCAGGTACCGCACCACGTTGTCCCGGGACACCCAGCGCCCGAACCTGCGGGGCATGCCGAGGCCGGGCAGCGCGGACAGCCGCCGGGTGGTGTGCAGCCGCAGCCGGTCGTAGTGCCGGCGCCAGGAGGCGCCCACGTGGTCGGACTTCTCCAGGACCACCGCCCGTATGCCGCGCGCCCGCAGCGCGTGGGCGGCGGCGAGGCCGCCCGGACCGGCGCCGATCACATAGACCGGGCGGTCCGCGGGGGTCGGCGAGAGGTGTACGGGAGTGGGACGGGAGGCGGCCATGAGCGGGAGCGTAACCACACCCTGGGTTGATGGGTCTCGGTCAAGACCGGAATTGGTTGCGGATTGATCACGTGTGTACGGGAAGAGTGCGGCGACGGCGGGGAAACCGCGCCCCCCGACGCCGTGCCGCGCGTTCGTACGGGGAACCTCCGGCGCCGGGACCCTCGGCAAGGAGGCGAATCTGACGTACCGTCAGATCCATGGACGCGATATGGCTGGATGGCGCTCAGTGGCTGGCGGTGCTGCGCATCGGCCTCGGCCTGTGGTGGCTGGAGAGCTGGCGGCACAAGGACAAGAAGGCCTGGTTCGAGCGCGGGAGCGGCATCGCCTGGGCGGCGGGGGTGGCGGCGGACCACCGGTGGACGGCGGTCCGGACGGGCTTCGACGCCGTGGTGAAACCCCACCCGAAGCTGATGGCGTACGTCGTCGCCTACGCCGAACTCTCCCTGGGCCTCGGTCTGGTCCTCGGCTTCCTCACCCCGGTCGCGCTGGCGGGCGGGCTGCTGCTGAACGTCCTCTACTTCGTCCTCATGATCCACGACTGGGCGGAGCAGGGGCAGAACTCGATGATGGCGCTGATCTCGCTGGTCGGCTTCTTCGGCATGTCCTGGCAGAGCTGGTCGCTCGACGCGTGGCTGGGGTGGTTCTGATGGACGGCCAGCGGTACGACGTCCCGGAGCCCGACGCCTTCACCCGCCCCTACTGGGAGGCGGCAGCCCGGGGCCGCCTGCTGCTCCGCCGCTGCGGGGGCTGCGGCCGGGCCCACCACTACCCGCGCGAGTTCTGCCCGCACTGCTGGAGCGAGGAGGTGACCTGGGCCCAGGCCGGCGGCCGGGCCAGCCTGTACACCTGGTCCACGGTCCACCACAACGACCTGCCCCCGTTCACCGGCCGCACCCCCTACCTGGCCGCGGTGGTCGACCTGGCCGAGGGCCCTCGGATGATGACGGAACTGGTGGACTGCCCGGAGGAGACCCTGCGGGCCGGAATGCCGCTTGAGGTGACCTTCCGGGACGGGATCCCGGTGTTCGCCCCGGCGCGCACACGGCCGTCGGCCTGACCGCCCTGCGGCCGTGTGACGTGGTCGGGCGGGGCCGCGTCACGGGTTCATGCGGCTCCTGGGCGTGGGCCCGGAGGGCCGGGTGCCGGGTGGTCCCGGTGTCATGGTCGGGGCGGGTGTTGGTGGTGTGATCGGAGGCGCGGGTGGGGGCCGGGCTCAGGGCCACAGCAGTCCCTTGCTCCAGCCGAACTCCGTGCTCCGGTACTCCAGGCGCACATGGCGCCGTTCCGCCTCGCCCTGGAAGAACTCCACGGTCGTCGGGCGCAGCCGGTACAGGGTCCAGGTCGGCGACGGCTCCCCGGGGTTCTCCCGGGCCCGCTCCCAGGCCGCCTGCGAGGCCCGGCGCAGCTCCGCGGCCGAGGACAGCTCCTCGCTCTGCCGCCCGGTCAGCGCGGCGGCCAGCGCGCCCGTGGACCGCGCGTGCAGATCGGCCTGGCTCTCCTCGGCGGGCGCCGAGGCGACCGGGCCGCGCAGCCGCACCTGGCGGCCCAGCACCGGCCAGTAGAAGGCCAGCGCGGCGTACGGACGGGCGCTCAGCGCACGGCCCTTGCGGCTGGTGGAGTGCGAGGCGAAGGAGAAGCCGCCCGCGTCGGCGCCGTGCAGCATCACGATCCGTACGTCCGGCCTCCCCTCGGCGTCCGCGGTCGCCAGCGACATCGTGTGCGGCTCCGGCTGCCCCGCCGCCACCGCCTCCGCGAACCAGGTGGTGAACAGGGCGAGCGGCGTGGGCGGCGCGGTGTCCGGGTCGAAGGGCCGCAGCTGAGTGGCCGCGGGGTCCCAGACCCTGAGCGACCGGAGCATGTCATGAAGATCGTGCTGTGCCATGGGGCGAGTATCACCGCCGGCCCGGCCCTCAGTCCCGTCCCAGCACCACCGTCGCGGCCGAGCAGAACCAGCCGCCCGTCCCCGAGGCGACCCCGAGCCGCGGCAACGCCCCGTCCCGGGCCCGTACCTGCCGCTCCCCGGCCTCGCCGCGCAGCTGCCGTACCGCCTCCACCAGCAGGAACAGGCCCCGCATCCCCGGGTGCTGGGCCGACAGGCCGCCGCCGTCGGTGTTCACCGGCAGCTCACCGCCCCGCACCAGCAGCCGGCCCTTCGACACGAACGACCCGCCCTCGCCCTTGGCGCAGAAGCCCAGGTCCTCCAGGGTCACCAGGGTCATATAGGTGAAGGCGTCGTAGATCTCGGCGAAATCGATCTCGGCCGGGGTCACCCCGGCCCGGGCGAAGGCCAGCCGGCCGCTCACCGCCGCCGGGGAGACCGTGAAGTCCGGCCACTCGGACATCGCGGCGTGCGAGACGTGCTCGCCGGTGCCGAGGACCCAGACGGGGGCCGTACGGCAGTCCCGCACGTACTCCTCGGCCGCGAGGAGCACCGCGGCGCCGCCGTCCGAGCGCAGACAGCAGTGCAGCTTGGTGAAGGGGTCGGCGATCATCGGGCCGGACAGCACGTCCTCGGCCGTCATCGGGGTGCGGTACATCGCCTCCGGGTTCAGCGCCGCGTTCGCCCGTGCCTGGACCGCCACCTCGGCCAGCTGCTCGATCGTCGTGCCGTACTCGATCATGTGCCGGCGGGCCGCCATGGCGTACTTGGCGATCAGCGTGTGGCCGTACGGCACCTCGAACTGGAGCGGGCCGCGGGCGCCGAAGGACAGGGTGCCCGTGCGGCGGCCCGCCCTGATGTCGGCCCGTGCCGTCGAGCCGTACACCAGCAGGACGGCGTCGGCATGGCCCGCCGCTATCGCGTCCGCCGCGTGTGCCGCCATGACCTCCCAGGTGGAGCCGCCGACCGAGGTGGAGTCCACCCAGGTGGGGCGCAGGCCCAGATACTCGGCGACCTCCACCGGGGCCAGCGTGCCGAGCCCCGCCGAGGCGAAGCCGTCCACCCGGGCGCGGTCGAGCCCGGCGTCCGCCAGCGCACGGCGGGCCGCCTGGGCGTGCAGGGCGTACGGCGTCGCGTCGTCCACGCGTCCGCAGTCGGAGAGGGCCACGCCGACCACGGCCACCTTCCTGTTCCCTGGCCTCATGAAATCTGACGGTACATCAGATCCGGTTGGGCGGGCAGGGGTCGCGGGGCTGGGCATCCCCGTCCCGGGCGCCTAATATGACGCTCCGTCAGATTGCGGAGGGATCAGTCATGGACACCCGCCTCACCGCAGAGCAGGACGAGATCCGCCGGACCCTGCGCGAGCTGCTCCGCACACACTGCGGCCCGGAAGAACTGCGGGCCGCCGTGGCGGGACCGGCCGGGTACGACCCGCTCCTGTGGTCGGCCCTCGCCGGCCGGCTCGGGCTGCCCGGGCTCGCGCTCCCGGAGGCGTACGGCGGGGTCGGCTGCTCGGTCACCGAGCTGGCCCTCGCCGGGGAGGAGACGGGCCGGTTCCTCGCGCCCTCGCCGCTGCTCGCCACCTCCGTGCTCGCCGCCCCGCTGGTCCTCGCCCTCGGCACCGAGGCCCAGCGCGCCGCGCTGCTGCCGCGCATCGCCGCCGGATCCCTCACCGCCGCGCTGGCCGTGCGCGGGCCGGCCCTCTCCACGGTCCTCGCCCTGACCGGCGGGAACGACGGGTACAGCGCCGGCGGCGGGCGGGCCGGCGGGGTGCAGGCGCGGCGGACGGCGGACGGCTGGCGGCTGTACGGGGAGGTGGGGCAGGTGCTGGACGGGCACAGCGCGGGGGTGCTGCTCGTCGCCGCGCACACCGGCGGGTTCACCCGGCCGCGCACCCTGCTGTTCCTGGTGGCGGGGGACGCGGCCGGGCTGGTCCGCACCCGGCAGACCGCACTGGACGCCACCCGGCCCCAGGGCCGCGTCCAACTGCGGGATGTACCGGCCGAGTTGCTGGGGGACGAGGAGGCGGACGTGCCGGCCGCCCTCGCCGGCGCCGGGGACGCCGTCGCCGCCGTGCTCGCCGCCGAGGCCGTGGGGGCGGCCGGCCGGGTGCTGGAGCGGACCGTGGAGTACACCGGGCAGCGGGTGCAGTTCGGGCGGCCCGTCGGCTCCTTCCAGGCCGTGAAGCACCGGCTGGCGGACGTCTACGTCGCCGTGCAGGCGGCCCGGTCGGCCGCCCGCTACGCCGCCTGGGCGGCCGGCGCCGGGCGGGCCTCGCCCGCGGGGGGACCGGAGCCGGACGGGCCGGCCGGCGGGCTCGCGCTCGCGCAGGGCCTGGAGGCGCTGCGGTGTGCCGCGGGCGAGGGGATCCAGCTGCACGGCGGGATCGGGTTCACCTGGGAGCACGACGCCCACCTGTACTTCAAGCGGGCGGCCGGGGACGAGCTGCTGTTCGGGCCGGTGCACCGGCTGCGGGACCGGGCGGCCGAGACGGCGGGCCTCTTCGCGGCGGCGGCCCTCTGATGGGCGCGGCGAGGGGAGCGCCGCGGGGCGCGGCGACGGGCGTGCGGCTGGTGCAGAAGATCTCCGCCACCCGGCTGTTCGCGAGGACGGCCCCGCATGTGATCCCCGCCCTCGACCGGGGCGTGCACCGCCTCACCCGGGGAAAGGTGCTGCTCAGCTCCCGGATGCTGCCCGGGGTGGTCCTCACCTCGACCGGCGCGCGCAGCGGGCTGCCCCGCCGGACCCCGCTGGCCTGCATGCCGGAGGAGCCCGGCACCAGCTGGCTGCTCGTCGGCTCCAACTTCGGCCGCACGGACCATCCGGCCTGGACCGGCAACCTGCTCGCCCGCCCCGAGGCGTCGATCAGCTGGCGGGGCCGCGACCTCCCGGTCACGGCCCGGCTGCTCACGGGGGAGGAGCGGGCGGCGGCCTGGACGGCACTCCTGGCGTTCTGGCCGCCGTACGCCGCCTACCAGGCCCGGGTGGAGCGGGAGATCCGGGTGTTCCGGCTGACGCGCGCGCCGGACTAGAGCGTGGCCAGCCGCTCCACCAGCAGGAACGCGCCGATGCCCAGCATGGCGGCGCCCGAGGTGCGGGTCACCGCGCGGGCCGCGGCGGGGCGGGCCGCCAGGAGCGCGCGGGCGAGGGCGCCGACCGTGAGGTAGACGACCGCGCAGCACGCCATGTGCAGCAGGCCCATGGCCGCCGTCTGCGCGGGCACGGGCAGGTGGGCGCCGCGCAGGGTGAGGAACTGGGGGAGCACGGAGAGATAGAGGAGCAGGCCCTTGGGGTTGAGGCCGCTGATCGTGGCGCCCCGCAGGAAGGGCCGGCCGTCCCCCGCCGCCGTGCCGCTCGCCTCCGGCACCGCGGGCCGGCGCAGGACGCCCCAGCCCAGCCGGAGCAGATAGCCGGCGCCCACCACCGTCAGCGCCGTCAGCAGCCGGGGCGAGCCCGCGACCAGCACCGCGAGGCCCGCCGTCGCCAGGGCCGTGTGCAGGGCGTATCCGCAGACCAGGCCCGCCACCGCGCGCGACACCCGGCTGCCGCGCAGGGCGGCGGCGATGACGTACGCCCAGTCGGCACCCGGCACGCACACCAGCAGCAGGTCCACGGCGAGGAAGGAGAAGAGCAGTCCCGAGTCCATGCTGGGGACATTAGGCGCGAATGGCCCGAAAGTGTTTCCGAAGTTTGCCCATGATCGCGGGTTCTGGGCAAATATCTTCTTCATGGACGACGTGGACCGGAAAATCCTTGCCGAGCTCCAGCAGGACGGGCGGCTGACCGTGACCGAGCTGGCCGCCCGGGTGCGGCTCAGCGTCTCGCCCTGCCACCGGCGGCTGCGCGAGCTGGAGCGGTCCGGCGCCATCCAGGGCTATCGCGCGGTGGTGGACCCGGCGTCGCTCGGTCTGAACTTCGAGGCGCTGGTCTTCGTGTCCATGCGCCAGGAGGACCGGGACACGGTCGTGGAGTTCGAGCGGGCGGTCGGTGAGGTGGAGCACGTGCTGGACGCCCAGCGGCTGTTCGGGGAGCCGGACTACCTGCTCCGGGTCGCCACCGCCGACCTGGCCGCCTTCCAGCGCCTGTACGACGAGCGGCTGGCGACGCTGCCGGGGGTGCAGCGGCTGACGTCGACGCTGGTGATGAAGCACGTGGTGCGGGACCGGCCGCTGCCCGCGTAGACGGCAGGCGGTGGCTCACCTGGTGAACCACCGCCTGCCAGACAGGACTTGGACCTGGTAAAGAAAAGGGCGCCTACTTGGCCGGCTTCTTGCCGGTCACGCCCAGATGCACCAACAGCGCCAGGTTGGGCTTGAGTTCGGCCTGCTTCACCCCCCAGGAGGTGAAGCCCTTCTGGTGGGACGCCACGGCCGCGAGCATCGCGACCAGTGAACCGGCCACCGCCGCCGGGTTCACGTCCTTGTCGACGCGGCCCTTGGCCTGGAGTTCCGCGATGGCGTCCGAGAGGGAGTTGTTGACCGAGTTGAGGATCTTCATGCGGATCTTGTAGAACCGTTTGTCCCCTTCGGCGGCGCCGAGGTCGACCACGCGCAGGATCGCGTCGTTGCGACGCCAGAACTCCAGGAACCCGTCCACGAGTTCCTGCGCGGTCTGCCAGCCCGACTTCCCCGTCCAGGTGCGCCCCTCGAGGAGTTCGGTCAGGCCCGCGCCCTCGGCCGCCATCTGCTCGGCGATCTCCAGGACGGCGCCCTCGACGTCCGGGAAGTACTGATAGAAGGTCGCGGGCGAAGTGCCCGCCTTCCGGGCGACATCGATGACCTTGACGTCCCGGTAAGGGGAGGAGCTGAGCATCTCGCTGAGGCAGTCGAGCAGCTTCTGCCGGGTCGCCTGCCCACGCCGGCCGGCCACGCGGCCGTCGACGGTACGCACTTGTCCTGTCATGCCGTCAGCTTACCGAGGGGTGATCGGAGCGCGATTCGGCCGACTGCAAATGGGGTGCACGGGGGTATCGGGGGTGGTGTGCCTGGTCTGCGGGGTGCACTGGACCCGGTTACTTTGACGGCATGGCCGAAAACAGGGCATCCGCGAACGAAGAGGCATACCGGGAGGGCGTCCCCTGCTGGGTGGACGCCGAGCTGCCCGACGTCGAGGCGGGCAAGCGGTTCTACGGTGAGCTTTTCGGGTGGACCTTCGAGGAGGCGTACGGCGCCTCCGTATGGGCCCTGCTGGGCAAGGACCGCGTCGCCTCGCTGGCCCCCAAGACCGACGGGCGCATGCCCACCGTGTGGACGGTCTCCTTCGCCACCGGGGACGCCGCGGCCCTCGGGCGGCGGATCACGGCGGCCGGCGGGCGGATGGTCATGGCCCCGTTCCCGGTCGGCGACCTCGGCACCGCCGCCCTCGCCACCGACCCCGAGGGCGCCGTCTTCGGTCTGTGGCAGCCGGGCACCCACCCCGGCTTCGGGCGGCGGCGCGCGCCGGACACCTTCGTCTGGGCCCAGCTGTACACCCGTGACACCGCGGCGGCCAACGCCTTCTACGGCGGCCTCTTCCACGACGCCCTGTTCGCCGGCGACGCCGGGCCCGACTTCGGCCGCGCGGACGTCACCGACGTGTTCCCGGCCGAGATGCCCCCGCACTTCGTCACCCACTTCCGGGTCACGGACCTGGACGCGGCGCTCGGGGCCGTCCAGCGGCTCGGCGGGCGGGTGCAGGCGCCGCCCTTCGAGGCGTCGTACGGACGCGTGGCCGTCGTCACCGACAATCAGGGGGCGTCGTTCGCACTGCTCCAGCGGTGATTGGTCCACTTTGGTGGGAGACATCCCGATTTATCACCGGGTTCGCAACCTGCCGCCCGGCCAGGAAGAATCGGGGTGCGTGCCGCCGAGGCGGTGCGGTGGTGAGACGCTGCACTTCGGTCGCGTACATATGTGGGTGGCGCGGCTCGTACGGGGAGGTGGCAGGCAGTGGTGGATCAGCTGACACAGCACGATCCGCGGCGGATCGGGCCGTTCGAGGTGCTGGGCCGGCTGGGCGCCGGCGGCATGGGGCTGGTCTATCTCGCGCGCTCGGCGTCCGGCCGGCGCGTGGCGATCAAGACGGTGCGCACCGAGCTGGCCGAGGACCAGCTCTTCCGGGTCCGCTTCACCCGTGAGGTGGAGGCGGCCCGCGCGGTCTCCGGCTTCTACACCGCGGCCGTGGTCGACGCCGACCCGCGCGCCGCCGTGCCCTGGCTGGCGACGGCCTATGTGCCCGCGCCCTCGCTGGAAGAGATAGTGAACGATTGCGGGCCGCTCCCGGCGCAGGCCGTGCGCTGGCTCGCGGCGGGCGTCGCCGAGGCCCTGCAGTCCATCCACGGCGCGGGCCTGGTGCACCGGGACCTGAAGCCGTCCAATGTGCTGGTGGTCGAGGACGGGCCCCGGGTGATCGACTTCGGCATCGCCTCCGGCGTCTCGAACACCCGCCTGACGATGACGAACGTCGCCGTCGGCACCCCCGCCTACATGTCCCCCGAGCAGGCCAAGGACTCCCGCAGCGTCACCGGCGCGAGCGACGTCTTCTCGCTCGGCTCCATGCTGGTCTTCGCGGCCACCGGTCACCCGCCCTTCCACGGCGCCAACCCGGTCGAGACCGTCTTCATGCTGCTGCGCGAGGGCCCGGACCTCACCGGCCTGCCCGACGAGCTGCGACCGCTCATCGAGGTCTGCATGCAGATGGAGGCGACCGGCCGGCCCTCCCCGGCCGACCTCCAGGCCCAGCTCGCCCCGCATCTGTTCGGCTCCGGCTCGGACGACAGCGGCACCGCCTCCGCCTGGCTGCCGGAGAAGGCGGTCGCCCTCATCGAGACCCGCCGCGGCGGACGCCCCGCCCCCAAGGCCGCCCCGGTCACGGCCGGCGGCCCGCGCGGCGGCGCCCGGCCGACCGTGCCCCCGCCGCCCCCGTACGACCCCCAGGTCCCGGCCTCCGCGCCGGTCCCCGTCCCGGTCGGTGCCCCCGACACCGGCCCGGTCCTGCTGGCCGGCGCCCCGGTGCCGATCGGCCCGGGCCCCCGGGTCGCCGACGCCCGCGCCGCCGCCGTCAAGGCGCCCCCGCCCGAGGCGGGCCTGGTGGCCAGCTGGTCCCGGCCCCGCCCCGGCCTGGCCGGCGCCGACCCCGCCGTACCGCCCGTGCCGCCCCCGCCGCCGGAGACGGCGGCCGGCTGGCGCCCCTGGCGGTTCCGGATGTCCAACGACGTGTGGGGCACCCCGTCCGTCGCCGGTGACCTGGTCTACGTCACCTCCTTCGAGGTGCACGCGCTGGACGTGGCCACCGGCCGCCGGCGCTTCAAGACCCGGGACGTCGCCTGGTCCATGGCCGTGGCGGACGGCAGGATCCACGCCTCCGACGGCCCCACCCTGTTCGCGCTCGACGCCCGCGAGGGCGGCGATCTGTGGCGGCTGTCCACGGACGCCTGGGTGTACTCCCTCAAGGCCGACCGGGGCACGGTCGTCACCGGCACCCGCGGCGGCGGCGTCCAGGCGTGGGAGGCCGTGAGCGGGCAGAAGCTGTGGGAGATCACCGGCTGCCAGACCGACTTCGAGTCCCCCGAGGCGGGCCCGCTCGTCCACGACGGCACGGTGTACGTCTGGCAGGACGCCCGGCTGCGCGCCCTGGAGGCCCGCACCGGCGAGGAGCGCTGGTCGTACCCGATCGGCGACGCGGCCTCCTGCGGCGGTGTCCCGGTCCGGCTGGCCCCGGCCGACGACGGCCGCGTCTACGTCTCCGCCGGCACCCGGGTCCTGGCCGTCGACGCGGCGAGCGGCATGGTCCGCTGGCACTTCGAGGCACCGGCGGTCTTCCTGAGCCCGCCGGCCTTCGCCCCGGGCCCGGCCGTCACCGGCGGCGGCGTCTACCTCGCCGACTACCTCGGCACCGTCTACGCCCTCGACGCCGCCGACGGCCGCGACCGCTGGCGCATCGCCACCGAGGCCCGCTCCTCGGTCGAGCCGGTGCTGGTCGCCGCCGGGCACGTGCACGTCGGCAGCGGCAAGGGCCTGTACACGCTGGACGCGGTCACCGGCACCCCCAAGTGGCGCTTCCAGGCGGGCGGTGACGTGGTGGGCGCCCCCGCCGTGGCGGAGGGCCGCATCCACTTCGGCTCCACCGACCACCTCCTCTACACCCTGAAGGCCGACGACGGACGGCTGCGCTGGAAGCTCGCCACGGGCGGCGAGATCACCGGCTCCCCGGTCGTCAAGGACGGTGTGGTGTACGCGTGCAGCAAGGACCGCTGTGTGTACGCGCTGGACGCGGAGAAGGGGACGGGCACCGCGCGGACCGCGTAGCGCGCGACGGCCGTCGTACCGGGTCGACACGGAAGGGCTCCAGACGGCGGCCGTCCACGGCTGACGCTACCCCCGGTGCGCGGGGCTCGCCAAGCAGTGACATGGCCGTGACAGACATCCCCTAGGGTGCTGGGCATGCATCAACGGGGACACATGCTCAGACTGGCGGCGGTTTCGGTCCTGGTCGGCATGGCGCTGACCGGATTCACGAGCCGCGGGCACGGCCACGGGCACAGCGGTGGCAGCGGCGGCGGCTGCAGCAGCTCGGGCCAGGACCACGACAGCTCGTCGTCCACGACGTCGGGCGGCGGCTACGGCTCGGGCACGCGCCACGACTACGACTACGACGACGATGACGACTACGGCGACGGGACCTCGGGCGGCTCCGGCGGCTCGTCCCCCTCCGGCCACGAGGACGGGACGGCACGGCTGCTGAGCTGCGCGACGGTGAAGGCCCCGTACGCGACCGTCGAGGTCACCAACCCGAACGCCGCGAAGAGCGCTTTCGACGTCCACATCACCTTCGAGGACGCGGACGACCTGACGGTCAGCGGCACCATCAAGGAGGTCACCGTGCCCGCGGGCGGCACGAGGACCGTCCGGGTGCGGGTGGACAACGCCGAGGAGAGCGCCCCGCAGATCGACCACTGCGACCTGGAGCCGGTGGCCTCCTACCACTGGTGATCTCACCGCGTCCGGAACCGTGCGCGGCGGGCGGCGAACAGCTCCGCCTGCCGCGCGCCCGGCAGGTTCCCCAGCGCGATCAGCTGCGGGGCCTGGGCGAACGCCTGCGCGAGACCGGCCTCCCGGGCCGCCCACAGCGCCCGCACCGTCCCCTGCACGGCCTCCGCCGGATACCCGGCGATCACCGCCGCGCGGTCCGTCGCCGCCGCCAGCGCCCCGCCGGTCTCCACCAGTTCGCTGACCAGGCCGACCTCGTACGCCCGCCGCGCCGAGAGCCGCTCGGCGGCGCCCATCAGCGCCATCCGCGCCACCTCGCCGTAGGGCATGCGCTGTGCCATCAGCATCGACTCGTAGGCGCTGACCATGCCGTAGGTGGTGTGCGGGTCGAAGAAGGCGGCGCCGGCTCCGGCGACGAGGAAGTCGCACTCCCCGAGCAGATAGAAGGCGCCGCCGCACGCCATCCCCTCCACGGCCGCCACGACCGGCTTCCACAGGTCCCGCGCCTTCGGGCCGACGGCCAGCAGCGGATCGTCCTGCATGTACGGCGACGAGGGCTGCGGGACCGCGGTGTCCCGGTCGATGCCCGTGCAGAACGCCCGCTCCCCGGCCCCGGTGAGCACGACGGCCCGTACCGTGTCGTCGAACCGCAACGCGCGCCAGACCTCGCCGAGTTCGCGCACCATCTCCAGATCGACGGCGTTCAGCCGCGCGGGCCGGTCCAGGGTGACGACGGCGACGCCGGTCTCCTCGTCGACGTCCAGGCCGACGGTGTTCACGCCAGCACCCACTGCGGCAGCCCGTCGCGGAACACCGCCCGCACCCGGGCGCCGATCCGCAAGCGCGCCGGATCGACCGAGTCCAGCGGCGCCCCGGCGTGCGCGACCACGTTCCCCACGAGCCGTATCCGCGGGGCTTCCGCCAGCTCCACGACGACCACGTTGTACGGGGCCTGCGCCGCGTACTCGGGCAGCAGCGGGGGATGCGGCACCACGTACGACCACACCCGCCCGCGCCCCGACACCGGCCGCCACTCGCTCGCGAAGGACTGGCAGTGCGGGCAGCAGGGCCGGGGCGGGAAGCGGAGTTCACCGCAGTCGCCGCACGCCTGGACGCGCAGCTCGCCATGGGCCGCGTACTCCCAGAAGGGGGCGCCGTCGGTGTCGGTGACGGGAGTCAGCATGCCGGTCAGCTCCTCAGCAGAAGGGCGGAGGTGGGCACACCCTCGCCGGCCGTGACCAGGCAGGCGGCGGCCCCGGGAACCTGCGCGGTACTGGTGCCGCGCAGCTGCTTCACCCCTTCGTTGACGAGGTTGAAGCCGTGCACGTACGCCTCGCTGAGGCCGCCCCCGCCGGTGTTGACCGGCAGCCGGCCGCCGATCTCCAGGGCGCCCTGCTCGGTGAAGGCGCCGCCCTCGCCGCGCGCGCAGAAGCCGTAGCCCTCCAGGGACAGCGGGATCAGGGCCGAGAACGCGTCGTAGATCTGGGCGACGTCCACGTCGTCCGGGGTGAGGTCGGCGTGCTTCCACAGATGCCGGGCCGCGGTCCAGGCGGGGCCGGTGAGGGGGTCGTCGTTCCAGTAGTTGACCATGCCGTGGTGCTGGGCGGGCAGGCCCTGCGCCGCCGCGTGGACGTAGACGGGCCGGCGCCGGCAGTCCCGGGCGCGCTCCGCCGCGACGACCACGCAGGCCAGCGCGCCGTCCGTCTCCAGGCAGTTGTCGTAGAGGCACAGCGGCTCGCTGATCCACCGGGAGGTCATGTACATCTCGCGGGTCAGCGGGCGCTCGTACATGACGGCCGCCGGGTTCTGGTTGGCCCGGTTGCGGCAGGCCAGCGCGACGTTGAACAGATGGTCCCGGGTGACGCCGTACTCGTGCATGTACCGCCGCGTCAGCATGGCGATCTCGTCGGCCGGCCGCAGCAGCCCGAAGGGCCGGGTCCACTGCGCCGGAGTGGGCAGCTGCACGGTGGTGTTGGTCCACGGCCGCGGCCCGCTGCCCCGCTTGCGCGACCGCCAGGCCACGCCCACGGTGGCCTGGCCGGCGGCGATGGCGGCGGCGAGATGCGCGACGGTCGCACAGGAACCGCCGCCCCCGTAGCCCACCTTGCTGAAGAAGGTCAGGTCCCCGAACCCGACCGCCTTCGCCAGCTCCACCTCGTCGGTCTCCTCCATCGTGTAGGAGGCGACGGCGTCGACCTCGCCGGGTGCGATGCCCGCGTCGTCGAGCGCGGCGAGCACGGCCCGGCAGGCGAGCGTCCTCTCGTCCTCCGGGAGCCGTTTGGCGAAGGCGGTCTGCCCGATCCCGACGATGGCGGTGGCGTCCTTGATCCCTGGTCCTGCCATGTCTCCCCCTCTCCTGACAGGCCGTCAGGTTACCGCTAATCTGACGGACAGTCAGCTAGCTGGGTCCGCTGCGCGGGGAGGCCGCCGTGACGTCGTGGGAAACCATCCCGGAACTGGTGTGGTCGGCGGCCGGGCGGTACGCGGACGCCGAGGCCGTGGTCGACGGCCGCACCCGCGTCGGCTACGCCGAACTCGGCGCCCGCGTCGAACGCGCGGCGGCGGCCTGCCTGGCCTGCGGGGTGGAGACGGGCGACCGGGTGGCCGTCTGGGCCCCCAACTCCCTGGACTGGATCGTCGCGGCGCTGGGCGCGGTCTCGGCGGGCGCCGTGCTGGTCCCCCTGAACACCCGCTTCAAGGGCGCCGAGGCGGCGGACGTGCTGCGCCGCAGCGGGGCCCGGCTGCTCTTCGTGACGGGGACCTTCCTGGGCGCCTCGTACGTGGCCGCGCTGCGCCGGGCGGCGGGCGAGGGCGTGCCGGACGGCCGGGGCCCGCTGCCCGGTCTGCCGGAGCTGGAGCAGGTGGTGGTGCTGTCCGAGGACGCGCCGCCGGACTTCCGCACCTGGAAGGACTTCCTCGCGGGCGGCGAGGGGACCACCGCGGCCGAGGTGCGGCGCCGCGCGGCGGAGCTGGACGCCGCCGCGGTGTCGGACATCGTCTACACCTCGGGTACGACGGGCCGCCCCAAGGGCGCGGTGATCACGCACGGCCAGACCCTGCGCGCCTACGACATCTGGGCGGACCTGGCCGGCCTGCGCGCCGCGGACCGCTACCTCATCGTCAACCCCTTCTTCCACACCTTCGGCTACAAGGCCGGGGTGATCGCCTGCCTGACGCGCGGGGCGACGATGGTCCCGCAGCCGGTGTTCAGCGTGGACACCGCCCTGGCGAACATCGCCGCGGAACGGATCTCGGTGCTGCCGGGACCGCCGACCCTGCACCAGTCCCTGCTGGACCACCCGTCCCGGGACTCCCACGACCTGTCGACCCTGCGCCTGGTGGTGACGGGAGCGGCGGTGGTGCCGCTGCGCCTGGTGGAGCGCCTGCGCGGCGAACTGGGCGTCGACACGGTCCTCACGGCCTACGGCCTCTCGGAGGCGTCCGGCATCGTCACCATGTGCCGGCGCGGCGACGCCCCCTCGGTGATCGCGGCCTCCTCCGGCCGGGCCATCCCCGGCACGGAGATCCGGGTGGCGGACGCCGCGGGCCGGCCGCTGCCCGCCGGTACGCCGGGGGAGGTCCTGGTCCGCGGCTTCAACGTCATGCGCGGCTACTACGCGGACGCCGGGGCGACCTCCGAGGTGATCTCGGCGCAGGGCTGGCTGAGCACGGGCGATGTGGGCGTCCTGGACGCCGCCGGCAACCTGCGGATCACGGACCGGATCAAGGACATGTTCATCGTCGGCGGCTTCAACGCGTACCCGGCGGAGATAGAGCAACTCCTCGGCACCCACCCCGACGTGGCCGACGCGGCGGTGATCGGCGTACCGGACGCGCGCCTGGGCGAGGTCGGCAAGGCGTTCGTGGTGCGCAGGCCCGGCTCGGTCCTCACCGCCGACGACCTGATCGCCTGGTCCCGCCGCGAGATGGCGAACTACAAGGTGCCGAGAACGGTGCAGTTCATCGCAGAACTCCCCCGGAACGCGAGCGGCAAGGTGGTGAAGGGGGAGCTGCGGGGGCGGGGGCGCTGACGAAGGGCGCGTGAAGGTGCGATGACGGCCCGGCACGGACACCGCGCCGGGCCGTCATCGCCAGCTGATGCTCACGTCAGCTGGCGTGCTGGTCCAGCGTCGCGGCAGCGGTGGCATGAGTGTTGTTCGGGCTCACCGGCGCGTGGTTCTCGGCCAGCGCCGGGCTCGCTGCGGCGGCGGTGATGCCCAGGATCAGAGCGGCGATGGCTGCTGCCTTCTTGGTAAGTGTCATGCGTCCTCCCGTTGGTGAGCTGTGATGACGCGTCTGACACTAGATGCGCAAAGGATATTGTTCGAAGGGTTCGAACAATATCCGCCGCAGAACGGCCTGGATCTTGCCCTGGGGCGTACCTCGGCTGCGACGGCTCCCCCTCCGTGCCGCCGCAGCTCCTGCCCGAAAGGTGTCCCTTACCTGTTGCCGAGGTCCAGGGCCGGCGGAGCGGGCGCGTGCTGGTCCAGTGTGGTGATCTCCTCGGCCGCCTTCGGCGGGGCGGGCGCGTGCTGGTCCTTCGCGGTGATGTGCTCGGCCGCCTTGGGCGGTGCGGGCGCGTGCTGGTCCAGTGTGGTGATCTCCTCGGCCTTCTTGGCTTCGGTCATGGCGGTACTCCCCGGTAGGCATGGGTAAAGCGTCGTGATGGAACGCCCGTTCGGCAATTCCCCCCGCGCAGCCGAGCGGGCGTTCCGGAGGCCTCAGATTAGCCGTGAGGCCCACGAGATCCGCCTGCCCCCCTACGGCGACGGATCGCTTAGACGAGAGTCGCAGCTGCCCATAAACATTCGATGAACGGTCGCTGCGGTCGGCCCTCAGGCCGCAGCGACTGGAGAGAGCAGGCCGCGGACCTCGTCCGCCTCGGGCGATTCCGTCGCCTCGTAGATCCTCAGAGCGTCTGACCAGCAGGCCTGAGCGCGGTCAGGCTGGCCCAGAGCCGACAGTGCCTTGCCCAGGATGGTCAAGGCGTTGGCCCGCATCCAGTCACCGCCGATGCACCCGATGGACAGAGCCTGTTCAGCGTGTTGAGCGGCCTGGGTCGAGCGTCGAGCGGTCAGGTGTACCTGTGCGATGCGGAAATGGGTAGTGCCTTCCCACAGGCGCTGACGGTTCTCGGTGAAGATCCGCAGTGCGCAGTCGAGCTGTTCCAGGGCCTCCGGCAGATTGCCGGCCTGCATGAGGACGGTGCCCGAGGCGTAGCGTGCGTTCGCCAGACGCACGGACATCCCGAGTTCGTCGTAGATCTGGATGCCCTGTCGCGCCAGCTCGATCGCGCGAGTACTGCGGCCCATGGACGCCAGAGTGCGGGAGAGGTTGCAGACCGCGCTTGCTTCGCCGGGCCGGTTCTGATCGGCCTGAAAGGCCTCCACCGCCCTGAGTAGGTAGCGCTCGGCGTCAGCGTACATCGACCTGCAAATGGCGATAATTCCCAGTTGGTTGGGGGCGGTGCTGCTGGTCCAGGGGTCGTGGGCGGTCTCGTTGAGGAGGTCGGCACGCCTGGCTTCCCGCTCCGCTTCCTCGAATCGTCCCGACTGGCTCAGGGCCTGGGCCAAGGTGATCCGTGCGCGCATCTCGGCGTGCCGGTCTCCGCAGGCTGCCGCCGCCTCGCAGGCGGTCGTGGCCGTGGTTTCATATCGGCGTGAACCGGCTCCGGACTCCGCCAGGTCTATGGCGGCGAGGAGCAGATCGACGGCCCGCCGTAGCGTGGGGGGCCGCGACGCATGCTGGACGCATGCGAGTAGCGGCTCAGCCTCCGCGTGCAGCCAATCCGTAGCCTCGGCAGCGTCCGAGAACGGCTGTCCCGCGTGCCGGCTCGGTTCGAGATGGGAAATCGTTCGATCACCCGGCCGCTTCATGGCGTACACCCGCGCCGCCGTCGCCAGATAGAAGTCCAGCAACCGCGACATCGCGGCCTCCCGCTCGCTGGGCGGCTGCTCGTCGCGCTCCGCGCAGGCCCGCGCATAGAGCCGCACCAGATCATGGAACCGGTACCGCCCGGGCGCCGCCGACTCCAGGAGGGACGTGTCCACCAGGGACTCCAGGAGGTCCTCGGTCTCCTCCACGGGGACGTCGAGGACCGCCGCCGCGGCGGCCAGCGACATGTCCGGGCCGTCCGCGAGGCCCAGCAGGCGGAACGCCCGGGCCTGGGCCGGCTCCAGCTGGCCGTAGCCCAGCTCGAAGGTGGCCTTCACCGCCAGATCGCCGGCCTGCAGTTCGTCCAGGCGGCGGCGTTCGTCGGCGAGCTTGGCCGCCAGGACCGAGACCGTCCAGGTGCGGCGGGCCGCGAGGCGGGACGCGGCGATACGGATCGCCAGCGGGAGGAAGCCGCACGCGGCCACGACGTCCAGCGCGGCCTCCCGCTCCGCCGCCACCCGTTCCTCGCCCACGATCCGGGTGAACAGGGCGAGGGCCTCGTCCGGGGACATCACGTCCAGGTCGACCAGGTGCGCGCCGGCCAGGTCGAGCATCCGGACGCGGGAGGTGACCAGCGCCGCGCAGCCCTCCGTGCCGGGCAGCAGCGGCCGTACCTGGGCCGCGTCCTTCGCGTTGTCCAGCAGCACCAGGACCCGGCGGCCGTCCAGCACCGAGCGGTACAGGGCGGCCCGTTCCGCGAGGCTGTCCGGGATCGCCGAGTCCGCCGTGCCCAGCGCCCGCAGGAACGAGCCCAGGACCGTCTCCGGTTCGGCCGGGCGGGGGCCCGCGCCCTGGAGGTCCACGTACAGCTGGCCGTCCGGGAAGGACGGCCGGGCGCGGTGGGCGACGTGCACCGCGAGCGTCGTCTTGCCCACGCCCCCGATGCCGGCCAGCGCCGAGACCGCCATCACCCGGCCCTCCGCCTCGGACGCCGAGGACAGCACCGCGCTCAGCTCCGAGACGAAGGCGGAGCGGCCCGTGAAGTCGGGCACGGAGGCCGGGAGCTGCGCCGGCCGCACCGGCGCCACCGCGGGCTCCGCCACCGGCGCCGAGGGCTCCGCGAGCGCCGGGTCGGCCTGGAGGATGCGCTGCTGGAGTTCGCGCAGGCCGGGGCGGGGGTCGACGCCCAGCTCCTCCGCCAGCAGGCGGCGGGTGTCGGCGTAGACGGCCAGCGCCTCCGCCTGCCGTCCGCTGCGGTACAGCGCCAGCATCAGCAGTTCGCGCAGCCGCTCCCGCAGGGGGTGCGCCGCGGTGAGTGCCGTCAGCTCCGAGACCGCCTCCGCGTGGCAGCCCTGTTCCAGGTCCAGGTCGAGACGGGACTCCAGCAGGCCGAGGCGCCACTCCTCGAGGCGGGCCCGCTGGGCCTCGGCGTACGGGCCGGGGACGCCCGCGAGGGGCTCGCCGTCCCAGTGCGCCAGGGCCTGGTTCAGCAGCGCCCTGGCGTGGCCGAGGTCCCCGGCTCCCCGGGTCTTCTCCGCCTCCGTGGTCAGGTCCTGCGCCGCCGACACGTCGAGGGCGCCCTCGCGCAGGCCGCGCACGGCGTAGCCGCCGGACTCGCTGACCAGGACCCCGGGGCCCAGGACCTTGCGGAGCCGGGAGGCGTACGTGCGGACCGCCGCCAGCGCCTGGGACGGCGGCTCGGACCCCCACAGCGCGTCGATCAGCTCCGCCGCCGTGGCCGTACGGCCCTCCCGCAGCAGCAGGGCGGCCAGCAGGGCGCGCTGCTGGGGGGAGCCCATGCCGAGCGCCTCCTCGCCGCGCCAGGCCCGTACCGGACCGAGCACGCCGAAGCGCAGCGGGCCGGACTCCGCGGTGACCACGGAGCCGGCCCGCCGCTGCTCGGGTACTCGCGGCCCACCGTCCATGCGTTCGTCCCCCTCGGCATCACGAACAACCCCGTCAGTTTGCCTTGTTCCGGGCGGTTGCGTCAGCCGTGCGAGACGCCGATCACAGGGCGGGGGCCGTGGCGCACAAGGCCCTCACACGGTCTTCGCATCGCGGCCGCCCGGCACGATAGCTGACGGACCGTCAGATCGGCGCTACCGTGAACGGCATGGAGACCACAGAGTTCCCGCTGATCATCTCCGTCGACGACCACACCGTCGAGCCCGCCCGGGTGTGGCAGGACCGGCTGCCGAGGAAGTACCGGGACGTCGGGCCGCGGATCGTGCGCGCGCCGCTGAAGGAGATGACCTTCCTCGGCGGTCGCTTCAAGCCCGTGATGGGCGACCCGGGCGGTACGGAGGGACCGCTCGGCGACTGGTGGGTCTACGAGGACCTGCACCGGCCGCTCACCCGCCTCGACACCGCCGTCGGCGTCGCCCGGGAGGAGGTCAGGCTCGAGGTCATCACCTACGAGCAGATGCGGGCCGGCTCGTACGACGTGCCCGCCCGGCTCGCCGACATGGACGTCAACCACGTCCAGTCGGCCCTGTGCTTCCCGACCTTCCCCCGCTTCTGCGGGCAGACCTTCACCGAGGCCGCCGACAAGGAGCTGGCCCTGCTCTGCGTGCGCGCCTACAACGACTGGATGGTGGAGGAGTGGTGCGGTCCGCAGGCGGCGGGCAGGCTCGTGCCGCTCACCCTCATACCGCTGTGGGACGCCCGGCTCGCCGCCGCCGAGGTGCGGCGCAACGCCGCGCGGGGCGTGCGGGCCGTCGCCTTCTCCGAGATACCCCCGCACCTGGGGCTGCCGTCCGTGCACACCGACGACTGGGACCCCTTCCTCGCGGCCTGCGACGAGACCGGCACGGTCGTCGCCATGCACATCGGCTCCAGCAGCCGGATGCCCTCCACCTCGGCGGACGCGCCGCCCGCCGTCGGCTCCACCATCACCTTCGCCAACTGCTGCTTCTCGATGGTCGACTGGCTGATGAGCGGCAAGTTCGAGCGGTTCCCGAACCTGAGGGTCATGTACGCCGAGGGGCAGATCGGCTGGATCCCGTACATCCTGGAACGCGCCGATGTGGTGTGGGAGGAGAACCGGGGCTGGGGCGGGGTCGCCGACAAGGTGCGCAGGCCGCCGTCCGAGCTGTTCGCCGAGCATGTCCACGGCTGCTTCTTCGACGACGCCTTCGGGCTGCGGAACCTGGACGCCATCGGCGTGGGCAACGTCCTGTACGAGACCGACTACCCGCACTCCGACTCCACCTGGCCCAAGTCCCGCGAGGTCGGCGAGGCGCAGATGGGCCACCTGCCGGCGGACGTGATCGAGCGGATCGTCCGGGGCAACGCCATCGAGCTGCTCGGTCTCGCACCGGAAGGGCTGTGGCGGTGAGCGCCCCGGCCTACGGCATCCAGCTGCCCGTCCAGTCGCAGAGCACCCTCTACGCCGAGTCCTGGGAGGCCGGGGCGGGGCCGGCGGACCTGGTGGCCGTCGCGCGCGCCGCCGACGCCGCCGGGTTCGCGTACGTCGCCTGCTGCGACCACGTCGCCGTGCCGCGCCGGCTCGCCCCGGCCATGAGCACGGTCTGGTACGACCCGGTGGCCACCCTCGCCCATCTGGCAGCCGTCACCGAGCGGGTACGGCTGCTCAGCCATGTGGCCGTCGTCGGGCTCCGGCATCCGCTGCTGACCGCCAAGCAGTACGCCACCCTCGACCACCTCTCCGGCGGCCGGCTGGTCCTCGGGGTCGGGGCCGGGCACGTACCGGAGGAGTTCGAGGCGCTGGGGGCGGACTTCGAGCGGCGGGGCGCGGTGCTCGACGAGACGATCGACGCGCTGCGCGCCGCCCTGGGGCCCGAGGAGTTCCCCGAGCACCACGGCAAGCACTACGACTTCGCCGGGCTCGGCCAGCGGCCCCGCCCCGCCCAGCCGCACGTCCCCCTGTGGGTCGGCGGCTCCTCGCCCGCCGCCGTCCGCCGGGCCGCGCTCCGCGGCGACGGCTGGCTGCCGCAGGGGGATCCGCGGGACCGGCTGCCGGGGAAGATCGCCCGGATCCGGCGGCTGCGCGAGGAGGCGGGCCTCGCGGGGGAGTACACCGTCGGCGCCATCGCCGAGCCGCTGTACGTCGGCCGGGCCGGCTGGGACGTGGGCCGGCGCACGCTCGCCGGTGCGCCGGAGGAGATCGCCGAGTCGCTGCGCGGCTACCGGGCGCTCGGCGTGGACCAGGTCCAGGTGCGGTTCCGCAGCCGGAGCCGGGACGAACTCATCGAGCAGATCGGCTTGTTCGGGGCCGAGGTCGCGCCCCGGCTGGACTGAGGAGACGCCATGGGCAAGCTGGACGAGCGGGTCGTCATCATCACCGGGGCGGCCCGCGGACAGGGCGAGCAGGAGGCGCGGCTGTTCCGGGAGGAGGGCGCCCGGGTCGTCGTCGCGGACGTGCTGGACGAGCAGGGAGAGGCGCTCGCCAAGGAGATAGGCGCCCTCTACGTCCATCTCGACGTCGGCACGGAGGAGGGCTGGCGGGCCGCCGTGGCCGCCGCGAAACAGGCGTACGGGCGGGTCGACGGGCTGGTCAACAACGCGGGCATCCTGCGCTTCAACGCCCTGGTGGACACCCCGCTGGAGGAGTTCATGCAGGTCGTGCAGGTCAACCAGGTCGGCTGCTTCCTCGGCATGAAGACGGTGGCGCCGGAACTCGCCGACGGGGGCACGATCGTGAACACCGCCTCCTACACCGCGCTGACCGGCATGGCGGCCGTGGGGACGTACGCCGCGACCAAGCACGCCGTGCTCGGGCTGACCCGGGTGGCCGCGCTGGAGCTCGCGGGCCGCCGGATCCGGGTCAACGCCATCTGCCCGGGCGCCATCGACACCGCGATGTCGAACCCGGCCCGGCTGGATCCGGACGCCGACCCGGAGGAGATGAGCCGGGCCCTGGACGAGCTGTACCGCAAGCTCGTGCCGCTCGGGCGGGTCGGGCAGCCGGCCGAGGTGGCCCGGCTCGCCCTCTTCCTCACCTCGGACGACTCCTCGTACATCACTGGCCAGCCGTTCGTGATCGACGGCGGCTGGCTGGCGGGCGTCAGCGTCATCTGACTGGTTGTCAGCTATTGACGGTCACGGCGGCCGGTGCGACAGTCGGCCGACACAACAGATCTGACGGAGTGTCAGAAACACTGGGGACGGTGAACCGCCGTGGAATTCGGGCTCTTTGTACAGGGATACGTCGGCAAGCGCGCCGAGACCGACCCGCTGGCCGAGCACAAGGCACTGATGGAGGAGACCGAGTACGTCATCCAGGCGGACAAGTCCGGCTTCAAGTACGCCTGGGCCTCCGAGCACCACTTCCTGGAGGAGTACTCCCACCTCTCCGCCAACGACGTCTTCCTCGGCTACCTCGCCCACGCGACCGAGCGGATCCATCTGGGCTCCGGGATCTTCAACCCCCTCGCCCAGGTCAACCACCCGGTGAAGGTGGCCGAGAAGGTCGCCATGCTGGACCACCTCAGCGAGGGGCGCTTCGAGTTCGGCAGCGGACGCGGGGCCGGGTCGCACGAGATCCTCGGCTTCCTGCCCGGCATCACCGACATGAACCACACCAAGGAGATCTGGGAGGAGACGATCGCCGAGTTCCCGAAGATGTGGCTCCAGGACGAGTACGCCGGCTTCCAGGGCAAGCACTGGCAGCTGCCGCCGCGCAAGGTCCTGCCGAAGCCGTACGGGAAGTCGCACCCGGCGATGTGGTACGCGGCCGGGTCCCCGCCCTCGTACGCCATGGCGGCGAAGAAGGGGCTCGGGGTGCTCGGCTTCAGCATCCAGAAGGTCTCCGACATGGAATGGGTGCTGGAGCAGTACAAGACGGCGGTCGTGGACGCCGAGCCCGTCGGGGACTTCGTCAACGACAACGTGATGGTGACGACCACGGCGATCTGCGCGCCGACGCACGCCGAGGCCATCCGGATCGCCGTCGACGGCGGCCTGCACTACCTGCCCTCGCTCGTCTTCCGGTACCACGACACCTTCCCGCGGCCCGAGGGCTTCCCCGAGTGGCCGGAGACACTGCCGCCCTACACACCGGAGTTCGTGGAGCTGCTCATCGAGGAGGAGCTGCTGATCTGCGGCGATCCCGACGAGGTGACGCGCCAGTGCAAGCGGTGGGAGCAGGCCGGCGCGGACCAGCTGAGCTTCGGGCTCCCGGTGGGGGTGCCGAAGGAGGAGACGCTGCAGACGATACGGCTCATCGGCGAGCACGTGATCCCGGAGATCGACACGGATCCGGTGCACCGGACGACCCGATTCCGTCAGGCCGTGTGAGGGGGCTCCCGGCATGTTGGACCACCTGATCAAGGGCGTCACCGTCGTGGACGGCACCGGCGCCCCCGCCTTCACCGCCGACGTCGGCATCCGGGACGGCCGGATCGCCGTCGTCGGCGCGGCCACCGGGGAAGCCCGCACCAGCGAGGACGCGCACGGACTCGTCCTCGCGCCCGGCTTCGTCGACCCCCACACCCACTACGACGCCCAGCTCTTCTGGGACCCGTACGCCACGCCCTCCCTCAACCACGGGGTGACGACCGTGGCCGGCGGGAACTGCGGGTTCACGCTCGCGCCGCTCCACCCCGGCCGCCCCGAGGACGCCGACTACACACGGCGGATGATGTCCAAGGTCGAGGGCATGTCCCTGGTCGCGCTCGAAGAGGGGGCGCCGTGGAGCTGGCACTCCTTCGGGGAGTACCTGGACGCCCTGGAGGGGCGGATCGCGGTCAACGCCGGGTTCATGGTGGGGCACTGCGCGCTGCGACGGCACGTGATGGGGCCGCGGGCCATCGGCGGGCAGCCCGGCGAGGAGCAGCTCGGCCAGATGGTCCGGCTGCTCCACGAGGCCATGGACGCGGGCGCCTGGGGGCTGTCCACGACCCAGTCCAGCACCCACTCCGACGGGGACGGGCAGCCGGTCGCCTCCCGGCACGCCCGCCCCGCCGAACTCCTCGCCCTGTCCCGGGCCGTCGGCGAGCACGAGGGCACCCAGATCGAGGCGATCGTCGCCGGCTGCCTCGACCGGTTCAGCGACGACGAGATCGACCTGCTGGCGGAGATGAGCGCGACGGCCGGACGGCCGCTGAACTGGAACGTCCTCACCATCGACGCGGCCGTACCGGAGCGGGTGCCCCGGCAGCTGAGCGCGAGCGAACGGGCCCGCGAGGCGGGCGGCCGGGTGGTGGCGCTCACCATGCCGATCCTCACCCCGATGAACATGTCCCTCGGTACCTTCTGCGCGCTGAACCTCATCCCCGGCTGGGGGCCGGTCCTCGGGCTGCCCGTGCCCGAGCGGATCGCCCGGCTCCGCGACCCGGGCGTCCAGGCGGAGCTGCTGCGCCGGGCCCGGTCGAAGGAGGCCGGGGTGTTCCGGCGCCTCGCGGACTTCGGGCGGTACGTCATCGGGGACACCTACAGCGAGGCCAACCGGGGGCTCACCGGCCGGGTGGTGCGGGACATCGCCGCCGAGCGCGGACAGGAGCCCTTCGCCTGCCTGGTCGACATCTGCGCCGAGGACCGGCTGCGTACGGTCCTGTGGCCGATGCCGAACGACAACGACCCGGCCTCCTGGGCGCTGCGCGCCGAGACCTGGCGGCACGAGGACGTCCTGCTCGGCGGCTCGGACGCGGGCGCCCACCTGGACCGGATGTGCGGGGCGCCGTACACGACCCGGTTCATCGGGGACTGTCTGCGCGGGCGGAAGCTGGTCGGTCTGGAACGGGCCGTGCAGATGCTGACCGACGACCCGGCCCGGCTCCTCGGGCTGCGCGAGCGCGGCCGGATCCGGGAGGGCTTCCATGCGGACCTGGTGCTCTTCGACCCGGAGCGGATCGACGCCGGCCAGGCCACCCTGGTGCACGACCTGCCGGGCGACAGCCCCCGGCTCGACTCCAGGGCGCTCGGGATACGGGCCGTGTGGGTCAACGGCGTGGCGGCGATCCGGGACGACACGGTGACCGGGGCGGTACCCGGCCGGGTGCTGCGCTCCGGACGCGACACCCGGACGGTGAGCACCAAGTGAGCGACGGGCAGCGGCTGTTCATCGGGGGCGAGTGGGTCGAGCCGGACGGCGGCCACTACCCGGTGACCGACCCGGCCACCGAGGAGACCGTGGGCCGGGCGCCCCAGGCCTCCCCGGAGCAGGCGCGGGCGGCGTGCGCGGCGGCCCGGGAGGCGTTCGGGGCGTGGTCGCGGACCAGCCCCGGGGAGCGGGCCGCGGTGCTCGGACGGGCCGCGGAGATCATCCGCGGCCGGCTCGTCCCGTACGCCGAGCTCGCGGTGGCCGAGACCGGTGCGACCACGGGGACGGCGCGGGCGATGCAGGTCGGGGTGGCCGCCGCCCGCTTTTGCCGGTACGCGGACGTGGAGCCCGCCGAGTGGCCGGTCCCGCCGCAGATCAACGAGGCGGGACCGATGGGCGCGGCGGCGGTGATGGGCGCGCTGGCCGTACGCCAGCCGGTCGGTGTCGTCACCTGCGTCACCTCGTACAACAACCCGTGGGCGAATCCGGCGGGGAAGGTGGCGCCCGCGCTGGCGATGGGCAACACGGTGGTCGTGAAACCGGCCCCGCAGGACCCGCTGTCCGTGTACCGGATGGCCGAGGCGCTGGCCGAGGCGGGCGCCCCGCCCGGTGTGGTGAACGTCGTCTCCGGGCAGGCCGCGGACGTCGGCGAGGCCGCCGTCGCCTCCCCCGACGTCGACATGGTGAGCTTCACCGGTTCGACGGCGGTCGGGCGGCGCATCGCCGAGGTGTGCGGGCGGGACATGAAACGCCAGCTGATGGAGCTGGGCGGGAAGGGGGCCGCGGTCGTCTTCGACGACGCGGACCTCGGCTCCGCGGTGGCTGGCATCGGGACCACCTTCTCCTTCTACAGCGGGCAGATCTGTACGGCCCCGACCCGGGTGCTGGCCCAGCGGGGGGTGTACGAGCGGCTGGTCGGGCAGCTGGCCGCGTACGCGGGCCGGCTGAAGGTGGGCGATCCGCGGGAGCCGGACACGGTCGTCGGCCCGGTCGTCTCCGCCGCGCACCGGGCACGGGTGGAGTCGTACGTCGAACTCGGCCGCAAGGAGGGCGCGACGGTGGTCACGGGCGGTGAACGCCCGCCCCTGGAGCGGGGTTTCTACGTCGCGCCCACCCTGCTGGCGGACTGCGCGAACGACATGCGGGTGGCCCGGGAGGAGATCTTCGGGCCGGTGGTGACGGTGATCCCGTTCGACGACGAGGACGAGGGGATCGCCCTCGCCAACGACTCCGACTACGGGCTCATCGACTACGTCTGGTCCGGTGACGTGGCCCGTGCCTTCCGGGTGGCCAGGCGGCTGCGGGCCGGCGGCGTCGGCGTCAACACGGTCGGCCGCAACATGGAGGCGCCGTTCGGCGGCTTCAAGAAGAGCGGCGTCGGCCGGGACGTGGGCTCCTACGCCCTGCACGCGTACAGCGAGGTCCAGGCGATCGTGTGGCCGGGGTGAGCGCGGCCGGCCGGCCGTCCGGCCCGGCTCAGTCCGCCAGGTCCACCCGTACCGTCAGCAGATCCGTGCCGAACGCCCGTACCGCCGCGCTGTTGAACCGGGGCAGGGTGCGCAGCCGGGCCACGGCGTCGTCGTCGGGCAGGAGATGGGCGGTGCCGTGGTGCCAGCGCCCCGCGATACGGACGCGGACCGCCGGGTCGGCCTGGATGTTGCGCACGTACTGCGACTTGAGGCCGAACTCCGAGACCAGCCAGAAGCAGTCGCCGACCCGGCGCCCGCCGACCGGCGTCTGCCGGGGCAGCCCCGAGGTGCGGCCGGTCGTCTCCAGCAGGATCTGGAACGGCAGGCGCCGGTTGAGCGGGTTCGCGACATACCGCTGGAAGCGGGTCACGAGGCGGTGCTTGCGGTCGTCGCTGCCTGGCATGTCTGCGGCTCTCCTGCTCTCGTCCCGGCACGGACGGGACGCCCGCGGGGAAGGTGTACCGGCCCCCTGCGGGGCCTGTGACGCGTGAACGGCCGGACGCCCGGCCCGTGCCAGCCTCCCGCGCGCCCACGGCCCGGCGCAACGGGTGATCGCGACGGGCGCGTCTTCGAACGGCTGCCCGCCCGGACCCGTCCGCTCGGCGCGGATGCCCCCTACCGCCCGAGACCCGCGGCGACGCCGTGACCGTGCCCGCCCCCGCCACCGCCACCCTCCACTCCGACGGCCACGCCCACCGACCCGCTCCCCGCGCCCTTGCCGCGCACCGCCACGCGGGAGGCGACCCGGCCGGGGGCCGAGGGGCGCGTCTCCCGGCGGCGGGGCGCGGTGGTCGGGGTCAGAGTGCTGGGCTGCTCCGCCCGGGCGGGCCGGGCCGTTCGGCGGCAGGCGGGTGCCGCGCACCCGGTGCGGTCGTCGTGATCGGCCCCGCGCGGCCGAGCCGCCCGACCGCTGCACCGCCCGGAAGCCCGCGCCCGACCCGTGCGACCGGCTGGGCGGCGCCGCGTGGGCCACGACCCGGAGGGCCGCGCGGTCGCCGGGGTCAGCGCGTTGTGCCGGGCCGCCCGCCGCCCGCCGGGTGGTCCGGGGTGGTCGGTGGCAGGGCGGCGCCGTATGTTCCGGGGGGTGATGTCACCGGTGTCCGAGGAAGATCGGGTTGGTGAACGCGGCCAGGGCTCCCGGCAGCGGGCCCGCCGCCGTCTCGTGCCGGAGTTCGGCGCGGACGTAGGCCGCGTACGCCGGGGTCGTGCGCCACTCCACCACCCCCGAGCCGGACACCGGCAGCGGGTCGCTGGTGAGCAGCACGCCCTGGTCGGTGACGAGCCGGACCGAGCAGCGCGGGGCGCCGGAGACCTCCAGCCGGACCGTCACCGGGGTGTCGAGCGGCACGGCCAGCCGCTCGCCGATCCCCGCGTGCTCGCCCCGGCCGCCGGACGCGGTGAAGGCCAGCGAGACGTTCTTCGACTCGGCGACGTAACTGCGCCCCGCCCTGATGCCCTCCTGGATCGCCTCCCGGGTCAGGTCGTCGGCGAGGACCACCGTCTGCGGCGAGCCGACCGGGTCGGGGTCCCGGTGCGCGTCGCTGTTGCCCATCGCCGGGAGCCAGGCCCGGCCGTCCCGCACGGACGCCACCAGCATGTTGTCCCAGTCGGCCAGCGCCACCTCGTCGTCGGGCGTGTAGGGGCCGTTCCACACCTCGATGGCGTCCGCCTCGCCGAAGCCGAACTTCCAGCCGCAGCCGACGCAGGTGGCGTGCGGATGGGCGGGCACGACCAGGCCGCCGGACCCGCGGATGCGGCGGGCGAACCGGCCGAAGCGGTTGTCGCGGGCCCGGTAGCGCCAGTCGACGAAGGTGCCGGGGTCCGTGCCGAGCGCCACGACGTGCCCGTTGCGGGTGGTGATCTCCTCGCCCAGCATCACCAGCAGGTCGTCGCCCGCGGCGTCCGCCCAGTGCGGGTGCGAGGAGTGCGTGTTGTGGTCGGAGCTGTTGATGAAGTCCAGGCCGGCGGCGCGGGCGAGCGCGGCGATCTCGGCGGGGGTGCGGCGGCCGTCGGAGTGCCAGGAGTGCAGATGGCAGTCGCCGCGGTACCAGGCCCGGCCGCGGCCCTTGGCCCGCCGCGGGGGGTAGACGGGGGCCGGAGCGGGGGACTGCTCGCCGTAGGAGAGGGTGATCGTGAGCTCGTACGCCAGGCCCTGCGGGGCGACGGTGTAGGGGCCGAGGGCGATCTGCCAGGTGCCCGGGTTGATCGTCCCGGGGAGGTAGCCGGGGGTGGCGTCGTCGGCGCGGACGTAGAACTCCGTCCGGGCCCCGCCGGACCAGCCGCGGAAGCCGCTTCCGCCCAGCTCGGTCCCGCGCTCGTCGAAGAGGCCGATGTCCAGGGCGTTGCCTGGGGTGCCGGCGGGGACGGCCGGGCGGTCGTAGGTGTAGGAGACCTTGATCTCCCGGGTGCCTTCGGGTACTTCGACCGGTACGTACACGAAGTCGGGCGAACCGGTCGGCAGGGTGCCGCGTACCGTCCGGGTCTCGTCGTGGTGCATGTCGTCCGCCCCTCTCGCGAAGGTCACGCTTCTCAACGTAAGCGCGGCCGCGGTGCCCGTCACGATCAGTGCACGTCTTCCGAGCCTTGCGTCGTCATCGCCCATGCGGTGAGCGTTCCCCATGGGCATGAACACGCAAGGACGGGAAGGAAATCGGCGGGTATCGAGCCCTGGGGAGGCGGACTTCGTCCGGGCATCGCCGATGCCGACCAGTCGGTATGGACTTCGCGCGCGGATCCCGGTACAGATGGCTCATGCGCATAGCCGTCACGATCTTCCTCACCGACGAGACCGTCACCCCCACCCGCCTCGCCCGTGAGCTGGAAGCCCGCGGCTTCGCCGGGCTGTACCTCCCCGAGCACACCCACATCCCGGTCGAGCGGACCACCCCGTACCCCGCGGGCGGCGACCTGCCGCGCGAGTACAGCCGCACCCTGGACCCCTTCGTCGCGCTCGGCCAGGCCGCCGCCGTCACCGAGCGGCTCGGCCTCGGCACCGGCATCACCCTGGTCGCCCAGCACGACCCGATCGCCCTCGCCAAGCAGATCGCCACCCTCGACCACCTGTCCGGCGGGCGCTTCACGCTCGGCCTCGGCTACGGATGGAACGCGGAGGAGGCCGCCGACCACGGCGTGGCCTGGCGGACCCGGCGCGAACTGGTCCGGGACCGGATGGCCCTGATGCGCGCGCTGTGGGCGGCGGAGCCGACCGCGTACGAGGGGGAGTCGGGGAGCGTGCGGGCCAGCCTCGCCCACCCCAAGCCGGTGCTCCAGCCGCGCGGCCCGGTCGTCGGCCCGCGCACGCTCATCGGCGGCGCCGCCGGGCCCAAGCTGTTCGCGCACATCGCCGAGTACGCCGACGGCTGGCTGCCGATCGGCGGGCGCGGGCTCACCGAGTCGCTGCCCGTGCTGCGCTCGGTCTGGGCGGACGCGGGCCGGGACGCGGACGCCCTCCAGGTCGTCCCGTACGCCGTCCAGCCCACCCCCGGCAAGCTCGCCCACTACGCCGAGTTGGGCATCGAGGAAGTCGTGGTGCAGCTGCCGCCGGCCGGCGAGGCGGAGGTGCTGCGGGCGCTCGACGCCTACGCCCCTCTCCTGCCGGACGGCACGCCCCGGCACTGATCAGCGCGATCGTATCCTCGACAGATGACGACTTCCGCGACCTCCGGAACCGGCCCCACCGAGAACTCCATGCGTCGCGCCCTCAAACGCGCCCGGGACGGCGTCGCCCTCGACGCCGCCGAGGCGGCGGTGCTGCTGCAGGCCCGCGGTGCGGACCTGACCGACCTGACCGCCTCCGCCGCCCGGGTCCGGGACGCGGGCCTGGAGGCGGCGGGCAGGCCCGGCGTCATCACGTACTCGAAGAGCGTCTTCATCCCCCTCACCCGGCTGTGCCGGGACAAGTGCCACTACTGCACCTTCGTCACGGTCCCCGGCAAGCTGCGCCGGGCGGGCCACGGGATGTTCATGTCCCCCGACGAGGTGCTCGACATCGCCCGCAAGGGTGCCGCGCTCGGCTGCAAGGAAGCCCTGATCACCCTCGGGGACAAGCCGGAGGACCGCTGGCCGGAGGCGCGCGAGTGGCTCGACGCGCACGGCTACGACGACACCATCGCCTACGTCCGCGCCGTCTCCATCCGCATCCTGGAGGAGACCGGCCTGCTGCCCCACCTCAACCCGGGCGTCATGACCTGGACGGACTTCCAGCGGCTCAAGCCGGTGGCGCCGAGCATGGGCATGATGCTGGAGACCACGGCCACCCGCCTGTGGTCCGAGCCCGGCGGCCCGCACCACGGCTCCCCGGACAAGGAGCCGGCCGTGCGGCTCAGGGTGCTGGAGGACGCGGGCCGCTCCTCGGTCCCCTTCACCTCCGGACTGCTGATCGGCATCGGCGAGACCTACGAGGAGCGCGCCGAGTCCCTCTTCGCCCTCCGCAAGGTCTCCCGGGCCTACCACGGCATCCAGGAGCTGATCATCCAGAACTTCCGCGCCAAGCCGGACACGGCGATGCGCGGCATGCCGGACGCCGAACTGGACGAGCTGGTCGCCACGGTGGCCGTGGCCCGGCACATCATGGGCCCGAGCGCCTGCCTCCAGGCCCCGCCGAACCTGGTCGACTCCGAGTACGAGCGGCTGATCGGCGCCGGCATCGACGACTGGGGCGGGGTGTCGCCCCTGACCATCGACCACGTCAACCCCGAGCGCCCCTGGCCGCAGATCGAGGAGCTCACCGAGCGCTCCCGGGCCGCCGGCTTCGACCTGCGCGAACGCCTCTGCGTGTACCCGGAGTTCGTGCGCCGCGGCGAGCCCTGGCTCGACCCGCGGCTGCGCCCGCACGTGGCCGCCCTCGCCGACCCGGCCACGGGCCTGGCCCTCCCGGACGCGCCGGTCGAGGGCCGCCCCTGGCAGGAGCCGGAGGAGGCGTTCACGCCCGCCGGCCGCACGGAACTGCACCGCACCATCGACACCGAGGGCCGTACGTCCGACCGGCGCGAGGACTTCGACGAGGTCTACGGCGACTGGGAGGCGCTGCGCGAGGCCGCCGCCCCCGGCATGGCGCCCGAGCGGATCGACACGGACGTGCGCCAGGCGCTGCGCACGGCGGCCGACGACCCGACCCGGCTGACCGACGCCGAGGCCCTGGCCCTGCTGCACGCGGACGGCCCGGCGCTGGACGCGCTGTGCCGGGTGGCCGACGACGTGCGCCGCTCGGCGGTCGGCGACGACGTCACCTACATCGTCACCCGCAACATCAACTTCACCAACGTCTGCTACACCGGCTGCCGGTTCTGCGCCTTCGCCCAGCGCCGCACGGACGCGGACGCGTACACGCTCTCGCTGACGCAGGTCGCGGACCGCGCCCAGCAGGCGTGGGAGGTGGGCGCGGTCGAGGTGTGCATGCAGGGCGGCATCCACCCGGACCTGCCGGGCACCGCGTACTTCGACATCGCGAAGGCGGTCAAGGAACGCGTCCCCGGCATGCACGTCCACGCCTTCTCGCCGATGGAGGTCGTCAACGGCGCGACCCGCACCGGTCTGTCGATCCGGGAGTGGCTGACCGCGGCGAAGGAGGCGGGCCTCGACTCCGTACCGGGTACGGCGGCGGAGATCCTGGACGACGAGGTCCGCTGGGTGCTGACCAAGGGCAAGCTGCCGGCCGCGACGTGGATCGAAGTGATCACGACGGCCCACGAACTGGGCATCCGCTCCTCCTCCACGATGATGTACGGACATGTGGACCAGCCCCGCCACTGGCTCGGCCACCTGCGCACGCTGGCCGGGATCCAGCGGGAGACGGGCGGCTTCACGGAGTTCGTGACGCTGCCCTTCATCCACACCAACGCACCGGTCTACCTGGCCGGTATCGCGCGCCCGGGTCCGACGATGCGGGACAACCGGGCGGTGACGGCGATGGCCCGCCTCCTGTTGCACCCCTGGATCCCCAACATCCAGACAAGCTGGGTCAAACTGGGCACCGAGGGGGCGGCGGAGATGCTCCGCTCCGGCGCGAACGACCTCGGCGGGACGCTGATGGAGGAGACGATCTCCCGCATGGCGGGCTCCTCCTACGGCTCGTACAAGTCGGTCCGCGACCTGGTCGCGGTGGCCGAGGCGGCCGGCCGCCCGGCGAAGCCGCGCACCACGCTGTACGGCGAGGTTCCCGAGGAGCGGCAGCGGGCCGCCGAGGCCTCCGACGGGCACCTGCCGGATCTGCTGCCGGTCCTGGACTGAGTACGATGATCCGACCCCCGATCCTGGACGGGGCCCCGTAGCGGAGGAGATGCGTCCCGTGGCTGCCCTACTGCCCTCGTGGGCCTGGGTCACCGGTCTGACGGCGGGGGCGACCGCGGTCGTCGTCGCCCTCGCCGTACAGGCGAACCACGGGCCGCATCCCACGGCCGCCGTGACCAGGCCCAGCGCCTCGGCCTCGGCGGGCGCCCACGCGTCCGGCGCCCCGAAGACGCCGCACGTGCCCGCCCTGCCGGACGCGTCGGGCGAGGGCCGCCGGATCGTCTACTCGCTCGGCGAGAGGCGGGTGTGGCTGGTCGACGCGACCGGGAACGCGTCCCGCACCTTCACGGTGTGGCCGGGCACGGTGGACCCGAGTCCCGGCCGCTACACGGTCACCTTCCGGGTGCAGTCCATCAAGGGCTCGGACGGCGTGCAGATCGAGCACATCATGTACTTCACCAAGGCGTCCGGCGTGAACGTCGCCTTCTCCAACGCCCTGGACGGGGCCTCGCCGCCCCCGGCGAACGGCCAGAAGCTGGGCGGCATCCGCCTGCACAAGCAGGACGGCGCCGCCCTGTGGGCCTTCGGCGACAAGGGCACGCCGGTGGCCGTCGTCAACTAGCGGACGGCTCCGGCTCCCGCCGCCCCGGCAGCTGGTTGACGATCAGCGCGACACCGCTGATCAGGAACACCCGGGCCGCCGCGTCCAGTCCGTTCCAGGACTTCGACTGCCACATGGCGAACCACTCGCCGCCGATCGCGATGAACCCGGCGCCGAAGAGCAGCAGCAGCATCAGCAGGCCGTAGGTGGAGAACCGGCGGGCGCGGTCGTGGTCCCGCCGCGCCCACAGCCATGTCCCCCCGATCAGCACCAGGGCCGCCACCGTCTCCCAGACGATGATCAGCACATAGGCGGTGTCCTGGAGCGCGGTGCTGGTGATCGCCCGCCACATCAGGCTGTCGTCCTTGAAGGTCGTGTCCATCGCCAGTACGTGCCGTACGAACTGCTGGTTCGTCCCGAAGTCGGTGATGTTCCCGAGGGCGACCAGGGCGATGTAGAGGGCGAGTATGCCGGTGAGCACACCAGCGGCGAGGCTGTGGCCGGTGTGGCGCGTGGGGGTGGTGGGGGTGGTGGGGGTCATGGTCATGACCGGGATTCTTCCCGATCCCCCACCCGCGTCAGCCGCTTTCGGCCGCGAACCCCACGAACTGCGCCCACGGCTCGCCGCCGACGAGCAGGTGGGCGCGGTCCCTGTCCTTGGAGTCGCGGACGTGCACGGCGGCGGGGGTCAAGGCCACTTCGACGCAGTCCGGTCCCTCGTTGCTGCTGTAGCTGCTCTTGAACCAGTCCAGCGTGCCGATGGTCATGTCTCTTCTCCCAATACCTTTTCGATGAAGGCAAGCGACTCCCGGGGCGTGAGAGCCTGCGCCCGGATGATTCCATAGCGCACCTCAAGAAGTTGCACCTCCTGGGGATCGCTGATCAGCCGACTGTGGGTCTGCCCTTCTTCGTGGCCCACCGTTTTGCCCCTCTTCAGCTTCAGCAGGCGGAACGGACCTCCCATGCCGGCGTGGTCTTCGCGGTCGTTCGGCATCACCTGAATCTCGACGTGCCTCATCTTCGCGGCCTCCAGCAGGTGTTCCAGCTGTTCACGCAGGACTGCCCTTCCGCCGATGGGCCGCCGCAGGGTCACCTCCTCCTGGACGAAAGTGACTGTGGGAGTCGGCACGCGCGCGAACACGGCCTGCCGCGCCATGCGAGCGCCGACGTGCCGGTCGATCTCCTCCTCGGTGTACGCCGGACGCCGCATCGTGTACAGGGCCTTCGCGTACTCGGGTGTCTGCAAGAGGCCGTGAATGTAGTGGTTGGCATAGGCACCGAGTTCGAAGGACTCGTCCTCCAACCTCTTCAGGTCCCGGACCTTCTGTGGGTACCGGGCCTTCTCCACGTCCTCCTTCATCGCGGACAACTTCCCGCCCGCGCAGAGCACTTCGTCCGCCGCGTCCAGGAACTCGGGCTGCGGCACCCGTACCGCCCGCTCCACCGCCGAGACGAGATCCTCGCCGTACCCGATCCGCGCTCCCAGCTCACCCTGCTTCAGTCCGGCGGACTCCCGCCAGAGCCTGATCTGCCGCCCGACGGCCCTGAGTACGGCCTCGGCCTCCTCGTCCTTCATGCTCACCCTCCGTGTCGAATCCCTCACACGGCAGGGTAGGGAGTCCGGGGCGGCCGAGTCCCGCGTATCCACGACCCGGTGAACGCGGGCCGGGGCCCGTCCCCGTGAACGGATTGCGAAGAGGGGGCGGGGGCTGGGCGGGAATGCCGTGTCAGGGCAGGTTTGTCCCGCTGAACGGACCGTTCCCGGTCGATTACAGTGCTGGACGTCGTACAGGCGGACGGTGCCGTGGGGAGGTCTGGTGAGCGCGACAGCCGGTGCCGTCTGGGGACGCGCCGAGCAGCAGGACTTCCGCGGCCGGGTACGCGGCTCGCTGCTCGGGGTCGCGGTGGGTGACGCGCTGGGCGGCCCCGCCGACGCGCTGTCCCTGGAGGAGATCCGGGCGGCGTACGGCGGCGAGGGGCTGCTGGACCTGGCCTTCGGGCACGGCCGGCGCGGCACGGTCACCCATCACACCCAGCTGACCCTGTTCACCGTGGACGGGCTGATACGCGCCCAGGTGCGCCGGGACACCGGGGCCTGGCATCCGCCGACCGATCTGCACCGGGCGTATCTGCGCTGGGCGGCCACCCAGCGGGACTGGGGGCCCGACGAGCGCCGCAAGGACGACGGCTGGCTGGCCCGGGAGGAGTGGCTGTACGCCCGCCGGGACCCGACCCGCGCGCTGCTCATGGGCTTCGGCGACACGACCATGGGCACGCCGGAGTCCCCGAAGAACCCGGAGGAGCTGGGGCCGGAGGCAGTCGCCCGCTCGGCGCCGTTCGGACTGCTCGTCGGCTGGGAGCCGCAGCTCGTCGCGCAGCTGGCCGTGGAGTGCGCGGCCCAGACCCACGGCCACCCCATCGCCTATCTGTCGGCGGGCGCGTACGCGGTGATCGTGCACGCGCTGGCCCGCGGCGAGAGCCTGGACGGCGCGGTGCAGCGCGCCCTCGCGCTGCTCGCCGCCCGCCCCGGCCACCAGCCGGTCTCGGACGCCCTCCAGCACGCCCTCGGCGCCGTACGGCAGGGGATGCCCACCCCGGCCCGGGTGGAGGAGCTGGCCGGGGACGGCACGGCGGACGGGCTGCTGGCCGCGTCCGTGTACTGCGCGCTGGTGGGCGAGGACGTGCGGCACGGGCTGTGCCTCGCGGTGAACCAGAGCGGCCCCTCCGCGGCGGCGGGCGCCCTCACCGGCGGCTTGCTGGGCGCCCTGCACGGCGAGACGGCCCTCCCGCCGGCCTGGATCGCCGAACTGGAGGGCCGCCCCACCCTGCTGGAACTGGCCGACGACTTCGCGATGGAAATGACCCAGGGCCCCGCCCTGCACGGCCCAGCGGGCTCGTCCCCGGGGTGGCTGGCACGGTATCCACGGGCCTGACGAGCCCCCCCCCCGTAGGGGCGCGGGGAACCGTGCGCCCAGCCCCCGCGTACCGCACCCGCTCGTCGGCAGCGCCCCCTACGACGCCACCACGTCGTCCCCCGCCGCCCTCGGAACCGGCACGGTCGCCGCGGTGGCGCCGTCGTCCGTGTTGACCTTCTCGATGATCGCCAGTCGTTCCGGGGTGTCCTCCGGCTTGAGGTAGCCGATCAGTACGTACAGGACCAGGGAGACCGCGAGCGGGATCGAGACCTGGTACTGGAGGGGGACCCCGCCGTCGACGTTCCAGCTGATGGGGTAGTTGACCAGCCAGAAGGCCAGCAGGCCCGCCGCCCAGCTGGTGAGGGCCGCGGTCGGCCCCGAGCGGCGGAACGTGCGGAGCAGGCCGAGCATCATCGGGATCGCGATCGGGCCCATCAGACCGGCCACCCACTTGATGACGACGGTGATGATGTCCTTGAAGGCGGGGGAGTCGACCTGCGTCGCCACCGCCATCGACAGACCGAGGAAGACGACCGTCGTCACCCGGGCCGCGACCAGGCCCGAACGCTCGCTCCACGAGCGGGCCTTCGCCGACACCACCGGCGCCACGTCCCGGGTGAAGACCGCCGCGATCGCGTTCGCGTCCGAGGAGCACATGGCCATCGTGTGCGAGAAGAAGCCGACGACGACGAGTCCCAGCAGGCCGTGCGGCAGCAGCTGTTCGGTCATCAGCGCGTAGGCGTCGGAGCCGTCCGGTTTCCGCGCCTCGACCAGCAGCGGGGACATCCACATCGGGAAGAACAGGACCACCGGCCAGACCAGCCAGAGGACCGCCGACAGCCGGGCGGAGCGCTCGGCCTCGCGGGCGCTGCCGGTGGCCATGTAGCGCTGGGCCTGGTTCAGCATGCCGCCGTTGTACTCGAAGAGCTTGATGAACAGGAACGCCAGCAGGAACACCGTGCCGTACGGGCCGACCAGCGGCTTGCCGTGGCCGTGCAGCGCGGGCTCGTCCCAGGCGCCGAGGAAGCCGATGTCCTTGTCGTTCAGCTTCATCACGACGGCGACGAACATCGCGACGCCGGCCAGCAACTGGATGACGAACTGGCCGAGTTCGGTCAGCGCGTCCGCCCACAGGCCGCCGATCGTGCAGTAGACGGCGGTGATCGCGCCGGTGACGAGGATGCCCTGGTTCAGGGACACACCCGTGAACACCGACAGCAGGGTCGCGATCGCCGCCCACTTGGCGCCGACGTCCACGATCTTCAGCAGCATGCCGGACCAGGCGAGCGCCTGCTGCGTGGGGAGGTTGTAGCGGTTCTTCAGGTACTCCAGCGGGGACGCCACATGGAGCCGGGAGCGCAGCCGGTTGATGCGCGGCGCGAACAGCTTCGAGCCGATCGCGATGCCGAGCGCGATGGGGAAGGACCAGGTGATGAAGGAGGTGACGCCGTAGGTGTAGGCGATGCCCGCGTACCCGGTGAACATCACCGCGCTGTAGCCCGACATGTGGTGCGAGATGCCGGAGAGCCACCAGGGCATCTTGCCGCCGGCCGTGAAGAAGTCGGAGACGTTGTCCACGCGCTTGTGCGACCAGACGCCGATCGCGACCATCACACCGAAGTAGCCGATGAGCACGGCCCAGTCGAGACCGTTCATGTGTCCCCTTCCAGGGTTCGCAGCCAGGGTCAGGCATGTGAACTCTGGTTTCGAACATGGAGGCACGGCAAGGAAGGGGAAGGTCAAGAAGGAGTAAAATTGTTCGGTGTCATGACCTCAGTTCATGTACCTGAACGTCTTCGGCAGTGTCCGCACCTGCCGGATCCGCGATCCGTGCAGGTCGGCGGCCTACCGCATCAGTTCCCCCGCGTTCACGAGCAGCGACTGCCCCGTGATCGCCCGCGCCCGGTCCGAGGCCAGGAACACCACCGCGTCCGCCACGTCCCCGTCCGTGGCCAGCTCCGGCAGCGCCATCCGCTCGCTCAGCCGGGCCAGCACCTCGTCCTCCGGCACCCCCTCCGCGTCCGCCGTGAACCGGACGAACGCCTGCACCGGCGGCCCCCACATCCAGCCGGGCAGCACGGTGTTGACCCTGATCCGGTGCGGCCCCAGCTCCCGGGCCAGCGAGTACATCGCGCTGGTCAGCGCCCCCTTCGACGCGGCGTACGCGGCCTGCCTCACCTGCGAGGGCGCGGCCACGGCCGACTGCGTCCCGATGAACACCACCGACCCGCCGCCGCCCGCCTTCAGCGCCGGCAGGCAGGCCCGGGTCATCCGCAGCGTCCCCAGCAGGTTCACGTCCATGACCGACTGCCAGGTCGCGAAGTCGGCGTCCGCCAGACCCCCGAAATACGAGTCCCAGGCGGCCACCTGCACCACGGCGTCGACCCCGCCGAACCGCTCCCCGGCCAGCGCCGCCAGCGCCTCGCACTGCCCCTCGTCGGTGATGTCGGTCGCCCGGTAGGCCGTGCGCGTGCCCTCCGGATCGATCCCGGCCGCGCTCTTGGCGAGGTTCGCCTCGGTGCGCGCCCCCAGCACCGCGTTCCCGCCGTCCCGTACGACGGCCGCGGCGACCTGGTGGCCGAGCCCCGCCCCGACACCCGAGACGACGACGGTCTTGCCCGCGAGCAGTGACATGGGCTGCCTCCCGGCTCTGGCACATTGTCTGACGGGGCGTCAGAGTATGGCCGAGCGCAGGAAGACGGAAGGGCCGTAGAGGGGAACCGCATGAGCGAGGACACCCGCAGCGAGCTGTACGCCGAGCTGGCCGCCGTAGGACCGTACGGCGCCCGCCCCGGCCACGCCCTGATCACCATGGTCGAGCCGCACCCCGGCCACGAGTACGCGTACAACCGCTGGTACGAGGACGACCACTACTACGCCGGCGCGATGGCCATGCCCTGGATGTTCGCGGGCCGCCGCTGGGTGGCGACCCGCGAGCTGCAGCTCCTGCGCTCCCCGGAGGAGTCGGCGGTCGCCCGGCCGGTCACCGCCGGCTGCTACCTCTCCACCTACTGGATCACCGACGGCCGCTACGACGACCACATGAGGTGGACGGTCGCCATCAACCGGCGCCTCAACCGGGACGCCCGCGTCCACCACGAGCGCACCCATGTCTTCACGGCCTTCCAGGACCACGAGACCACGGTCTACCGGGACGGCGCCGCCGGACCGCGCGCCCTGCACGCCCTCGACCATCCGTACCGGGGCCTGGTGCTCGAAGTGATCGACGCGGACTCGGCCGGGCAGCGGGCGCCGCTGCTGGAGTGGCTGCGCACCCGCCATCTGCCGAAGCGGCTGGCGGGCTCACCGGCCGCGCTGGTGACCGTCTTCCGGCCCACCCCGCTCCCCGGCGACCGCATGACCTACGTCAAGCAGGTGGAGGGCGTGGCCACCCGGCTCACCCTGCTGTGGTTCCTGGAGCGGGACCCGCGGGAATGCTGGGCGGACCACTTCACGGGCCTGGACGCGGACGTCGCGGGATCCGGACTCGGCCGGGTCGAACTGGTGGCGCCGTTCATCCCGACGATCCCCGGCACGGACACCTACGTGGCCGAGCTGCGCGGCACCGGGTGACGCCCGCCGGGGCGGCCGGGCGGGCGGCCGGGCACGGTCACTTCAGCTCGTCCGGGCAGGGCGTACCGCGCGGCAGCTGGTAGGGCGCGGCCAGGTGGTACGTCCCGGCCCGCGGCGCGAGCAGCATCGTCCACTTGTCCCCGTTGCCGTCCTCCGGCGTCTGCATCAGGCACCCGTTGACGTTCCGGTACGTCTTCGGTGTGCTGTGGGACGCCTGCGGCGGCCGCACGCTCTTGCCGTGCTCGTCGACGATGCTCAGCCACGGCGAGTACGGGATGCGGATCAGGATCCGCCCGGCCTCGCGCACCCGCAGGGTCATCTCGCCCTGCTCGGCCCGGTCCACCACCGCGTTCGGCTCGGCGAGCGGCGCCGGATCGGTCACCTGGAACAGCTGCCAGTTGGCGTCGCCCCAGATCTGCTTCAGATACGGCATCCCGCGCTGCAGCAGCTCGCGCTCGCCGCCGTCCCCGTCGACGTTGTCCTTGGGCAGCACCACGTAGTGCACCGCCCAGCGCTGGAGCCACTCGTGGTAGGTCGCCGAGTTGAGCGTGTCGTCGTAGAAGAGCGGGTTGCGCTCCATGTCGGCCTGCCGGTTCCAGCCCCGGGCCAGGTTGACGTACGGCGCGAGCGCGGAGGCCTCGCGGTGCGAGCGGGCCGGGACCACCTCGACGCGGCCCTTCTCGGCGCCCGCCTTCTGCAGCTCGTTGACGAGCGGTGCGAGTTCCCGCGCCCAGGAGGCGGCCGGGGTGGTGTGGATGATGTCGTCGACGGACTTGAAACCGATCCAGCCGACGAAGCCGAGGAAGGCCAGCACGGTCACGTACCACTGGCGGGACTTCGGCACCGTGTACGGCAGCGCCGCGATCAGGGCGGCGCCCGCGAACAGCATCGGCAGCCGCGAGATGTTGGACCCGATCTGCGAGCTGATCAGCCACACCAGCACGACACCGAGGCTGTAGACGGCCGCCGTCAGCCGGACGGTCACCCACTTCTTCGGCACCAGGAACAGGCACAGCAGGCCGTACAGCAGCGGCAGGATCACCGAACCGATCCCCATCGGCTGGGTGCCGGAGAACGGGAACAGCCAGGCCGACACGGCGACCACCGCCGACGGCGCGAGTCCCAGCGCCCATGCGCCCGGCCGCCGCTTCTGCAGGAACAGCGCGGCCGCGACCAGCCCCACGAACAGCCCCGCGACCGGCGAGGCCATCGTCGCGAGCGCGGCCAGCGGGGCGGCGACCAGAGCCTTCGCCCAGCGCTTGTAGCGCCACCGGTACGGCCAGCAGAACACCGCCGCGACCGCGCCGAGCGCGAACATCATCCCGAGCCCGAAGGTCACCCGGCCGGAGATCGCGTTGCAGATCAGCGCGAAGATCCCGGCGAGCGAGACCCACAGCGGGTTCTTCACGGCCCGGCTGCGTATCAGGATCATCGTCAGCAGGCCCGCCGAGAGCGTGCCGGCGATCATCATCGTCGTACGGACGCCGAGGACCGACATCAGGTACGGCGACACCACGCTGTACGACACCGGGTGCATACCGCCGTACCAGGCGAGGTTGTACGCCGAGTCCGGGTGCCGGCCGACGAACTCCGCCCAGGCGTCCTGCGCGGCCAGATCGCCACCGCTGTTCGCGAACGTGAAGAACCAGATGATGTGCAGGACGCCGGCGAACGCGGTCATGGACAGTGCCGGGTGCCGCAGGAGGCGCCGCCGGAGCGGCTGGAGGAGGGCGAGCGCACGGGCAGGTCCGCCGCGACGGTCCGCCGCGCCGCCGTCACCGTCCGTGTCCGTCTCGGTGCCGGACGTTCTGCCGGCCGGCGTTCCGGCCGTGGTGACGGCCGGTCGGTCGGCAGCCGTCTCCGTCGCGACGTCAGTCATGGACAGACGTATTCGCGGGCCGGATCCCGGCCCCGGATCGGCGTCGTCGGCGCGTGTCGGCTCCGCTGTGGCCACCTGAAGGCACTCCCCGTGTCCCGTCTTCTGTTCTCGGCCGCTTCCCTCGGTGTTCCCGGCCGTTTCCCGTCCAGTTCGCGGCCCCGTCCCGTGACCGGCGACCTGCCCCGATTCGTGACGCTAGCACGCACCCCGCCGCGGGGCTCCCGGGTGGGGGCTCCGGCGACGGGGTGCGCGGGCGGGCTCGGGCGCGGTGCCGGTCAGCTCACGCGGGTGAGCTTGGCCCCGAATCCGGGCTCGGCCAGATCCTTCTGCAGGGCCACCGGCACCTTCACCGCGCCGGCCGAGCCGTCACCCACGGTGAGCGTGCCGACCGTGGTGCCGGCCTTCGCGGTGTGCGGCACGGTCCCGGGGGCGAAGGACAGCTTCACCTTCAGGCCCGCCCAGCCGGCCGCGGTGACGTCCTTGGTGGCCACGATCGGGGTGTGGCCGCCGAGCCGGTCGTCCACATAGCCGACGACGTCGCCCTTCTTCAGGATCTTCGACGAGATCAGCGCGTCCTGCGCGGCGAGCAGCGCGGTCTTGCTGACCTTGTTGACCGTGCCGAGGATGGGCGCCGTGTTCTGGGCGAGGATCGCGCCGACGATCGTGACCGTCTGCCCGCCGACCTTCTTGCGGGAGGCGAAGAGCAGGTTGCCGCCGGCCGCGGTGGTGCTGCCGGTCTTGATGCCGATCGCGCCGATGCGGTACGGCAGCTCGTTGTAGTTGGGCCAGTTGTGCCCGGAGGGGTCCGTCCAGCTGGCCGCGCTGGTGATGGCGACCAGGGCCGGGATCTTCACGACCGCGCGGCCGAGCTTCACCTGGTCCGCGGCCGTGGAGACGGTCGTCTCCTTCAGGCCCGAGGGGTCGGTGTACGTCGTGCCGGTCATCCCCAGCTCCTTGGCGGTGGCGTTCATCTTCTTGACGAACGCCGCCTCCGAGCCCGCGTCCCAGCGCGCGAGCAGCCGCGCGATGTTGTTCGCCGAGGGGATCATGACGGCCGACAGGGCTTCCTTCTCGGTGAGGTGATCGCCCGCCTTGACCGTGTTGAGCGTGGACTCGCCGTCCCTGAAGTAGCCGCCCTCCTTCTCGGCCTTCGGGTCGATCTCGATCTTCGGGCCGTCCTGTCCCGGCTTCAGCGGGTGCTCCCGGAGGATGATGTACGCGGTCATGGTCTTGGCGACCGAGCCGATGGCCACGGGCGTCTGCTTGCCGAAGCGGCCCATCGTGCCGACGCCGTCGACCTCCATCCAGCCCTGGCCCTCGCCCGGCCACGGCAGGCTCGTGCCGCTGCCCTTGAAGGTGTAGCTGTCCTCGGCGGTGAGCGCGAGGGCGGGCGCGGGCAGCGGGCGGACCGCCTGAATGACCGCGATGACGACCACCAGGAGCAGGACCAGGGGGGTCCAGATCTTGACCCGGCGCACGATCGTGCGGACCGGGGTCTCCGCGGGCGGGGGCGTGTTCGTCAGCTCCGCCAGCAGGTCCAGCGGGGGCTTGGGCGGGAGCGGCTGCTGGGTGGTGCGCTCCGGGCCGACCTGGGGGACGGTGGTGGTCGTGTCGGCGGGCGGGGCGGCCGGGGTGGCGGCGGCCGGCTTGCGCAGGTCGTCCTTGAGCGCGACGAACTTGCTGGTGCGCTCGGATTCCGACTCGGCCTGGGACCCGGGGGGCTTGGGCTTGCCGCCGAGCTTGAGCATGGTCGTCGGCTGGTCGACGGGCTTCTTGGGCGCGAGCGCCTTGAAGACGGTGGTGGGCTGGTCGACACCGGCCTCGGCTCCGCCCTCGGCCCGAACGGCGCCCTCACCCGCACCACCCGTGCGGCTCTCGTCGTCACCCGCGGGTGGCTCCTGCGGGTCATCCGCGCCCTCGGCGTCCGCGGCTCCGCCCTCGCCGTCGTCCTCGGCGTCGTCCACTGCGGCCTTCGCACCGGCACCGGACGCGGCTGCCTTCGCGCCGGCACCGTCCGTCGTGGCCTTGGCGTCGGCGGCGTCCTCTGCGGCCTTGGCGTCGGCGTCGGCGTCGGAGGCCGCGGGCTTCGCCGGCTTCTTGTCCCGGGCGGACGTCGTGGCCTTCGTGCCGGTGGCGTTCTCTACGTCCTTGGCGTCGGCGTCGGCGTCGGCGTCGGAGGCCGCGGCCTTCGCGTCACCGTCCTCCGCCGCGGGCTTCACGGCCTTGGCGTCGGGACGGTCCGCCACGGGCTTCGCGGCCTTCGCGTCACCGTCGTCCGCCGCGGGCTTCGCGGCCTTGGCGTCAGGACGGCCCGTCGCGGGCTTCGCGGGCTTCGCGGCAGCACCGGGCGCCGTAGCCTTCGCGTCCGTGCTCGTCGGGGCCTTCGCCGCGACGGACTTCTTGGCCGCGGCGGTGTCGGTGGCGGGCGCCTTCGCGTCAGCGTCCGGGCTCGTGTCCGCGTCCGCGTCCGACTCCGGCTTCGCGCCCTCGTCCTTCGGCTCGTCCGAGGACGTCTTCGGCTCCGGGGCCTCGGCGGACGGGGTCTCAGACCCGGGCTCGGGCTCGGATTCGGAGCCGGGCTCCGCCTTCCTGCCGGCCCCGGCCCCGGCGTCCGCGTCGGTCCCCTCCGTGTCTATGGGCTCGGCAGCCTCAGAATCCTTTGCAGTCGCGTCGGTTCGCGGTGCGCGGACCCAGGACGAGACCGCCGCGCGCAGGGCGGCGTCCTGGTCGTCGCCGTCGGCGGAGCCGGCCGGCTCCTCCGGCTCGCCCGCGGCCCCGGGCCGTAGCTTCAGGATCTTCGTCGCCGTGTCCGCGCCGCCCGAGGAATCCTTTTCGCGGGACACCGCGAGACGCGGATCGCGCGCCTCGGGAACCGAACCCGCGCTCCCCGACGTCGGTTCCGCCGACGACTCACGCTGCTTCGACTTGTCGGGGGACTCGCCCGCCACCGATGCCTCCTCCATGCGTCGCACGCCCAGGTGTGCGCCCTGTCCGAACCATGTACCAGTGTCCTGTGTGAGGGCTTGGCCCCTGCGGTAGACGAGAACGACATACCTACCGGTTCCCTCACGAACCGGTCACGCGCCCTCGACAGACCAATGTGAGAGGGGTCACCCTGTCATTCATCCACGCGGGGAGGCATGGATGGGCAGGAGCCGCAGAACGATTCCGGAGGAGCTTCTGCTGCTGGCACTGGACCCGGCCACGGGTACCACTGCGCAGCCGCAGTCGCTCGACCTCGGTCTGGCCGGAGCACAGCTAGTGGAGCTGGCGCTGGCCGGACGGATAGCCCCAGACGGGGATCGTATCGCCGTGGTGGTGCCACGGCCGACAGGAGATCCGACTCTGGACTGCGCGTTGGAGTTGCTGCGAAGGCGTGGCGCTCCCGTGCGTGCCGTCCATTGGATCGGCGGGCCCCGGCTGGGGCTCAGGCAGACCTATCTCTCGCATCTGGAGCGGTGCGGCATGGTCGCCGCCGTGGCGGGCCAGATGTGCGGGGTGCTGCCGACGACGCGTTACCAGGCGACGGACACCGCCATCAGCCGGGAGATCCGATCCCGGCTGGACTCCGCGATCCGCACCGGCGTACCACCGGACCCGCGGACCGCGGCGCTCGCCGCCCTGGCGCACGCCGTCGGGCTCGGCAAGCACCTGTATCCGGGTAACGAGGGGCGATCGTCCCGCTCCCGGCTGCGGGATCTGATCCGGCACGACCCCATGGGCGGGCTCGTCGCCCACGCCGTCATGGACGTGCAGAACGGTGCGGCGGCACAGCCGCGCCGCGGTCCGGCCCCGGCCGGCCGCCCGGCCGCGCCCGGAACCCGGCCCGCGACGGAGCCCGCACGCGGGGTTCCGATGCAGCCGCGCCACGGGTCCATGGCACGCGCCGTGGCCCACTGAGCCGCAACCCCGGTCACCGCAGACCCGGTTCGGGAGCCGCTGGTCCGAGCGGGGCGGTGAGACCCCTGTGGTCTCGCCGCCCCGCTCGACTGCGTCCAGGGGCACAAGAGTTCAGCGGCCGCCGCATATCCCTCGTTTCCCAGCGGTAGGAAGCACTAGGTGGCAGTCTGCTCAACAGCAGATACGGAAAGTGTTAAGTAACAGGCAGTAAGCCGGAGGTGCGCGTCCCGTGGCGTCCAATGTCAATCCCACCGTCAGGCGGCGCCGGCTGGGCCAGGAGCTGCGCAGGCTCCGCGAGCTCAAGGGCATGACGGCCGAAGAGGTGGCCGAGCGGCTGCTCGTGTCGCAGTCGAAGATCTCCAGACTCGAGAACGGCCGCAGAAGCATCAGCCAGCGCGACGTCCGGGATCTGTGCGGGGTGTACGAGGTCGAGGACCAGCGGATCGTCGACTCGCTGATGGAGATGGCCAGGGATTCGCGCCAGCAAGGCTGGTGGCACACCTTCGGGGACATCCCGTACAGCGTCTACATCGGACTGGAGACGGACGCCGAGTCGCTGCGCGTGTACGAACCCCAGCTGGTGACCGGCCTGCTGCAGACCCACGCCTACGCGGAGGCCCTGGTGCAGGGCGCGTTGCCGGAGACGTCGACGGCCGAGATCGAGAAGCGCGTACAGGTGCGGCTGCGCCGACAGGAACGTATCACCGCCGAGACCAACCCGCTCCGGCTCTGGGTCGTGCTGGACGAGGCGGCGCTGCGCCGGGTCGTGGGCAGCAGGCTGGTGATGCGCGAGCAGCTGGAGCACCTGATCGAGATGTCCCAGCTGCCGCACATCACCGTGCAGGTGCTGCCCTTCGAGGTGGGCGCCCACCCGGGGCTCAACGGGCAGTACGCGATCCTGGAGTTCGCCGACGCCGCCGACTCCAGCGTGGTCTACCTGGAGGGCGTCACCAGCGACCTGTACCTGGAGAAGGCCCAGGACGTGCAGAAGTACGCCGTGATGTACGAGCACCTGCGGGCCCAGTCGCTCAACGTGGAGGCGTCCCGGCAGTACATCGCCGAGGTGGCGAAAGCGTACGCGGACTGAGTGAGGCCACGGAGGGCGCGTGATCGTACACCGTCGGTCCGCCTCCGTGGAAGGCCCACCTGGAATATGCCATCCGGTCGAGTGAACGACTGCTCCGCCAGACGCAGTTGCCCGGTAGCGTCGATCACGCCAGTCAGACGACATGGTTGGCGTGAACCGCACTACGCAACTCGCAACAGGAGTGGACATGGCACTGATTCAGGGCGCTTCGGAGACGTGGATGAAGTCCTCCTATTCCGCGGGCAACGGCGCCTGCGTCGAGGTCAAGTCGCCCACCGCCGCCGAACTCGCCGTCCGGGACTCCAAGACCCTGGAGGGCCCGATCCTGTCCTTCCCCACCGACGCGTGGAACGCCTTCGTGGCCTCGGTCAAGGCGTGAGGGGTTCTCCCTGACACCTGACCCCCCGCACAACTGCACAGGCACCACCAGAAGAGCCCTCTCGACCAGTCGCCGTCCTTGCCGAGGGGGCTTCTTCTGTTCAGGACGCGGTCACGCCGTTCCCGAGCCCATTGCCGAGCCCGTCCCCGTCTCCGTCTCCGTCTTCGTGGAGGGCGACACCGGGAACGCGACGTCGCACACCGGGTCCTGCGCGCCCGCGGCCTCCCAGTCGGCGAAGTAGATCTCCCGGCAGGGCCCCGCCGGCTCCAGCCCCCGCCCGGCCAGCCACTGCTCCACCGCCTCGAACGCGGCCAGGATCTGCGGATGCGCCACCTGCGCCTTGGTGATCCGGGCGTAGGCGAGCCGGGTCGCCGGCTCCACCCGCACCTTCGTCTCCCAGGCCCGCCCCTGCCGCTCGGCCCAGGCCCGCGCCGCCGCCTCGTCCGCGACCGGCACGCACGCCTCGGCGGGACCGTCGCTCTCCATCGACACCTCGGAGTGGTAGACGACGTACGGCGCGGCCGTCACGCCCCCGCACTCCCGCGCGCCGGCCTCAAGGCGGCCCAGCGACGCGCCGATCCAGGCCGGCAGCTCGCCCGCCAGCGTGTGCCGCGACTCGGTGATCACCACCCGCGCCGGCACGTCCACGGTCTCGATCACGAACTTCCCGTACATCTCGGAGCTCCTCCCCGACAGTCGTCCACGGAGGTACTCGGCGAGAGTCCGCTGCCCGGCCACCCGGGCCTCCACGCCCGCCCAGTAGGCGGCGAGCCGCTCGGCGGCCTCGGCGCCCTCGGCCCCGGTCACCTCGGCGATCCGGGCGAGCGGCATGTCCAGCTGCCGCAGCAGGGCCACCAGGCGGGCGTGCTCGACCTGGCCGGCCCGGTAGTAGCGGTAGCCGCTGGCCTCGTCGACACGGGCCGGGGCCAGCAGGCCGAGCCGGTCGTACAGCCGCAGGGCCTTGGCCGACAGCCGGGCCCGCGCGGCGAACGCCCCGATGCTGAGCAGTTCCTCGTCCACAGCGTCATCCTCCGTCACCGGGCGGTTTCCTCCCGCCCGGCGAGGACGACGCTCGTGCCTGCCCCAGGGGCAAGGTCAAACCGTGCTCAGCCGAGCTGGCTCTCGATCGCGGCGACGACCTGCGCCGACTCCGGCTCGGTCTGCGGCGAGAACCGCGCCACGACCCGGCCGTCCCGGCCGACCAGGAACTTCTCGAAGTTCCAGCGGATGTCCCCGCTGTGCCCCTCGGCATCGGCGAAGCCGACCAGACGCTCGTACAGCGCGTGCCGGCCGTCCCCGTTGACCTCGACCTTCTCGGTCATCGGGAAGGACACGCCGTACGTCGCCGAGCAGAACTCCGCGATCTCCTCGGCGCTGCCGGGCTCCTGCCCGAGGAACTGGTTGCAGGGCACGCCCAGCACGGTGAAGCCCTGCCCGGCGTAGCGCTCCTGGAGCTTCTCCAGGCCCGCGTACTGCGGGGTCAGACCGCACTTGGAGGCCACGTTCACGATGAGCACGGCCTGGCCCGCGAACCGGGTCAGCTGCGCGGAGCCGCCCTGGAGCGCCTCGATCTCGACATCCAGCGGGGAACCGTTGTGGTCAGTAGTCGTCATGGGCGGATGCTAACTCCGCCGGGTGACGCCCCCGTGCCCGGCCTCCACCAGCACATCGCCGGCCGGGGTCCGCACGTACAGCACCGACCGGCCCGCCCGCCGCCGCGCCACGAGACCCGCCTCCCGCAGCACCTTCAGATGCCGGCCGACCGAGCCGAGCCCCTGCCCGGTCACCGCGGTCAGCTGGCTCGTGCTCAGGGGGGAGCCGAGGAGGACCAGCACCCCGGCCCTGGCCGGCCCGAGCAGCGCGCCGAGGCCCGCCGGCACCGCGTGGCCGTCCCCGGCCAGCACTCCGGCGCAGGGGTACACCACGGCGTACCGCACCCCCTCCTCCCAGGCCACCCAGCCCTGCCGCTGCGGGGTCACCGGCACGAAGAGCAGCTCGGCGCCGGAGATCTCGCGGGGCGGATACTCGTGCAGGTTGACCTGGAAGCGGTTCTCCCCGAGCCAGCGCGTCCCGCCCGGCCGCAGCGAGTCCAGCACGCTCGCCCAGCCGCCCTGACTCACCCGCGCCGTCCGCGCCGTCACGTCCGCCTCCAGCACCCGCCGGCGCCGCTCCCAGGACGGCCGTACGGCGCTCTCCCACACCCACTCCAGCAGGACGGCCGCCCGCTCGGGCAGGTCGTCCCGGTCCAGGTCGGCGGGGAGCGGTCCGGCCAGGGAGACGCGCAGCTGCGCGCGGGCGGCGGCGGGGGAGACCGACCGCACCCGGGCCACCTCGGCGGCGAACGGCTCCCCGGCGCGGGGCGTGGGCGTCAGGAAGTCGGCGATCCACTCCCGGCCCAGCCCCGCCCGCACCACCCGGGCCGTCACCGGGTCGGCCGCCAGCCGCGCCCGGTAGCGCGGCAGCAGGGCGCGCAGCCACTCCTGCTCACCGGGGTGCGCGCCCTCGCCCGCGTGCAGCAGCTTCAGACAGGCGAAGGTCTCGGCGAGCGGGGAGAGCACGAACCGGCTGCGCGCGAGCGTGTCCGCGTTCAGCTCCCACCACCCCATGGACCCTCCCCGTACGGCCGCTCCCACCTCGTACGACACGGCGCCGCCCGGTACGGCCTTTCGCGCGTCGGCGAAACAGTAACGGAGGCCGCGCGGGGCGCCCGAGACTCCGGACCATGTCCAGCTACCGCTCCCTGACCCGCACCCCGGAGTTCACCCCGCTCTTCCTCGGCACGGCCGCCCAGACCGCCGCGCAGACCCTCGGCGGACTCGCCCTCGGCACGCTCGTGTACCGGGCGACCGGCTCCCCGCTGCTGTCGGCGGTGAGCATGTTCGGCCCCTCGCTCGCCCAGGTGCTGGGCGCGACCTTCCTGCTCTCCGGCGCCGACCGGCTGCCGCCGCGGACCGCACTGACCGCCGTGGCGCTGGCCTTCGCCGCCGGTACGGCGCTCCAGGCGCTGCCCGGCCTGCCGACCGGCGCGGTCTTCGCCGCCGTCCTGCTGCTCGGCCTGGTCGCCGCGCTCGGCGGCGGGGTCCGCTGGGGCCTGCTCAACGAGATCCTCGGCAAGGACGGCTATCTGCCCGGCCGTTCGCTGTTCAACATGATGAGCGGTCTGCTGCAGATCACCGGCTACGCCACCGGCGGCGCCCTGCTGACCGCGCTCTCCCCGCGGACCTGCCTGCTCGTCGCCGCGGCCCTGTACCTGACGGCCGCGCTGACCCTGCGGCTCGGCCTGGCCCCCCGGCCGCCCCGGACCGCCGGCCGCCCCTCCCCGTCGGCGACCTGGCGCACCAACGCCCTGCTGTGGTCCTCCCGCCCCCGCCGGCTGACCTATCTGGGCCTGTGGGTACCCAATGGCCTGGTCGTCGGCTGCGAGTCGCTGTACGTGCCGTACGCGCCCGGCGCCGCGGGGCTGTTGTTCGCCTGCGGGGCGCTCGGCATGTTCGCCGGGGACGTCACGGTGGGCCGGCTGCTGCCCGCCTCCGTACGCCGCCGCATGGCCACCCCGCTGCTGATCCTGCTGGCCGCGCCGTTCCTGCTCTTCTGCACGCGCCCGCCGCTGCCGGTGGCGGCGGTGTGCGTGGCGCTGGCCTCCACGGGCTTCGGCGCGAGCCTGATCCAGCAGGAGCGGCTGATGGCCCTGACCCCCGACGAGCTGGCCGGCCACGCCCTGGGCCTGCACTCGGCGGGCATGCTCACCCTCCAGGGCGTGGGCGCGACGCTCGCCGGGGCCCTCGCCCAACTCGTCCCGCCGGCCTGGGCGATGACGATGACGGCGGCGGCCTCCCTGGCCGTGACCGGCGCCCTGGCTACGGCTGCTCGGCGTTCTCCGCCGGCCGCTGTGCCGGCACCTGCCGCTCGCTGAGGCCGGACTTCTGCCCGAGGTCGGAGTCGATCTTCTGCACGGTCCGGTCGAAGTACCGCAGCAGCTCCACCGGGAAGGGCATCACCAGCGTGGAGTTCTTCTCCGCCGCCACCTCGACGACGGTCTGCAGCAGCCGCAGCTGCATCGCCTCGGGGGTGTCCGACATGATCCGGGACGCGTTGGCGAGCTGCTGCGCGGCCTGGAACTCGCCGTCCGCCGTGATGACCCGGGCCCGCCGCTCCCGCTCGGCCTCGGCCTGCCGGGACATGGACCGCTTCAGCGACTCGGGCAGCTGGACGTCCTTGATCTCGACCCGGTCGATGTGGACGCCCCAGCCGGCGGCCGGACTGTCGATCATCAGGGCGAGCCCCTCGTGCAGCCGCTCCCGGTCACTGAGCAGATCGTCCAGATCGCTCTTGCCGATGATGGACCGCAGGGAGGACTGGGCGACCTGCCCGACGGCGAAGACGTAGTCCTGCACCTCGATGGCGGCCCGCACCGGATCGGTCACCCGGAAGTAGACGACGGCGTCGACCTTCACCGACACGTTGTCCCGGGTGATGCCCTCCTGGGTGGGCACCGGCATGGTGACGATCTGCACGTTCACCTTGCGCATCCGGTCGGCGAACGGGATCAGGAAGGTGACGCCCGGCTGCCGGTGCGCCGGCAGCGCCTTCCCCCACCGGAACACCACCCCGCGCTCCACCTGGTTCACGACCCGCATCCCGCTCTTCAGCACGAGCAGCAGAAGCACGGCGACGACCACCACTGTCACGACAGTGCCTTCCATGGCACTCCCCTCTCCGATGCGATCCGGACAACCGGGAGGACACCGGGGGGAGGGGCGCCGGATGCGGCGGACGCATCAGGGAAAGGTAAAGAAACGCGGGAGCGGCGCGGCCGGGACGCTCACCGGCCGCCGCTCTGCTCGACGTGCAGATGGATCGGGCCGCGCAGCACGGGGCTGCGCCGGTACGGCGGCGGGTCGGCGACCAGCCGGGGCCCGTCGAGGCGGCGCACCAGCTCGGTCAGCGCGATCTGGGTCTCCAGCCGGGCCATCGGGCCGCCGAAGCACAGGTGGATGCCGCTGCCGAACCCGAGGTGCTGGTTGTCGCGCCGGTCCGGGTCGAAGCGGTCGGCGTCGTGGAAGCGGCGCGGATCGCGGCTGCCCGAGGCCAGCATGAGCATGATCTGCGAGCCCTTGGGGATGACGGTGTCGGCGACGGTGATGTCGCTGTACGCCGCCCGCCACGGAATGATGTGCACGGGCGGCTCGTAGCGCAGCAGTTCCTCCACCAGCGGGACGACGACGAGGCCCGGTTCGTCCCGCAGCCGCTCCAGCACCCGCGGGTGGCGCAGCAGCGTCAGCATGCCGTTGGTGATGAGGTTGACGGTGGTCTCGTGGCCGGCGATCAGCAGCAGGTTGGCGGTGCTGACGATCTCCTCGTCGGTCATCCGCCCGTCGGGCCCGTCGTCGTTGGCCATCCGCGACAGCAGGTCGTCCCCCGGCCGGCCGTGGCGCTCCTCGACCAGCCCGCCGAGGTACTGGCGCAGGTCCTTGGTGGCCTGCGTGCCGTTGTCCAGCTTCTCCTTCGGGTCGGTCGCGGGGTTGTAGTCGATCGAGTCGATGATGGCGTTCACCCACACGTGGAACCTCGGCTCGTCCTCGCGCGGCACGCCGAGCAGATGGCAGATCACCGTGACGGGGAACGGGTAGGCGAAGTCGTCGACGACGTCGACCTGTTCCTTGCCCGCGAAGGCGTCGATCAGCCCGCTGACGACGGCCCTCAGGTCGGGTTCCATGCCGGACACCAGGCCCGGGGTGTGCGGGGGCCCGAAGTGGCGCATCGCCATGCGCCGCAACCTGTCGTGCTCGGGCGGGTCCAGGTTGATGAACGCCGGCGTGGTCCGTCCCTCCAGCTGGGGCATCGGACGCGCCAGATTGCGGACGTCGGAACTGAGGTGCGGGTTGTGCAGGATGTCGGTCAGCTCGCGGTACGTGCTGATGACATAACTGCCGTCCTCCTGCAGGGCCACCGGTGTCTCGCGCAGCTCGGCGTAGAGCGGGTAGGGGTCGGCCCGGGAGGAGTAGTCGAGGATCCGCCGCAGCGTGTCGGGTGTCTCCGTCGTGGTCATCTCGCGCTCCCTCCTACCGGTGCTGCCACGCGGCCGTGACGCGCCGCGCACCCGGGTCGTGACCGGTGACGACCACCGTGGCGCCCTGCGCGAGCAGGGCCGGGCCCGGGAAGTCGACGGGCACCGGTTTCGCGTCGGCGGGCTCGTCGGGCGTGGGACAGGGCGGCGGGAAGGGCGCGGCCGTCTCGATCAGCCGCCGGTAGTGGTCGAGCCACTTGGCGTTGTTGAAGCTGACCGCCGCGGTGACGCGGCCCCGGTAGCCGTAGGTGGCGACGAAGCGGTGGTCGGCCACCGAACCCTGGGTGACGACCACCTCGTCGGCGAAGGTCGGCACGCCGACCGTCTTGATGTTGACGCCGAACTGGATCGACCAGAACACCGGGATGGACAGGTGCGGCCAGCGGTCCGCCTGGCCGCTGACCATGTTGTGCGCGGCGACCTCGGCCTGCTCCACGGCGTTGGCCCAGTGCTCCAGCGAGATGAGCCGGTACTCGTAGATCGGGTTCGGGCAGCGTGCCACGTCCCCGGCGACGAAGATGTCGTCGGTGATCAGGCCGTTGAGGTCGAGGGCCCGGCACCCCGTGTCGCAGGCGATTCCCCACACGCCCGCCGCGAGACCCGAGTCCCGCAGCCACTCCGTGTTGCGGATGCCGCCCAACGCCACCACCGCCACATCGGCGTCGAGCGTGCTGCCGTCCTCGAAGTGGGCCCGGCGGAACCGCCCCTGCTCGTCGCCCTCCAGCCGGGTGACCTTGACACCGCAGCGCAGGTCGACGCCGTGGGCGCGCTGGAGGTCCGCCGCGACATCACCGATCATGGCGCCGAGCGCACCGACCAGCGGGGCCGGCGCCACCTCGGCGACGGTCACCGGGATGCCCCGCTCCCGGCAGATCGAGGCGATCTCGGAGCCGGTGAATCCCGAGCCGATGACGAGGACGCGGGAGGGGCCGGCGGCGAGGGCACGCTGCAGGCCCGCGGCGTGTTCGCGGGTGCGCACGACGAAGACGCCGTCCAGGGCCGCCTCGCTCTCGACGAACCACGGGCGGGCCCGTACCCCGGTGGAGATCAGTACCCGGTCGAAGGGCACCTCGCGCCCGTCGGCGAGACGCACCTGGTTGGCCGCCAGGTCGAGACCGCTGGCGGGCACGCCCAGCAGCCACTCCGCGTCGATCTCACGGCGCCGCGGCAGGGTCGTGCCGTCGGCCGGCACCCACCCGGTCAGCACCTGCTTGGACAGGGGCGGCCGGTCGTAGGGCTCGCCCAGCTCGTCACCGATCATGGTCAGGGATCCGGTGAAGCCCTCGCCGCGCAGCGCCTCCGCGGCCCGCAGTCCCGCGAGTGACGCCCCGACGATCACGATGCGGCCCTCGCGCTTGAACGCGCGCAGTGTGTCGGCGCTGGTCATGAGGGCGACGTCTCCAGCCCGGCGGTGCGTCCCTCCAGCTGGTCGACCAGAATCGCCTGGACCGGACAGGCCGCCGCGGCACGCAGCACCCGGTCCCGTTGGGCCTCGTCGGGAGCGGGGTCGTACATCAGCGCTTCCTCGCCGTGCATCCGGAACGCGTCCGGCGCGAGGAACGCGCACTGTGCGTACCCTTCGCATCGGGAAAGATCAACGACAACTCTCATCCCGACCTCCACGGGGACTGCGGGCTGCGGGCCCCCCGGCGCGGTGTCGACGCGGTGTCGGCGCGGCACGCACGGCACGAGACGGGGTGGGGGGAAGGGGCCCGCGCTCGTCGGGTCTCGGCAGAAGGAATCGGCCGAAGCGACCAGGGCGGCCGGCGTCCGCGCAACCGCCCCGAGCAGATGACCTTGTCGCCAAAAGCGTAGCTCGCGCCCATATCACCCGCATCCCGGCAAGGTGGCATCCCGGTAAGGCGGCATCCCGGCAAGGCGCCGCGCGCGCCGCCCCGTTCCGGCACCCGCCCCTCCCTCAGGCCGTACGCCCCGGACAGGGCCTGCCCCCGGTGCCCTGCGCCCGCACCGGCACACCGGGCCGAAGCCGGATCCCCGGCTTACGCTGATCCAGGGGGTGCGTCCGGGCGAATCACACACCGAGAGAGGCGCCCCCATGGACCACTACCCACTGATCGAGAACCACGGCCTCCTGGGCGATCTGCAGACCGCGGCGCTGGTCACCACCGACGGGACCGTCGACTGGCTGTGCCTCCCCCGCTTCGACTCGCCCAGCGTGTTCGGCGCGCTCCTGGACAAGGACAAGGGCGGCCACTGCACGGTCCGCCCGCGGCACGAGACGTACGCCACCAAGCAGTTGTACCTGCCGGACACCGCGATCCTGGTCACCCGGTTCATGACCGAGGCGGGCGCCGGCGAGGTCCTCGACTTCATGCCCGTGACCGGGACGACGGCCACCCCGCGCCACCGCCTGGTCCGCATGCTCCGCTGCGTGCGCGGCAGCATGACGTTCGAGGTCGAGATCGCCCCGCGGTTCGACTACGGACGCACGGCCCACCAGCTGGACATCACCCCGCACGGCGCGGTGTTCCGCGCCGCGGACGGCGAGCGACTGACCGTGCACCCCGTCCGGGAACCGGAGGACGAGCGCCTGGCGGAGGGCCTCACGGACCGGAACGCCGATGTGCGCATCACCCTGACCCTGCGGGCGGGGCAGGAGCGCGGGATGGTCCTGGAGTCGGCCGCCGACGGTCCGCCCAGGGAGATCCGGCTGGCCGAATACCGTCGGCTCTTCGACGAGACCAGCGTGTTCTGGCGCTCCTGGCTGAACAGGTCCCAGTACACGGGGCGCTGGCGCGAGACGGTGGAGCGTTCCGCGATGGCGCTCAAACTCATGACGTACGCCCCCAGCGGCGCGGTGGTCGCCGCCCCGACGGCGGCGCTCCCGGAGCAGCTCGGCGGCGAGCGCAACTGGGACTACCGCTTCACCTGGATCCGGGACGCCTCCTTCTCCGTGTACGCCCTGCTGGGGCTGGGCTTCACCGACGAGGCCAGGGCGTTCATCAACTGGCTCGGCGACCGGGTCAGGGAGCGCGCCGGCGGCGGGGACTCCGGCCCGCTGAACATCATGTACAAGGTCGACGGCTCCTCCGACCTGGACGAACTGGTCCTCGACCACTGGGAGGGCTACGCCGGTTCCGCGCCGGTACGGATCGGCAACGGCGCCGCGACCCAGCTCCAGCTGGACATCTACGGCGAGGCGCTGGACAGCATCTACTTCGCGCACCGGCACGGTTTCGACACGGGGTACCAGGGCTGGCGGTCGCTGCTGGACAACCTGGACTGGCTCGCCGGCCACTGGAACCAGGCGGAGGAGGGCCTGTGGGAGACGCGCGGCGGGCGCAAGGACTTCACGTACGGCCGCGTGATGTCCTGGGTGGCCTTCGACCGGGCGCTGCGGCTCGCCGAGGCGAACGGCTGGCCGGCGGCGGTCGCGCGCTGGAGCGCCGCACGGGACGAGATCTACGAGCAGGTGATGGCCAAGGGGTGGCGCGAGGACCGGCGGGCCTTCGTCCAGCACTACGGCAGCGATGTCCTCGACTCCTCGCTGCTGCGGATGGCGACGGTCGGGTTCGTCACCCCGAAGGATCCGATGTGGGGCCGCACCCTCGACGCCATGGAGGAGGAACTGGTCAGCGACAGCCTGGTCTACCGCTACAACCCGGAGGCGTCCCCCGACGGCCTGCGCGGCTCCGAGGGCACCTTCTCGCTGTGCACCTTCATGTACGTCGACGCCCTGGCCCGCGCGGGACGCGTCGACCAGGCCAGGCTGGTGTTCGAGAAGATGATGGGCTACGCCAACCACCTCGGCCTGTTCTCCGAGGAGATCGACCCCACGGGCCGTCAACTGGGCAATTTCCCGCAGGCGTTCACCCATCTCGCCCTCATCGACGCGGCGATCACCCTGAACGCGGCACTGGACCGCCGTTAGCGGGGCGGGAGGGCGCCGGGGGCGGCGCGGGTCAGCCGCCGGTGGCGAGGGCGCGGGTCAGCCGCCGGCGGCGAAGACGCGGGTCAGTCGCCGGGGGCGGCGCGGTTCAGCCGCCGCTGGCGAAGGCGCGGGTCAGCGGCCGGCGGCGAAGACGCGGGTCAGTCGCCGGCGGCGAAGGCGCGGGTCAGCCGCCGGTGGCGAAGCCGGGGAAGAGCGTCATCCCGCCGTCCACGTAGAGCGTGGTGCCCACGACGTAGTCCATGAGGTCGGAGGCGAGCCCGACGGCCGCGTTGGCGATGTCCTCCGGGTCGCCGACGCGGTCGTACGGAATCAGCCGCAGAAGGTCCTTCTGCGCGTCCGGCGTGTCCCAGGCGGCGCGGTTGATGGGCGTCTTGATGGCGCCCGGGGCGATCGCGTTCACGCGGATCTTCTTCGGCGCGAGTTCCTGGGCCAGCGTCTCCATCATCATCTGGACGCCGCCCTTGGACGCGGCGTAGTTCACATGCCCCGCCCACGGGATGATCTGGTGCACCGAACTCATGCAGATGATCTTCCCGGCGGCCCGCGACACCTCGGGCACGACTCCGCGCCGCAGGAACTCCTTGGTCGCCTCCCGGGCGCAGAGGAACTGCCCGGTGAGATTGACGTCCAGCACCTTCTGCCACTGGGCCAGGGTCATCTCGGTGAACGGGGCGTCGCGCTGCATCCCGGCGTTGGCGACGAGGACGTCGATCGTCCCGAACTCCTCGACCATGCGGTTCATCATGCCGACGACCTGGTCCTCGTCGGACACGTCGGCCTCGTAGGCCGCCGCACGCACACCGAAGGCGGTGATCTCCTCGACCACCTTCTCGGCTTCCTCCCCACCGGCGACGTAGTTCACGACCACGTCGGCCCCGGCCCGGCCCAGCGCGACCGCGGTGGCCCGGCCGATTCCGGAATTCGCCCCGGTGACCAGCGCCTTCTGGCCCTTGAGCAGGTGCGCGGGGATGACGTACTGGGGTGCGTCCTCGGCGGAACTCACGATGACCGACTCCTTCACTGCGCCGCCCGGTCCCGCCGGGCCGCGCCCCGGCGGATCCAGCCGCCACGCAATCACCGGCACCGGGGCACGGCACCCCGGGCGACCCGCCGTTGCGCCGACCGACTGAGGATCTTCGCCCGGTCGGGGGCGGGAGCGACCGGGGGCGACTGGGGGCGGCGTGGTGTGACCCACCGGGGGGAGTAGGACGCCCGGGGCTGCTCTCGTCCCGTCTCCCGATCCGAGCAAAACCCTGCCTGACCAGCGAAGATCAACAGATCCCCATGGGCAGGTGCCCGGTTTGCGGGCGGCTGGGAGGGAGCCGATCCTGAGGGAGAGGTATACCGGCCGATGGCCGATCGTCTCCGGGGGAGCGCGTCCCGAGCAGGGAGCGGGTTCGGTCCCATGAGGCTTGTCGTCGATCTCGACCGGTGCCGGGGACGCGCGCTCGACCGGTGCCGGGATGAGCACCCAGTGCGGTGCCGACACCAAGGCAAGGCGGCGGCGGGCGCGATGCCGGCGCCGCGCGGCAGGTGTCCTGCGGGCGGCCTTCGTTCCGTCGCCCGCCCGCCTGATCACCGGCCATGAGCCGCCCGGAGCCCCCAGGAGAGGCCATGACGCCCGACACCATCTCCGCGCAGATCACCGACTACGCCCACCGCGCCGACCCGTACCCGCTCTACGCGGAACTGCGCAAGACACCGGTACTGCGGGAGGACGACGGCACGTACCTGGTCAGCACCTACTACGAGGTGCGGAGCCTGGCCAACGACCCGCGGCTGAGCAACGACACGAGCAACCGTCTGCCGGGCTTCGCCCGCCCCGGGCAGCCCGCGGCGGAGACCGGCATGCCGCCGAGCTTCATCTTCACCGACCCGCCTCTGCACGACCGGCTGCGCAGCACCATCAACCGGCCGTTCGGCCCCCCGCACAGCCCCAGGTTCCTCGACGGCCTGCGCGGGGAACTGGCCGCGGTGGTCAGCGAGCTGCTCGACGCCTTCGAGGGCAAGGACCAGGTCGACATCGTCGAGGACTTCTCCTACCCCCTTCCCGTCACCGCCATCTGCAAGGTCCTCGGCGTGCCGCGCGAGGACGAACCCCGCTTCCACGTCTGGGCCGACGCCCTGGCCTCGTCGCTCGATCCCCGCCCCGGCGACGACGGCGGCCAGGAGAAGGGGCGGCAGGCACGCCAGGACCTGGGCGCCTACCTGTCCGACCTGATCGAGACGAAACGCCGCCACCCCGGCCCCGGACTCCTCAGCGCGCTCGCCCCCGAGATGACCCCGGAGGACCTGGAGGCCACGGCGGTGCTGCTCCTGGTCGCCGGCCACGAGACCACCGTCAACGCGATCACCAACACGACCCTCACGCTGCTGCGCCACCCCGACATCCTCCAGCGCTTCCAGAAACATCCGGACCTGGCCGTCCCGCTCATCGAGGAAGTGCTGCGCTACGAGCCCCCGGTCCAGTTCGTCCCGTGGACCACCGCCCTGGCCGACATCGAGCTGGCCGGCACCACGATCCCCAAGGGTTCGCCGGTCTGGCTCATGGTGGCAGCGGCCAACCGTGACCCCAAGCGGTTCAAGGACCCCGACCGGTTCGATCCCGACCGCGAGGACAACGAGCACCTGGGCTTCTACACCGGCATCCACTACTGCTTCGGCGCCCCGCTCGCCCGTATAGAACTGCATATGGCCGTGCCCGAACTGTTCCGCCGGGTCAGGTTCTCCGGACTGCTGGAGGGCCCGCCGCCGTACCGGGCGAACGCGGTACTGCGCGGCCCCCGCCACCTCCCCGTGGCGATCGAGGGCCTCACGGCCTGACCACACGCAGCCCCCGCCCGCCTACGTCACCCTCCACCTCCTCCACCTCCTCCATCTCCTCCGCCTCCTCTGCTTCCGCTGCCAACTCTTGATTGCCAGGTACTTTGTGATGCAAAGTTAATCCGGGGTGGGCGGCCGGCCGGCGGTCCGCTCAAGAGCGCTGCCAAGCGCCGGCGACCAGGGGGACAGATGGGAACATCCGCACAGAGCAGCGCGGGATCGGAGCCGAGGGCGACCGCGGCGGCCCTGTTGGCCGCGACGGAGGGCCTCCGGGCGAGAACCCGCACACAGACCAACGGAGCATGGGCTCCCGTCCTCGGCCTCGGCCTCCTTGCGCTGGCGGCCGTGCCGGTCGCCCGGTACGCCTTCAACTTCGGAGCCCACGGGCGCGACACCATGTCCTATCCGGCCTTCGCCTACGCCGAGCTGACCGGTCTGTGTGTCGTCCACGAACCGGGAACCCCCTGCCTGAAGGGGGAGTTCGACGGGGCCGTCCTGCGCTTCGCGGCATGGGGCGTGTGGTTCGCGCTCCTGCCCCTCGCCTGGTTCGTCTTCGCCCGCTGGTACCGCCTGCGCGGCGAGGCCCGGGGCGTCGTCCCCCGGCGTGCCATGTGGGTCCGCGTGACCCTCGTGGCCACCGCGGTGATCACGGCGGCCCTGCTGGCGCTGCTGTTCGGCAGGGACCAGCCGTGGGAGGCCGTCCTGCTGGAGAACAGCTACGCCTCCCCGTGGTCCCTGGCCGGCGTCGGACTCCTCGCCCTCGGCATCGCCGAACGCAGTTGGATCGCCGCGGCGGCCGGCACCGCTCACGCCCTGCTGCTCACGGGGTACCTGGGAGCCTCCTGGGGCAGCGGATGGCTTCCCTGGCAGCACCCCGCCCACCCCGGCTGGACCGACGGACCGCAGGCCAAGGCCCTGCTGCTCGCCGCGATCCTGCTCCTCGCCGGGCTGTGCGAGTGGACAGCCGTCCGCCGCCGGGGCACGCCGGGTGCCCCTGGCGCGGGTACGGTCGTCTCATGAGCGTCGAAGACTCGACCGCTGCGCAGGACGACCACGAGGAACCGCATCCCACCCAGGCGCTGGACGACACCGTCCACCAGCGCGTGCGGCTGGGCGTCCTCACCGTCGCCCGTGAAGCCGACCGGGTCGAATTCGGTTTCCTGAAGAAGCAACTGGCCGTCACCGACGGCAACCTCTCCCGGCACCTGAAGGTGCTCGAAGAGTCCGGGTTGATCACGGTGGAGAAGGGCTACGCCGGCCGCCGCCCCCGCACCTGGGTCACCCTGACCCGCGAGGGCGCACAGGCCCTGGACGCCGAACTCCGCGCCCTACGCGCGTTGGTACTCCGCCTCGAGACACCCCGATGACGAAGGACGCCCGGCGCCCTTCCGGGAGCCGGGCGCATGGCTTCCCGGCGCCGGCTCCGTCTCAGGGGCCGCCGCCGAGCCTTGCGGTCAGAGCCGGCCGAGGTCGATCTCCACCGGGTAAGGGGCCGCTACCTTGAGGAGGCCGGTGAATACGTCTCCCTCCCGGTAGGTCTTCGTCGTGGGATCGAGAGCGTAGGTGTACACGAGAGGAACGCCTGTCGCGGCCTGCTCGATCCGCCAGTAGAGGCCGATGCCTGCTTTGGCGTACTGGTCGACCCTCACGATTCGGTCGGTGGTCTCCGAGCCTGGCGACACGACCTCCGCGACCAGCAGCACGTGCTCAGGGCGGGTGGGGGTGATGTCGATCGTGTCTGCGCGGTACACGACGACGTCCGGGCGGCAGTTGGTGAGCGGGACATCCTGAAGTCGGACGTCGAAGTCCGTGTCGGCATTCCACTCCAGGCCTGCGGCGGCGTCCAGGGCGTTCGCCAGAATCCGGGCCAGCCGGTTGTGCCGCTTGGACGCGGCCGGACTCACGACGGCCATCCCGTCCACGACCTCGATGCCGGCGCACTGTTCCTCGGACCAGGACTCGTACTCCTCAGCCGTGATCTGCTCATGCATCTACGCCGGGGCCATCATCTCGGCCGTCATGGAGCGCCTCCCGGGCACTGTGCCGCGGGCCCGATCCCGCTGGACTCAGCGTACTGTCGGCCTTCCGTCCGTCACGCTGCTCTTGCTCACGTCCTTTCCTCGTCGGCCGACACCCGACCGACGAGCCCACGGAGACGGTGCAGGCTGACCTGCCCGAACGGCGGGGCGCCACTATGGCCGGTGAGCGGCACCCATCACTCACACAAAAGCGGCCCCGGACGAGGAGGCCGAGACCGAACAGAACGCCTCCCTGAGGGAGAAACCCCAGGTCAGCAGCGTTAACGCAGGAGTTCGATCTGGCGGCCCTTCTCGGCCTGCATATCGGCTTCCTACCGCCGTTCGTGGGTGTGCCCTCAGCTGCAGACGCTAGAAACCTGTAGACCGGGGCCGGCTGATGGCTACGCCTCAGGGGGCCGGTTGTACCGCTCCAGCGTCGCCTTGTCCGTAGAAGCGTCCACGAGGCGCAGCTCCCACGGCCCGGTGTTCACGTCGAACTCACGCCCGAAACCAACCCACTTCCCGGCCATCCGGCGGCCGGTCGGCTCGGCCAGCATCTGGAGCGCGCCGAAGTAGCGAGCACCCTGGTAGTAGCCGTCTCGCGCGGTCTGTTCGGTCCACGTGCCGGTCACCGTGTTGCCGTCCACCTGGAGGTCGAGGGTCAGTGGACTGTCGGCGTTGAGGCTGGCGTTGGGCAGGCTGCGCGCCGTGAGGGCGTTGCCGTGCTGGAGCAACACGACGTAGTGCCGGCCGGTGAAGACCTGGCCCCCGCGCCCACTGGACACGAACTCGTACGTGCTGAGCCACACCCCGGAGTAGTTGCTCGCGGGCACTGCCTGCACGGCTGCTGCGGGCCCGGCGGAGACGCCGAGGGGTGAACCTTCCAAGTCGTGGCCGCCGTGCCCGTCCTCGCGGACGCGAGCGAACGTGGTGGCCTGGAAGCCGAGGCTGCCGATGGGCATGCGGGTCACCGCCTCCAGTGCGCGGGCATAGACCGCCCGGGGTGCGGTGATCTGTCCGGACTCCCAGCGTTGAATGAGGCGTTTGCTGGCGTCGTTCGGGGTGCCCGCTCGCTGGCCTGCCTCGCGCAGGGCGCGGGCGAACTCGTCTTGGGACATGAGCAGCGCCATTCGCGCCGCACGAAGGGTGCTGTTCGGCGTCGTCATGAGATCACGGTAGCCCTCCGGCGCACAGAGTGACACCTAAATGACGCCCTGTGTGTCGCCGCTCTGACAGCCCAGATGCCGTCGCGCAACTGTCAGTGACGAAGCGAATGTGATCGGTGACAGAACGCCCCGGCGGTCGCGCGAACGACCCCGGGGCTGGCCGACCGCAAGGAGTCGACATGGCGCACCGTACTTCCCCCGGCACACCAGCCGTAGACGTTGCCCGCCGGCCGCTCGATACCGCCGGCATGAAGGCCAGCGCGTTCCGGTTGCTCGGTCCGGACGACGGACCAGACGCCCTGCCCCCTGCTGCCGACGAGGTGCCCACTCTCATCAGCACCCTGCGCGGGCACTTGGAGTTGTTGATCCCGGAAGTCGAAGCTGCGGCGGACCGACGCCCGGAGGATGACATCCCCCGGTTCTGTGCCCACGCGTGTGTCGGGGAGGCTCGCCGCAAGCTCGCCGCCAACCCCAGGGCCGGCCACAGCGAAGCGGTCGCCTACGCCCGCCGCCTGGCGCGCGTGGTCAAGGCGCTGTGCGAGCACTCCGAAACGCTCGGCGGGAGCTGAGAGCGGCTCAGGCTCCGGCGCGCGACCGCAGCGCCGGTTGACCGCTTGGCGAAGGCGAGCGGTCGGCCACAGGGACCACCGCCCCGCCACTCCGTCGTGACGGCGATCCCGTCACGCGCCCCAGTCGACGCCCGGACCGACTCCCGCAAAGACCCGGCCCGGGCGCCTGTCCCATCCGCAACCAGCGAAGGAGATCGCTATGACAGTACCTCCCGGACCCATGCCCGACCCCGGCCCGGACTCGAAGCCGCCGCTGGCTCGCATGCTCATCACCGACAGCGAGTTCGCGAGCTGCCGACAGACCGTGCTGGATGCCAACCCCGACATGTCGGAGGAACTGGCCGGCCGGATCGTGGAAGAGGGCCTCAAGTTCGTGGCTGCCTGCTCCGCGAATCCCGGGCTCGGCCTCGCGCCGAGCCGGATCGTGGACGAGGGCTGGCACGCCCTGATCCTGCACACGGCGATGTACGCCGAACTGTGCGAGCGGCTCGGCGGCGCGTTTGTCCACCATTACCCGGGATACGACCCGGCGAACTACGACCCGGAGATCGTCACCCGGGCTCGCGCAAGGATCAGCGGGCTGGGGTGGGCTCCCGACCTCCCGTTGTGGGGGCCGCCGTCCGACGAGACGCTCGTGTCGGTCGCGGCGAAGTGCCAGCACTCGGACGACAGCGGACCGATCGAGGTCAGGCGCAAGCCCAAGCCGGAGCCCAAGCCCGACAAGGTGGTCTAGCCTCCCTCGGTGAAGGGAGGCCGAATGTCCGAATGGATCGACCCGCGGTACGCGGACCTGGTGGCGGCGTGGAAGCGTACGCAGCAACCTGAGTCCCCTGAGCCGAAGCCCAAGCCGACGCGGGTGTTTATCGTCCCGCCCAAGGACTGACCGTTCTCGTGCCCCGGCCGGCGCCCCAGCCTGCCGGGGCTACATGCCGGCGTCGCCGTCGCTGAGGAAAGTCAGATGGATTCCGCACAGCCCAGCGGCGCGGGACATCTGGACAACGTCGCCCTGCCCATTAGTTCTGCAACAGCGACTCCGCACGGGCCAGGGCGACGCCACCGGCGCCTGACGCGGATGCTGTCCTCGCTGCGGAGTCCATGGGCGGGATCGACGACCGAGCTGCGTCACAGAGATCCCCGGTCATGGTCTCCCCTGAGCGCCCCGCTCCCTGAACCACTGGCCCTGCGCGGGGAGGAGCCAGATGCCCTGCGTGTGGCACGACCCCTGGAACGACGAAGGGCCAGCCTGGGAGGGAAACCCTCCTGAGCTGGCCCTTTCTTCTGTGCCCCCGGCAGGATTCGAACCTGCGACACCCGCTTTAGGAGAGCGGTGCTCTATCCCCTGAGCTACGAAGGCATGAGGTGGCGTCCTGGTGGGCGCTCGGTCCACAGGGTACCGGATCAGGGCGTGGGCGGGGTGGGTGCCGGGGTCAGGACGCGGCGACCTCGGTGAAGCGGGACGCGGTGTGGAGGTCCCGCTGGATGCGGTCGGCCGTTTCGCGGAGGGCGGGGAGGAGGTCCCGGACGCAGTCGTCCAGGGTGCGGCGGGCCGCGTGCGTGGCGACGTTCAGCGCGGCGACCGCCCGGCCCGAGCGGTCCCGTACCGGTACGGCGATGGAGCGCAGGCCCGACTCCAGTTCCTCGTCGACCAAAGCGTGGCCCCGGGTACGGATCTCCGCCAGGTCGGGGGAGCGGCGGGTGGCGGTGTCCGCCAGGAGGACGCGGCCCAGTGAGGTCGCTGTGGCCGGGAGCCGGGTGCCCACGGGGATGTGCACGGTCAGGACGCGGCTCGCCCCCGCGCCGGCCGTGTACTGGATCTCCGTGCCGTCCGGCGTCAGTACGGCCAGTGCCGTCGGCTCGCGCACCTGGTCCGCGAGGGCCCGCAGGTGGGGCTCCGCCAGGCGGGGGAGCGACAGGCGGGACAGGGGCGGGAAGCCGAGGTCCAGGACGCGCGGGGTGAGGGTGAAGGTGCGGTCGTCATGCGCGGCCAGCAGGCCCAGGTGTTCATGGGTGAGCAGCGCCCGGCGTGCGGTGGCCCGGGACAGGCCGGTCGCCCGGGCCACGTCCGTCAGGGACAGCGCGGCGCGGCCCTCGCCGAACGCCGTCAGGACGGTCAGACCGCGGGCCAGCGATTCCACGAAGTCCCGGCCCAGTTCGTGCTTGGACGCCGTCGTCCACGTCGCGAGTCCGGCCGGCGGGGGGCCGGCCTCGGGCGGGGGCGCGGTGCGCAGGTCGGCTTCCATCGCTTCCACCGCCGTACGCAGGCGGGGCAGCAGGCTGGTCCGCAGGTCCGCCGCCGAGTGGCGGCTGGTGTGGCTGACCACGCTCGCCGCGCAGGCCACGCGGCCGGTGCCGGGGTCCCGTACCGGGACGGACACCGCGACCAGGCCCGGCTCGATCAGCTGGTCGTCCAGGGCCCAGCCGTCCCGGCGGGCCCGCTCGGCCCGCGCCCTGAAAGAGGAGACGGGGGAGGAGGGGGAGGGGGAGTGTATGGCGGGGAAAGTCGTGTGCTGGGGGTCTGCTGTTCTGCGGGTGCGCCAGCGGGTCCAGTCCGGCTCCGTCCACTCGGCCGCGAACAGCGCGCCCGGCGCGGTCCGTTCGGCCGGCAGCAGATCGCCGACGCGGAAGCTGACGGACAGCGCGCGGCGGCGGGTGGCCTGGTGGACGAAGCGGATGCCGTCGAGGTCGGCGACCGCGAGCGACACCGACTCGTCCAGTTCGTCGGCGAGGGCGTCCGCGCGGGCGTCGAGGAGGGCGGGCAGGCGCAGCGCGGCCAGGTAGGCGTTGCCCAGCTCCATCACCCGCGGGGCGAGGACGACGTCCCGGCCGTCGAGGCGGACGTAGTCCATGCGGGCCAGGGTCCCCGTGATCCGGTCCACCGTGGCGCGGGCGAGGCCGGTCGCCCGCTCCAGCGCGCCGGGGCTCAGCGTGCCGCCCGCCCCGGCCAGCCGCCGCAGCACATCGACCCCGCGCACCAGCGGGCCGACCACCGCCTCGGCCGGCGTACCCGCCACGGCCTCGCCCCCGGCCTCGCCCCCCGCACGGGCAGCGGCATCCGGAGCGGTCGTCGGGGGCGTCGCGGGCATCGTCTCTCCGGTACGGCGTCGGGGCAGGCCTACGGTAGACCCCGGGGGGTGGTGGATCCCGGCCGCGCCCCACGTCCGGGCTCCGGGCCGTCCCAGCTCGCACCGGGCCGTCCCAGCTCGCACCGGTCGCTCCACCTCGCACCGGTCACTCCGGCCCGCCTCCGGCCCGCCTCCGGCTCGCTCCAGCTCGCACCGGTCACTCCGGCCCGCCTCCGGCCCGCCCCTGCTCACAGGCTCAGGGGCCCGCGGGCTCACGGGCTCACGGGCTCCTGGTCGGGGCGCCCGCCCCCTCAAGCCCGAGTTATCCGCACCCGGTAGTTCTCGTCCGCGTCCGCGCTCACCACCTGCACCTTGATGCCGTGTCGCGGATCGTTGAAGCTCTCGCCGGGGGTGAACGGGGCGTCGGAGAGTTCCGCGTGGACGTTGGGGCTGTGGGTGCAGCCGCCGCTGCCGCGGTGGCTGTCGTAGACGGTGATCGGGCCGCGGCCGGTGTCGACCGTGGCGTCGACCTTGTAGACGAGGAGGCCCGGGCGGCACACCGCCTCGTCGTTGCCGCCCTGTGCGCGGACCTCGAGCGCGTAGGTGGTGCGCGCGGTGACCGGTATCAGGATCAGCTTCCCGCCGTCCGGTCTGTACAGCGGGGACAGGGAGTAGTCGACGCTGCCCTTCGCCGCCGCGCAGCCGACCTGGCCGGCGTCCAGCCAGCCCAGCTTCCACTTGTGCCAGCCGAGCAGATCGTTTCCGGCGCCCCAGTCCTCGCTCATGATGTCCCAGTGCCCGACCGCGCCCCCGCCCTCCTGGGTGTAGAGGTCGGGCAGGCCGAAGGTGTGGCCGTTCTCGTGCGGCAGCACCCGGTAGCCGGTGCGGGCGTAGGAGCCGGAGCCGTCGTCCTGGCGGGAGTAGACGAAGGAGGCGTTGGCTATGCGGACGCCGTCGGCGACCGGGGCGTCCTCGTTCCCGGCGAACGTCACGGACAGCACGGTGTCCAGGGCGGAGGGGCCGGCGTTCGGGGTGACGAGCACGTTGAGCAGGTCGTAGTCGTGGAAGTCCACCTTCGGGTCGGCGGCGGCCACGATGTCCTGCGCCAGGTCCCGGTAGCCGGGATCGAAGGGGGCGCCGCGCTCTATGCCGTAGTCCCGGAAGCTCTTCGGCATGCGCAGCCAGGTGGTGACGGGCGTCTCGGGGCGGTAGTCGAGACGGCCGTAGGACGCGGTGCGGAACCACTCCTGGGTCTGCGGGAAGAACTCGTGGAAGCGGTCCATCGCGCTGCCCTCGCCGGGCGCGTCGGAGAAGTCGACCATCAGGGTCAGGGCGTGGACCGTGCCGGTGGAGCGGGAGTAGCCGGGCGGGGTGGGCAGTCCCTCGGTCATCTGCACGTCCAGGCCGCCATGGATCAAGCAGGGTACGAGCGCGGAGGAGCGGGCCAGATTGATGGGTCCGGCGGTGGTGGGCGCCGTCAGGTGGCCGGTCCCGGCCGAGGTGCTGACCGCGAAGGTCAGTGCGGTCACCAAGGACAGGGCGGCGGCCCGGCGCCGGCGTATGCGGCTGCGGGGTGGCGGCTGCGGCTGCATGCGGGGACCTTTCGCGCCACGGCAGCCGCCGTCTCCGGCTGCACCCTTGCGCTCACCCTGTGGCGAGGGGGCGGGGGGCGCGCGCTGGAGGAGACCGATGGTGGGAATGGGGCGCGGCGCGGGGGTGAATCCCGGCGGGCGGTGATTGTGGTCCAGGTCACAGGGATTCTTTCGGCCGCCGGGAAATAACCGGGGACGTCTTCCCCGTTTAGTCGTGTGTCCGAGCGAAACGGGGACCCGGTCCCCGGATCGCGCCACCACCCGCCGCCACCACCCCCCGGATCGCCCACCAGCCCCCGGACCGCCCCACCACCCCCGGGGCCCTCGCGGGCTCCCGCCTCGCCCCGCCGGCTCTCGCCGGCCCCCAAGCCTCAAGGAGTGCACCGTGCCGACCATGACCGCCCCCGCCGTGCGCAAGGCGACCCGGCCGCGCGCCGACGCCCTGCGCAACCGGGAGCGGATCGTCACCGCCGCCCGGGAGATGTTCGTCGAGCACGGCCCGGACGTGCCGCTCGACGAGATCGCCCGCCGGGCCGGCGTCGGCAACGCCACGGTGTACCGCAACTTCCCCGACCGCGACGCCCTCGTCCGCGAGGTCGTCTGCTCCGTGATGGACCGCACGGCCGAGGCGGCCGAGCTGGCCCTCGCGGAGACCGGGGACGCCTTCGCCGCCCTGGAGCACTTCGTGCACGCCGCCGCCGATGAGCGGATCAGCGCGCTGTGCCCCATGGTGTCCAGCACGTTCGACCAGCACCACCCCGACCTGGAGGCCTCCCGCGAGCGCGTCGAGCAGCTCGTCGAGGAGATCATGGGCCGGGCCAAGGCGGCCGGGCAGCTCCGGCCGGACGTCGATGTCGGCGATCTGCTGATCGTCGTGGCCCAGCTGAGCCGGCCCCCGGCCGGCACGGACTGCCTCCGCGGCGACCGCTTCGTCCACCGCCATCTGCAACTGTTCCTCGACGGACTGCGGGCACCCGCCCGCTCCGCCCTGCCGGGCCGGGCCGTCAGCCTCAAGGAGCTGCGCGACTCCTGACCGATCCGTTCCGCCTCCGCACCCAGTCCACCGACAGCACGGCAGCCGGCACGGCCGCCTGACGGCACGACAGTTCGTACCTCCGTACGACCGTCTGACGCCACGGCAGCTCGTGCGGCCCCCTCCTTTGCTTCACCTTTCCGCTTTACTCCGTTTTCTCATCGTTTTTCATCACGTCCTCCGGCGTGTCCTTCCGTCACGAAGTCCCGAAGTCCCGAAGTGGGTATCTCCATGTCCGAAACAGCCCTCAAGGCTCGCGGCGCCGCCGCACCGAGCGGTGACGCCAACCGCTGGAAAGCGCTCGTCTTCATCGCGCTCGCCCAGCTGATGGTCGTCCTCGACGCCACCATCGTGAACATCGCCCTGCCGTCCGCCCAGACCGACCTCGGCATATCCGACGGCAACCGGCAGTGGGTCGTCACGGCCTACGCCCTCGCCTTCGGCGGTCTGCTGCTCTTCGGCGGCCGGATCGCCGACAAGTGGGGCCGCAAGCGCGCCTTCGTCCTCGGCCTCGGCGGCTTCGCCGCCGCCTCCGCGCTCGGCGGTGCCGCCACCACCGGCGCCATGATGTTCGGCGCCCGCGCCCTCCAGGGTGTCTTCGGCGCCCTGCTCGCCCCGGCCGCGCTGTCCCTGCTCGCCGTGATGTTCACGGACGCCAAGGAGCGCGCCAAGGCGTTCGGCATCTACGGCGCCATCGCCGGCGGCGGCGGTGCCGTCGGCCTGATCCTCGGCGGCTTCCTCACCGAGTACCTGGACTGGCGCTGGACCTTCTTCGTGAACGTCCCGTTCGCCATCGTCGCCGCGCTCGGCGCCTGGTTCGTCATCCGTGAGCCGGAGGGCGGCCGCAACCGCTCCCCGCTCGACATCCCCGGCGTGGTCCTGTCCACCCTCGGCCTGGTCGCGCTCGTGTACGGCTTCACCCGCGCCGAGTCCGACGGCTGGGGCGACTCCGTGACCGTCTCGATGTTCATCGCCTCCGGCGTGCTGCTGCTCGCGTTCGTGCTGGTCGAGCGCCGGGTGAAGGCGCCGCTGCTGCCGCTGCGCGTGGTCACCGACCGCAACCGCGGCGGGATCTACCTCTCCCTCGGCCTCGCGATCATCGGCATGTTCGGCCTGTTCCTCTTCCTCACCTACTACCTGCAGGTCGTGAAGGGCTACTCGCCGGTCAAGACCGGCTTCGCGTTCCTGCCGATGGTGGTCGGCATGATCACCGGCTCCACCCAGATCGGCACCCGGCTGATGACCCGGATCCCGGCCCGCTTCCTGATGGGCCCCGGCTTCCTGGTCGCCGGCCTCGGCATGCTGCTGCTGACCCAGCTGGAGATCGACTCCTCGTACGGCATCCTGCTGCTGCCCGCGATGGTGCTGCTCGGCCTCGGCATGGGTACGGCGTTCATGCCGGCCATGTCCCTGGCCACCCAGGGCGTCGAGCCCCGGGACGCCGGTGTCGCCTCCGCGATGGTCAACACCTCGCAGCAGGTGGGCGGCGCGATCGGCACCGCCCTGCTGAACACGATCGCCGCCTCCGCGACGACGTCGTACGTGAAGGACCACATCGCCGGTGCGGCCTCCAAGCCGCAGCAGCAGCTGGTCCAGCTCCAGGCCATGGTGCACGGCTACAGCGCGGCCATCTGGTTCGCCGTCGGCATCCTCGGCCTCGCCTCGCTGATCGCCTTCACCTTCGTCAACGCCGGCCGTCCGGACACCACCGTGGTGGCCTCCGGCGAGGGCGTCGAGGACGAGATGCCGGTGCCGGTGATCGCTCACTGAGCGGCCGTACGGCGGCACCCGCGACCCGTCCGGAGCCGTGCCCGGTGAGTTAGCGGAGCCAGGGCAGGTCCGCACCCGCTTCGTCGGGCTGGAGGCCCTCGGCGACGATCTCCATGATCTCGCCGAGGGCCTTCTGCTGCTCCGGGCTCAGCCGCTCGAACAGCGCCTGCCGGACGGCGGTCACATGGCCGGGCGCGGTGCTCCGCAGCACCTCCTGGCCCTCGTCGGTGAGCACAGCGAACTGGCCGCGCTTGTCGGAGGGGCAGTTCTCGCGGCGCACCCAGCCGTTCGCCTCCAGCCGGGCGATCGCGTGCGAGAGCCGGGAGCGGGTGATCTTCGCCTGCATCGCCAGCTCGGTCATCCGCAGGCGTCGCCTCGGCGCCTCGGCGAGGCCGACCAGGAGGCCGTAGTAGATGTGCGGCATGCCCGCGTCGCGCTGCAGCTGCCGGTCGAGGTGGTCCTCCAGCAGGGTGGTGGCGTGCCGGTACGCACGCCAGATGCGCTGTTCCTCGTCGGTGAGCCAGCGGTGCCGTGCTGCGGAGTCCGGTGCCGTGTTCATGCCCCCACTGTACGAGGCGGCTCCTTGAAACTTGAACAAGTGAGGGGTAGGGTTCGGTGAAAACTTGAGAGTTAAAGCAAATGTCGGTGCGGTCCGCTCGTATGCGTCCGCGCAGGGAGCGAGGGAGCCGTCATGTCCGCCACCGCCCAGGAGCGCATGCCCGCCCTGTACCTCAGCCATGGCGCCCCGCCGCTCGCCGACGACCCCGTCTGGCCCGGCCAGCTCGCCGCCTGGTCCGCCGGCCTGCCCCGCCCCAAGGCGATCCTCATGGTCTCCGCCCACTGGGAGGAGGCCCCGCTCGCCCTCGGCGCCGTCGAGACCGTCCCCCTCGTCTACGACTTCTGGGGCTTCCCCGAGCACTACTACCGGGTCCGGTACGCCGCCCCCGGCGCCCCCGAGCTGGCCGACTCCGTCCGCAAGCTGCTGCGCGCCCCCGGCATCCCCGTCCAGGACATTCCCGACCGCGGCCTCGACCACGGCGCCTACGTCCCCCTCGTCGAGATGTTCCCGGCCGCCGACATCCCCGTCCTGCAGATCTCCCTGCCCACCCTCGACCCGGTCCGCCTCATGGACATCGGCCGCAAGCTCGCGCCCCTGCGCGACGAGGGCGTGCTGATCGTCGGCTCCGGCTTCTTCACCCACAACCTCGCCGCCCTGCGGTACACCGGCCCCGGTGTGCCGGCCTGGTCGTCCGAGTTCGACGACTGGGGCCGGCGGGCCCTGGAGTCCCGCGACTGGGACGCCCTGCTCGACTTCCTGGACAAGGCCCCGGCCGGCCGCTACGCCCACCCGCGCACCGAACACTTCGCCCCGCTCTTCGTCACCATGGGCGCGGCGGAGGCCGGCGGCGAGCTGGACGCGCAGAAGTCGGTGATCGACGGGTTCTGGATGGGAATGGCGAAGCGCTCGGTGCAGTTCGGCTGAGGTGAGGGCGGGGCCCGACCGGGTACCCGGGTGTCAGCGGAGAGTACCCGGGTGTCAGCGGAGGGGGGCGAGGCTCTTCTCGTACCAGGCCACGTCCCAGTAGCGGCCGAACTTGCGGCCGACCTCGTGGTACGTGCCGACGTGCCGGAAGCCGAAGCGGGCGTGCAGCCGCTCGGAGGGCTCGTTGGGCCGGGCGATCCCGGCGTAGGCGCGGTGCACGTCCTCCTCGGCCAGTGCCGTGAAGAGGGCGTCGTAGAGGAGCGTGCCGACGCCGCGCGAGCCGGCGTCCGGGGCGACGTACACCGAGACCTCCACGGAGGTCGCGTACGCGGGTCTCGGCCGGTAAGGACTGGACGTGGCGTACCCCAGGATCTGCTGTGATTCCGTTTCCGTGGCAACCATCAGCCGGTGCGGCCCGTCTTCCGGGTGGGAGAGCAGCCAGGGACGGCGCTCCTCCGGAGTGAAGATCACGGTGTCGAATGTGATGGCCGTCTCACGGACATAGTGGTTGTAGATCGCCGTGAGAGCGTCGAGGTCTTTCTCGACTCCCGGCCTGACCTGCACCTCGGTATGTTCCGGCGGCATCTCGCCTCCCTGCGCGGCCGACAGGGTACTGCATGATCAGAAAAATCGAGGGGCGGGTTGGGAATTCTGTCCGGATTCCAGTCGTTGTTTCCTTCGGATGCAGGGCACTCAGGGAGAGTCCAAGAAACAGTCCCGTGAGTGCCGGGCGTTCGCCAGACCACCCGCCAGCCCACCATCGCAAGGGAGCACGCATGGCAACCCGTGCCGTCGCCCGTCGTAAGTCCGCCCATGGGGGCACCTCCCAGGCTTTCGGCTCTGGGGGACAGACGGCCGACTCGGCAAGCAGTGTTCGCGCTCATCGCGGCGAGATCGCAGACCGCGACCTGGTCGGCATGTACCTCGACGAGATCGCGCGCACGCCGCTGCTCGATGCCGCCAAGGAGGTCGAGCTGTCCCAGACCATCGAGGCGGGGGTGTTCGCGCAGCAGGTCCTCGACGGCGAGGAGGAGTCCGTGACGGACGCCAGCCGGGAGGAACTGGAGGCGCTGGTCGCCGCCGCCGAACGGGCCAAGGACGTCTTCATCCGCTCCAACCTCCGCCTGGTCGTCGCCGTCGCCCGGCGCTACCCCCGCGCGGGCCTGCCCCTCCTCGACCTGATCCAGGAGGGCAACGCGGGCCTGGTGCGCGCCGTGGAGAAGTTCGACTACCGCAAGGGCTTCAAGTTCTCGACGTACGCCACCTGGTGGATCCGGCAGGCCATCACCCGTTCCATCGCCGACCAGTCCCGCACGATCCGGCTCCCCGTCCACCTGGTGGAGGAGCTGGGCCGCATCCGCCGTGTCCAGCGCGAGTTCAACCGCGAGCACGGCCGCGACCCGGAGCCGGCGGAGATCGCGGCGGAGCTGGGTTCCACGCCGGAGCGCGTGACGGACGTGCTCGACTGGGCCCGCGACCCGGTCTCGCTGAACATGGCGGTGGACGACGAGGGCGAGACCCAGTTCGGCGACCTGCTGGAGGACACCTCGGCGGTCTCCCCCGAGCAGTCCGTCCTGACCCTGCTGCGCAGCGAGGAACTGGACGACCTGATCGGCCGCCTCGACCAGCGCACGGCCTCCATCATCAAGATGCGGTACGGCATCGACGACGGCCGCGAGCGCACCCTGACGGAGGTCGGCAAGGAGCACGGCCTGACCCGCGAGCGCATCCGCCAGATCGAGAAGCACGCGCTGCTCGAACTGAAGAAGCTGGCCCGCCAGACCGGCTTCGACGCGGCGGCGTAACGGGCGGGGGTCCTTCGTGACGCCGTGACGTCCGGGGTGTACGGGGTGTACGGGGGCCGCTGGCCGCCCCGGGTTTCGTAGGGTTACTGCGCGGCGCGCACGCCCGGTGGCGAAAGACGGCGCAAACATGGCGTGGTCCCATCGCTTCAACCCCTGGGCCCGAGGGAACAACCCTTCCGGGCCCAGGAGCGGGCCCCCAGGACCGCACTCCCCACCCCACACCGCACCTCTCCCGGCCGACGGCCGGCCCCGGCCGACCCGACCCCGCCCCACCCCCGCATGAGCCACGTCCCGACGCAATCCCCCCCCGGCGCCGGGACCTTCCGAAGCCGGGCTTCGGCGCCCATCCCCCCCCGGGCGCCGGAGTCCGGCCTCTCCCTGTGGTTCCGGCCGGAGAAGCTGGAACAGCGGCCCACCCCGTACCTGAACCCCGGGGTGGACCGCCGGATGGCAGATTCTGCCACACGGGCATAGCCTGCCGAGATGAGCACCACCCGCAGCGCCGCCCACCAGCAGTTTTCCGCCTCCGCACCGGTTTCCCTCACCGAACGCCGGAAGGCCGAGACCCGGATGGAGATCGCCCGGGCGGCGGCGGCCCTCTTCGTCCAGCGGGGCCTGCGGGCCACCCGCGCCGAGGACATCGCCCAGGCCGCCGGCATCGCGCCGCGCACGTTCTACCGCTACTTCGCCACCAAGGAAGAGGCGGTGGCCCCGCTCTACGGGGCCGGCGCCCAGCGCTGGATCGAGGCGGTCCGTACGGCGCCGGCCGGACTGTCCCTGCCGCAAGCACTGGAACACGCCGTCCACCACACCCTCACCCCCGGCCTCGGCGTCTCGGCCGCGTCCTGGGAATGGCTCCGCACCCTGATCCGCCTCGCCGACACCAGCCCGGCCCTGCGCAAGGTCTGGGCGGAGGTGTGCCAGGCATCGGAGGGGACCCTCGGGGAGATCTTGGCGGGACGGGTGGGGCCGGTGGACCCGGTGGGCTCGGTGGGCCGGGTGGACCCGGTGGGCCGAGCGGGCCGGGTGGACGCGGACCGGGCGGGTCGGGCGGGCCGGGAGGGCCGGGAGGGGCCTGCGGAACGGGAGATTCTCCCTGGCGGGGAGAGCGTGGCTGATCAGGGGGTTCCGGAGGGGGCCCCGGATCCGGTGGCGCTCACCCCGGATCTCCGCTTCGCCGCGGCCGTGGCGAGCGCCGCCGTGCGCGTCGCCGTGGAGTCCTGGGCCGCCACGACCACCCCGCCCACCGGCCCGGAATGCCCGGCGGCTCTCGCCCTGCGCAATCTGCGTGCGCTGCGGGGCTTCGGGTGGGGCGAGGGGCCGGGCGGGGAGGGGTGACGGGGGACTGACCGGGGACGGAGAACTGACTGACGGAGCTCTGACTGGCGGAGCACTGACTGGCGGAGCATTGCCTGACGGAGCACTGCCTGGCGGAGCACTGCCTGGCGGAGTACTGCCTGGCGGAGTACTGCCTGATAGGGGACTGACGGAAGGTCGACGGAGTGGTGCGGCCGGTCACACCGCCTCCGGCGCCCCCGCTCCCTCCACCCCCGGACGCCCAGGGTGCCCCGGAGCCGCCGGACCCGCCGGACCCGCCGGACCCGCTGGTCCGGCTGGTCCCGCCGGAGCCGCTTGCCCCGCCTGCCCCTCCGCCCCGGCGGCCTCCGCCGCTCTGCTCAGCCGTCCCCCCAACTCCCGCACCATCTCCACGAGTCGCCCCGGCCCGCGCACCGCGAACTCGTACCCCGCCATCGCGAGCCGCACCGCCAGCCACTCCACGGGGTCGCCGGTGGTGCCCCGCAGGACGCAGCCGCCCGCGCCGTCGTCCTCGGGCGCCCCGAGCGCCCGCGGCATCCGCGCGGACACCTGGTCCGCCGGTGCCGCGAACCGCACCTCGAACGCGTACGTCTCCTGCCGCCGGTTGATCGACTGCCGCAGGTACTCGGCGGCGTTGCCCGCCGGCAGTTCCCGCGGCGTGAACCGGACCCCGGTCGCGAACGGCCGGCTCACCCGGTCGACCCGGAACGTACGCCAGTCCGCGCGGTCGAGGTCGTACGCCACCAGGTACCAGCGCCGCCCGGTCGACACCAGCCGGTGCGGCTCGGTCAGCCGGCGGGACGCGCTGCCGTCCTTGTCGCTGTAGGCGAACCGCAGCCGCTCGTGCCCCGCGACCGTGGACGCCATCACGGTCAGCGTCTCCGGTGCGATGCTGGGGCCGTCCCCGCTGGTCAGCGGCGTGGTCGCGGCCTGCAGGGTGGACACCCGGTGGCGCAGCCGGGACGGCAGCACCTGCTCCAGCTTGGCCAGGGCCCGTACGGACGCCTCGTCCACGCCCTCGACGGCGTGCCCGGCGCCGGCCCGCAGCCCCACCGCGATCGCCACCGCCTCCTCGTCGTCCAGCACCAGCGGCGGCATCGCCTTGCCCGCGACCAGCCGGTACCCGCCGTCCGCGCCCTTCGTCGCCTGGACCGGATAGCCCAGCTCGCGCAGCCGGTCGATGTCCCGCCGCACCGTGCGCCGGGACACCCCGAGCCGCTCGGAGAGCTCACCGCCGGGCCACTCGCGGGGCGTCTGGAGGAGGGAGAGGAGCTGCAGCAGCCGTGCCGGTGTGTCGGTCGTCATAAGACGAGGATGTCGTAGATCTAGGACACGATCTGACCTAATGCGGTCCTATCTTCTCTCCATGACCTCGATCGACCGCACCGCCGAGCAGGGCCGCGGAGAACCGCGCGACCAGGCACACACGACCGACAGCGCCGACAGGAACGACAGGACCGACAAGGCCCACCGGACCGACAGGGCCGACAGGGCCGACAGGATCAACAGGTCCGACCGGACCCGCTGGCTGGCGCTGGCGATCATCATGACCGCGGCCTTCATGGACCTGGTCGACGTGACGATCGTCAACATCGCCATCCCGTCCATCCAGCGCACGGCACACGCCTCGGTCAGCCAGATCCAGTGGATCACCGCCGGCTACGCCCTCGCCTTCGCCGTCGGCCTGATCACCGGCGGCCGGCTCGGCGACATCCACGGGCGCAAGCGGCTGTTCCTCATCGGCATCGGCGGCTTCACCCTGGCCTCCGCCCTGTGCGGCTTCGCCGTGAACCCCGAGATGCTGGTCGCCTCCCGCGTCCTCCAGGGCGGCATGGCCGCGCTGATGGTTCCGCAGGTGCTGTCGATCGTGCACGCCACCTTCCCGGCCCATGAACGCGGCAAGGTCTTCGGTCTGTTCGGCGCGATCGTCGGCCTCGGCGCGGTCTCCGGCCCGCTGCTCGGCGCCCTGCTGACCGAGTGGAACCTGTTCGGCCTCGAATGGCGGCCCATCTTCCTCATCAACCTGCCCGTCGGCATCCTGGCCCTGATACTCGGCCGCCGCTTCATCAGCGAGTCGAAGGCCCCCAAGGCGCTCAAGCTGGACCTGGTCGGCGTGGCCCTGGTCTCGCTCGGCCTGCTGATGCTGCTCTACCCGCTCACCCGCGGGCGCGAGCTGGGCTGGCCGCTGTGGGGGTACGCCTCGATGGTGGGCGCCCTCGGCGTCTTCGCCGCGCTGGTGGCGTACGAGCGGCGCAAGGCGGCCCGGGACGGCTCCCCGCTGGTCGAGCTGTCGCTGTTCCGCGTGAAGAGCTTCGCCGCCGGCATCGCCGTACAGACCGTCTTCGGCGTGGCCCTCGGCATCTTCTTCCTGGTCTGGACGCTGTACATGCAGATCGGCCTGGGCTGGAGCCCGCTGCGGGCCGGGCTGACCGGGGTGCCGTTCTCGATCGCGGTGTCCGTGGCCGCCGGGCTCTCGGTGCAGCAGCTGGTCCCGCGGTTCGGCCGGAAGGTGCTCCAGGCGGGTGCGCTGCTGATGGGCCTTGGCGTGCTCCTGTACCTGTGGGAGGCCGGCCACTACGGCCTCGCCATCACCTCCTGGCAGATGGCTGCGCCGCTGGTCGTGATGGGTCTCGGCATGGGGCTGATCGTCGCCCCGCTGACCGACGCGGTGCTCTCGGAGGTGCCGCGCGAGCACGCCGGTTCCGCGTCCGGGCTGATCAACACCGTGCAGCAGATGGGCAACGCGCTCGGCCTCGGGCTGGTGTCCGTGGTCTTCTTCGGGCGGATCGGCGAACGGCTGACCCAGGTCCAGGTCGGCCCGGCCTTCGTCCACGCCTTCCAGTACGCGCTGTGGTGGGTCGCCGGAATCATGGGCGCGATCTTCCTGCTGATGTCCGCCCTGCCCAAGCGCCCGGCCCAGCACGTGGAGGGCGCGGCGGACGAAGCGCCGGCACTGGAGAAGGAAGCCGTACTGGTTCCCTGACCAGGTACGACCCGTCCACTGACCAGGTACGACCGGTGCCCTGACCAGGTACGACCGGACCTCTGGCCAGGTAGGACGCAGGACGCAGCGGGCCCGGCACCGGATCGCAACGGTGCCGGGCCCGCTGGCGTTCGGGCCGCCCGGCGTCCGGGCCCGTCGACGTCCGGGCCCCGTCGACGTCCGGGCCCCCCGACGTCCGGGTGTCTGTTCCTGCCCGCATCAAGCCCGAGTCTGTTTACTTTCCGGAAATCCGGGCGTAGCCTGCCGCTGAATCCACACGTTCGGGCATCGGTCGGAAGTGATCGGACATCCGGACATCGGACCCGACGGCATCACGCGGAGGCGAACGGACATGTACGCACCGGAGCGGCAGCAGGAGATCCTCCGGCTCGCCCGTGACGGCGGCCGGGTGGACGTGCTGTCGCTGGCCGAGGAGTTCCAGGTCACCGCCGAGACGATCCGCCGCGATCTGAAGGCCCTCGACCGCGCCGGCCTCCTGCGCCGGGTGCACGGCGGTGCCATCCCGGCCGGCCGCCTGGACTTCGAGCCGGACCTCGCCGAGCGCGAGTCCACCGCCGCCGACGAGAAGGACCGCATCGCCAAGGCCGCCCTCGCCGAACTGCCCGCCGAGGGCACGCTGATCCTCGACGCGGGCACGACGGTGGCCCGCCTCGCCGCCGCGATCCCGTTGGAGTCCTCCCTCACCGTCGTCACGCACAGCCTGCCGATCGCCGCCCGCCTCGCCGACCACCCGGGCATCCAGCTCCATCTGATCGGCGGTCGCGTACGGCACCGCACGCGCGCCGCCGTGGACGCCTGGGCGCTCCGCGCGTACGGCGAGATCCGCGCCGACGTCCTGTTCGTCGCCGCCAACGGCTTCTCCGCCGAGCACGGGCTGACCACCCCCGACCTCGCCGAGGCGGCGGTCAAGCGGGCGGCGGTCGCCGCCGCCCGCCGCGTGGTCCTCCTCGCCGACTCCGCCAAGCACGGCCAGGAGCACTTCGCCCGGTTCGGCGCCCTGAGCGATGTGGACCTGCTGATCACCGACAGCGGGCTGGACCCGGAAGACGCCGCCGCCATCGAGCGCGGCGGCACGGAAGTAGTGCGCGCATGATCCTCACCGTCACCCCCAACCCCTCCCTCGACCGCACCTACGAGGTCCCCGCCCTGGAGCGCGGCGAGGTCATCCGCGCCACCGGCGAACGCATGGATCCCGGGGGCAAGGGCGTGAACGTCTCGCGCGCCGTCGCCTCCGCCGGCCGGCACACGGTCGCCGTCCTGCCCCTGGGCGGTGCGCCGGGGGCGCTCGTCGCGGAGCTGCTCGACGCGCAGGGCATCGAGGTCGCGCCGGTCCCGGTCGCCGGCGCCACCCGTTCGAACATCGCGCTCGCGGAGGCCGACGGGGTGCTCACGAAGATCAACGCGCCGGGCCCCGAACTGTCCGCCGCCGAACAGGCCCTGCTCCTGGCCGCCGTCCGCGAACACTCCCGCGCCGCCGACTGGATCGCCTGCTGCGGGAGCCTGCCCCGGGGGCTCGCGCCCTCCTGGTACGCCGATGTCGTCACCGAGGCGCACGCCGGGGGCGCGCGCATCGCACTGGATACCTCGGGGCGACCGCTCCTGGAGGCGCTGCGCGCACGGCCCGATGTGGTGAAGCCGAACGCCGAGGAGCTCGCGGAAGCCGTCGCGCGCCCCCTGACGACCGTGGGTGACGCGCTCAAGGCGGCCGAGGAGGTGCGCGCGATGGGCGCACGCGCCGTGCTCGCCAGCCTGGGCGCCGACGGGCAGCTCCTGGTGTCGGAGACCGGCACCTGGTTCGGCAGCGCGCGCGTGTCCGCGGTCCGCAGCAACGTCGGCGCCGGCGACGCCTCCCTGGCCGGCTTCCTCATCGCCGGCGGCACCGGCCCCGAGGCCCTCGCCTCCGCCGTCGCCCACGGCGCCGCCGCCGTGGGACTCCCCGGCAGCGAGATGCCGGCCCCCGCCGACCTGAACCCCACGGCGGTGACCGTCACCAGCGACATCCCGCTCGATCGCGAACTGACGGAACCAGCACCATGACCGCCCCCACGGCACGCACGACCGCCTCTGCCGCCATGGCACGCACGACCGCCTCTGCCGCCATGGCACGCACGACCGCCTCTGCCGCCATGGCACGCACCACCGCCTCTGCCGGCACGGCACGCACGACCGCCTCTGCCGCCATGGCACGCACGACCGCCCCTGCCGGCACCCGCATCACCACCGCCCCCCGCAACACCCCCGTCCCCGCCTGCGCCCACCCCTCCCCCCGGGCGATACGCGTGCAGAGGAGCCCGCGATGAGCGACATGATCACCGCGGACCTGGTCGACCTCGACCTGTCCGCCGACACCAAGGAAGCGGCGGCCCGCGCCCTCGCCGAACGCATGGTGACCCAGGGCCGGGTGACCGACCTCGATGGCTTCCTCGCCGACGTGGCCGCCCGCGAGGCCCAGATGCCGACCGGCCTCGACGGCGGCGTCGGCATCCCGCACTGCCGTAGCGCCCATGTCACCGAGCCGACCCTCGCGTTCGGCCGGAGCACCGCGGGCATCGACTTCGGTGCCGCCGACGGCCCCGCCGACCTGATCTTCCTGATCGCGGCACCCGCCGGCGCCGACGACGCCCACCTGACGATCCTCTCCTCACTCGCCCGTCAGCTGATGAACGCCGAGTTCACCTCCGCGCTGCGGGCGGTGAGCGACGCGGCGACGGCGGCGGCGCTGATCCGGGGGGACGAGCCGCCGTCGGACGGGGAGGCGCCCGACGCCGTCGCGAGCGCCGCCCAGGCAGAGGCGGGCGCCACCGAAGACACCGCTGCGGCGCCGGCGGCGGCCTCCGCCGGCGCCGCAGCGGGCAGCACCGCACGCACACCGGACCCGACCGCCGAGAGCGCACGCCCCGAGACCGTGCCCGCCGAGAGCGCGCCTGCTGAGATCACGCCCGCCGAGAGCGCGAGCGCCCCCGACTCCGGCGAGCGCCCCTTCCGTATCGTCGCCGTCACCTCCTGCCCGACCGGCATCGCCCACACCTACATGGCCGCCGAGTCCCTGGAGAACGCCGGCCGCGAGGCGGGCGTCGAACTGGTCGTCGAGACGCAGGGCTCGGCCGGCTTCACCCGGCTGGACCCGGCGGTGATCGCGGCGGCGGACGGCGTGATCTTCGCGCACGACGTCTCCGTACGCGACAAGGACCGCTTCGCGGGCAAGCCGACCGTCGACGTGGGCGTGAAGGCCGGCATCAACCGCCCCGCCGAACTCATCGCGGAGGTCCGGGGGAAGGCGGCGCGCGGCGAGGCGAGCGCCCCGGCGCACGCGTCGGCCGGTACGCCGATGGAGCGCGCGGGCGACTCCGCCGAGGGCTACGGCACCAAGCTCCGCAAGTGGCTGATGTCCGGCGTCAGGCACTTGCGTCAAGACACTTGGAGAAAGTGCAGGTCAGAGCCGTCATGGATGAAATCTTGGAACGCTGGGCGGCCGAACAGGCAGCCAAAGCCCCTACGATCCCCGCCGAAGATCTCCGCGAACTGGCGGACAGCTTGGGTATCGAACTGGGTGACTGAGCCCACTCAAAGAGGCCCCGCTCTGGATGGCGGGGCCTCTTGACGTCTCTGATGCGATCGCCCCATGCCTGTGGCCTCGGCCCCGTGTGCCGATGCCGGGCGCGGTACCGTAAGGCCATCTCGTCAGGCTGACGTGAAAAGACCCCCAACGTGTGTTCGTCGCTTCGTCGGTCTGAGATCCTGGAGACCGATTGCGAGAGGGGCCGCAGGTATGGAGTGGAAGACCCACGGTGAGCGTCAGATCTACACGAACCCCTGGGTGAACCTGTGTCTGGTTGACGTCCAACAGCCGGACGGACGCAGGTGGGAGTACCACGTTGTTCGCCTCCGGCACCTGGCCGTGGCGGCTGTCGTCAACGACCGCCGGGAAGTTCTGATGATGTGGCGTCACCGCTTCATCACCAACTCCTGGGCCTGGGAGTTGCCCATGGGCCTGGTGGAGGAGGGCGAGACCCCGGAGGAAGCGGCGGCTCGTGAAGTGCTGGAAGAGACGGGATGGCGGCCCGGCCCCATCAAGCCTCTGATCTACGCCGAGCCGGCCAATGGGATCACCGACTCTCAGCACCACGTCTTCCGTGTGAGCGGCGCGACCTACGCCGCGCCTCCCACGGAGAAGAACGAGTCTGACCGCATCGAGTGGATTCCCCTCTCAGAGGTGCGGGGCATGATCGACCGCCGTGAGGTCGTCAGCAGCGGTTCTTTGGTGGGTCTGCTGTACCTGCTCATGGATGAAGGGATCCGCTGACCGGTGGGAGGAGTTCCCGTAGCCTCGCCTCGAACGCCAGGGCTACGGGCTCCTGCCTGTGCGGGGCCAACTGGTCGTAGAACTCCCGCAGATGGCCGCTGACCCGCTCTGAGGCAACCGCCGACGCGGGGACCAGGGCCTGTGTGGCTGTGTGGCACGCCTGGTCGAGCTTCCCTTGGTCCAACTGTGTGCGAGCGAGCCAGAAGGTGTGGAACGCCCGGCCTCGCTGCTTGGTGTGGTCTTCATGTCGCAGCGCGTCTGCGATCAGTGGTTCAGCGGTCGCAGCCTCGCCCAGTGCGCCGTGAGCAATGCCCGTGTCCACGATGAGCTTCGGCTCATCGAAGTAGGTCACCCACGACGGGTCTGGGTCGCTCGTATCGATCTGCTCGAAGTGGTCATGGGCTTCGCCGATCGCCCTGTGGGTCGCGTCCCGGTCGCCGAGAGTGGCATGAGCGAAGGCTTCGCGCATGGACAGCATCGAGAGAACGCGAGGTGTCGTCCCCGGTGACGAGCGGGCCTGGTCCTGGGCGCCGCTCACGAGGGCCAGAGAGTCAACAGGCTTGTCCTGGTAGGTCGCCTGCAAGCTCATGCAGGCAAGCACGTTGGCCATGAACTGCCGGTCATCGATCTCCTTCGCGAGCCTCAGGGCCTCCGTGAAGTACGCGCGAGCCTGGTTGTACTGGCGCGCGTCGAAGTAGGTCCAGCCGGTCAGACGCGCCAGCTCGGCGGCGATCCCGTACAGGTGGTTCTGGATGGATGGCTGCCGGTTCTCCTTCAGGAGTCCGGCCACATAGCGGAGCTGTCCGACGATGGCCGGCCTCAAGGCTTCCCCGCCGTGCTGGTCGTCCCGCCGCCAGTAGTCCTCGATCGAGGACCGGAAGGCTTCGAGAGTGCTCGGGTTGAGACTGGTGCGGGCGGCAAGCGCAAGGATGCTGTCCACGTCCGGGCCCGGGAGTGAAGCGGCCGTCTGCTGCTCCGGCTCCGGTAACTGCGGCGTCTCTCGCTCGGTGACGGCAAGGGCCTGAGGAGTCTCCCAAGGCCGTCGGGCAAGGCCCAGCATGTGTCCTGGGATCCGCAAGCCGTCAGAAATGCGCTCGACCACGTCCATGTGCAGCAACTGACGTCGCCCCGCGATGACTTCGCCAATACGACTCGGGGTCAGGTCGCAGCGTCGGGCGATCATCGACGGGTAGATGCCTGCCCGCGTCTTGACCATCCGGAAGACTCGGGCGAAATCCCGCAGCCGACACGCGTCGATCATCTCGGGATCGGTGAGCAGCCTGGCGGGCAACTCCTGCGGTCGTTCGGCGTCGGGCATTGACACGCTCCCCACTGCGAGGGCTACGCAACGTCGCTGGGTTTCTACTTGCAGCGATGTTACCCAAGTTGGGTAATCAGCCTGACCTTATGGGCAGCTCCCTCGGCTCGCGATGCTCCTTCCATGGCGAGCAACCAGCAGACCAGACCAGGCATCGGTGAACTGGCAAAGGACACTGCCAGTGGGCGAATCGGCGTCGTCATGGGTGAGGTCGGCGCTCGGGTGCAGATAAGGCCCGTGGGCGGCGGCGTTGAGTGGGACGCCCTACCGGACAACGTGGTGGCGCTCACGGCGCGGGAGGAACTGACCGCCCGCCTGGCCATCAAGAACGGCAACAGTCGGGACGGCCTGTGATGCTCGCCCCGCCGGCCTCTGCACGCGCCGCAACGCGGACGCCTATCGCCTTCCGCTGTGAGGTCACCGCCCATGACCTCAGCGGCTCCCGTGAGGTCCTGCTCGCCACCTACCGTGGCCGTTCCCCACGGCTCGCCGCCCGCTGGCTTCGCGCGGAGGCTCACCACCTTGCCCGGCTGCTGGCTCCGAACCCTGCGGCTCTGTCCCTTCGGGACGCTCCACTCACCACCGCAGGGCCGGATGCACCTCGTCCGGATGCTGAGCTTCGTGCCTGGGCCGACAGCGACCACGCGTACGAGCACGCGCTCCGCGCCCTTGCCATGGGCCGTGCGTTCCAGTTCACCGTGACGGACTACGACGCCCGGTACTCCCTCCGGGTGTACCCGCTGCCCACCCGCCGACCTGCGCCCCCGCAAACTCCCGTCCCCGCCCGGTGCTCGTCACACTCCGCGGCGGGGACGGGTCGCCATCGAAGACCCCGAGGGCGGCGCGCGTTCCGATGACTCCCGCCCCCGCGCTTTTCCTGGTTCCCCCCAGTGTGGGGGCGGGTCTGTTCCCCATTCGACCGCTGAAGCACACCCGCCGTCCGACTGCGCGGGGGAAAGGTACGGCCTTGCGGATGGTCAATCGTGTCCGGCGTCGGCTCTCGTACGGTTGGATCGGGCTTCTGGTCTACGCCCTGTGTAGGTGGACGCTCGCTGAGGCGGCTACGGGGGGCTTGAGGTGACCTTCCGATGTGCTGCCAGGGTTGAGCTGGACGACGACGTTCGAGCTCTTGCCGAGCAGATCCCTACGCCCCACTCCTCTGTTGAGTGGACGTCGCACACAGAGCTTCAGTGCCTGGTGGAAGACGTGCCCCACGACTTTCACGCGGCCTTCCTCCGCACGGGCGCGCGTACCGCCCCGGACTCGGACGTCTTTGTGTGCTGGACGGACGACTCTTCGAGCCAGGGCCTGGCGGACCTTGAGTGCTGCATGGCCCGACGCACCGAGCTGGGCACGGGATGCACGATCTTCAAGGGCCACCCCGGGCGGTGTGACTGGGAGTACATCGACCCCGAGTACATGGCCGGTCTCGCGCAGGCCGACCAGCTGGTGAAGGAAATGGGCCTCACCCACGCCCGCGATGCCTTGCGCGACCACCCCTGAACCCCGCTCCCTATCGCGCCCGTCCTGGCACCCCTCACGCCCCTGGGAGGCGGTAGGGAGCGGGTTGCACCACGCAACACCTCTGTTCGACAACGACCAGCGAAAGAGGTAGGCGAGTGACCGTCATCGCAGAAACACCGGTCATCCAATCCGCTCGGAACACTGGCTTCGTATGGCTGGACCTCACCCGGAAGTGCCAGCTCGAATGCGGGCACTGCCACAACGGCTCCGGGCCGGACGGAACGCACGGCACCATGACCGCCGAAGATTGGACGCGCGTCCTGAACGAAGCCGCTGCGGCCGGCATCCCCGGCGTTCAGTTCACCGGCGGTGAGGTCACCATGCACCCCGACGCCCCGCACCTGATCAAGCACGCGCTGACGCTCGGCCTGGCGGTCGAGGTGTACAGCAATCTCGTCCACGTGGACGAGGACTGGTGGAAGCTGTTCCGGGGTGAGGGCGTCACCCTGGCAACCTCGTACTACGGCCCGAAGGACGCGCACAATGAAGTCACCCGGCGCCCCAGTCACGCCCATACACGAGCGAACATCCTGAAGGCGGTGAAGGCCGCGATCCCGATTCGCGTGTCCGTGATCGTCTCCGATCCCGCCGACACGGGGCAGGCCGCCTGTGACGAGCTGAAGGCCCTCGGCGTGAAGACCGTTCGCGTCGACCACGTTCGGCCCTTCGGGCGCGCGGCGGACGGGCAGAAGCCGTGCACGGACGGCTTGTGCGGGCAGTGCGGCGACGGGCGGGCATCCGTCGCTCCGGACGGCAAGGTATCGCCGTGCGTGTTCTCCACCTGGCTCGGCGTGGGGAACGTCAAGGATGCGCCGCTCGGCGCTATCCTCGGCGGCCCCGAGATGGCTCAGGCCAACGCGGTGATCCGGCAGAGCGTGAGCCTGCGCCCCTCCTTCGGATGTGGGCCGGACAGCCCCTGTGGCCCCGACAACCAGCCCGAACCCCAACCCGACAACGGGGAGTGCTCTCCGGGCTTCCCCGGTAGTTCGTGTTCTCCGAGGAACTGAAAGGCACATGGACACTGACCCCGAATTCGCGATCCGTCCTCTCATCCGGGAGCACACGGGCCCGGTCGCCGAGATCCGGCGGACCGCCCACGGCAACAGCTCGGACCTGACGGCCATCGTTGAGTGCGAGAAGGGCCCCTTCTTCATCAAGGCCGTTCGGGATCGTCCCGGCGGCCCGCGTGACTCGCTCATCAGGGAACGGGAGGTCGATGCCGCCCTTGTCCACATCGCGCCCCCCCTGCTGTGGGACGTGGAGGAAGACGGCTGGCTCGTCTTGGGATACGAGGTGGTCGACGGCCGGTCGGCTGACTTCGCCCCCGGCTCACCGGACCTGCCGTTGGTGGTGGACACGGTGGCGCAGATCGGCCGCGTTCCTCTTCCGGCATTCGCCCGAGACTGGAAGGAAGCCCGTTGGGATCGGTTCGCCGCCAGTAGTGAGGAAGCTGAACTGTTCCGGGGTGACTCGCTGCTGCACACCGACATCAACCCGGACAACTTCCTTGTAGGTGGGCATCGAGCCTGGGCCGTGGATTGGGCATGGCCGACCGTCGGCGCCGGATTCATCGACTCTGCGCTTCTGGTCGTCCAGCTCATCGCGGCCGGGCACACTCCGGCGAGTGCAGAGAAGTGGGCCACTCAGTTGCCCGCTTGGCACAAGGCCGCTCCGGGGGCGATCAACGCCTTCGCTGCCGCCAACCTGCGCATGTACCGGGCCGCTGCCGCGCGGAAGCCGGATGAGGACTGGCTGAAGGCCATGGTCGAGGCGTGTCGGGCGTGGGCCGATCACAGAGGGGTCCCTGCGGAGTAGCAACGCAAGACCGGACCACCCCTCAGCCTGGACAGCATCCCGGGTGGTCCGGTCACGGAATCCCAGTTCAGGACCCCGGTGCCGATGGTACCGGGGTGGTCGGCGTGCTCGAATCCGGGTGCGGATGCTACCCCCTCTCCCTGTCGCAGAGTTAGAGAGGTTCACTGTTGCGATCCGGTGGTCTGAACCCCCGTTCTGGCCTGAGCCACCGAAAGCCAGCCACGATGGCGGGTGCGCCGTACGAGCATCCGTCACGTGTGTTTCCAGCAACCCCCCACCCGGCTCAGCCACGCTCCATTGACGTCACAGCGTGCGCCCGGTGCCGGCCGTTGCGGTGGTGGGGCGCCTCGGCCCGGTGGCGTGCTCCTGGTGCCGCTCGTGTCCGGCGGCGGGCTCGGTCGTTGGTGCTGGTGGGTCGGCTTTCCGGCTGCTTCCGCTCCGCTGTCATGGTGCGACGGTCGGCTGTGGGTGACCGTGGTAGCCCCGAGTGCCGCGTCTGCTTCGCCCGGCCGCGCTGGTGCTCGGGGCTGTCGGCTGTCTGCGGGGGTCACCGCGAATTCCGGCAGGGCTGGGCTGCTGGTCGCTGCACCCGATCGTGGGGCCTGGGAGGTCGCTTTCGCTGGTGTCGGCCTGGTGGTGCTGCTGCGGGGCTGCTCGGGTTGCTTCCGGGGCCTGGTCGTCGCGCTTGTTCGGCTTTGCGCGCTGAGTGGCGGAGGCCGCCGTGTAGCGGTGGCGTAGACATGGAGCGGGCGGCGGAAACCGCCGCCAGCGCGCGGCGGCCCGCGTCAGCGGGCCGCCCTTGATCCAGTAAAGAAACTCGTAACAGCTCGGCTGCTGGTCCTACTTGGCCGCTTCTGGTGAACCGTTCCGCCCCTGGCTGCCACGTTCCCGGCGCTCGCGCCCCTGCGGGCCACGCTTGCGCGGATTCATGTCGTTATCTCACGAAGCACACTGATTTGCCTGGTTCGTCTCGCGGTTCGCCGGAAACTATCCACAGGCACGCCATTGCAGACTGATTTTCATGACCATTCGAGATGTCCGCAGCTTGCCGGTAGGAATGTTCATGGGTCCAGGCTTCCCAAGCACCGCACGGGAATTGACCCCTACGCCGTGCTGCCCGCTGCCGGGTGCGTGGCGGCGAAAAGTTGTCCACAGGGAGGGGTGTGCTCAGCGTGTCCGGGTGGCTTCGGCAATGCGCCGGGCGGACGGCATCAACCCGTCAGAAGAGACCAGCATCACGGGGCCTGGATGTCACACCGCAGCGATTTTTTATACGTCCTGTGGGTGGGTGCACACTGCATCCCACGGGTTCGCGGGCCTGCCGCTATCACGCAATTCCGGCCTGTCCAAACCGTGGATCGGTGGTCAGGTGAGGGCATCGCCGGAAGGGCCGGCGCGGGGATGCCGGGCGCAACATAGCCGACGATCGCCGGTTAGCAAAACCGGCCTTTCCGCGGACAGTGGTGGGTGTGCCGGACGGCCCGGCGCGAGCAAGGAGAGGGCGGTGTGCCGTGCGGGTGACGAGTGGCGGGGCCGGGCTTGGGAGTCCGTCAGGCGGGAGGGTCCCAGAGGTCGCGTCCCGGCAGGTGGCGCGTGCTGGCGCTCGTGCCGAACTCGTCGGCCGCGCTGCTACAGGCTGCTGTGAGAGCGGCGGTCACGCCTCGCGGGCTTGTCCGGTGGGGTGTCCGGTTCGCGGGGTGCAATGGCCAAGCCCCGGACAGATGCGGGCGCGGCCCTTCGCGGGCCTTGGGTGTGAAGGCAAGGAGCTACACGGTATGAACGGGGCGGGAATGAACGCGCACGAGACGGCGGAGATTGCGGCTCGGCTGGCCGAACTCGAAGGAAAGTGCGGGCAGTTGGAGGAGCTGGCGCGTCAGATAGCGGAGAACCTGACCGCTACTTCTTCTTGGGCGGCTCGGTGAGGGAGCGCAGTTGCTCGAAGATGCCCAACAGGCTGTCCACTTTGGCGTTGAGGGCGTCGAGACGCTGGGACAGTTCCGCGTATTCGGGCGTGGGCATGCCTTGTTGCCCTTCCGGTTCGCCCTGGCTGGCCTTCGGGCCGGTCTCGGGCGGCAGGGGGTCAATAACGAAGTTGCCCCGTCCGGGCGTGGAGTAGATCAGCCCTTCGTCGCGTAGCACGCGCAGCGCGCTGCGGGCGGTCATGTTCGCGATCTCGTATTGGGCTTCGAGGTCGCGGGAGGACGGAACGCGTTCGCCCGGCTTTATGCGACCGGAGCGGATCTGCTGGCGCAGCTCGTCGGCGACCAGGCGGTACGGCGGAGTGTGGGAATCCCTCGGCAGGCTCATACGCCGAGGGTAGCCCGCCTAGCCCACCCATCGCACTAGAACGGGCGCACGCCGCTGGCCCATGCGCGCTAGCGCGCCTGCTTGCCAGAGTGCGCTAGGTGCTTGACGCGCTAGGCGTACATAGTGCACTGTTGTGACCACGCCGCACCGAGCGGCACTGATCGAAAGGAAGTTCACCCATGGCGTCGCGTATTCGCGTTGGTCAGACGGAGTCCACCCGCTACATGGTCGGCATGCAGGCGGTGGCCAAGTTCACGGATCAGGAGAAGACCACCCTGGCCACCGACCGTGAGACCGGTCAGCCGCTCTACACCGTGACCGTCTTCGTGATGGAGGACGAGCGGGCGGAGGCCATGAAGATCACCGTTCCGAAGGACGGCCTGCCCAACGGCCTGAACGTCGGCATGTTCGTCAAGCCGGTGGACCTGTTCGCCACCCCCTGGGCGCGCATCTTCAACGGCCAGCTCTCGGACGGCGTCGCCTACCGCGCGACCCGCCTCGAACTCGACTCCCCGGCCGCGCCGGTCGCCGACGAGGCCGGGGACCTGGCCGCATGAGCGAACCCACGGCTGAGGAAAAGCACTGGGCGCTGACGGAACTGCTGGTACGCGAGGGATTCGAACCCGTGGAAGCGATGTTCCGCGCGGAACTGCTGCTGGTCGTCTTCGGCCCCTCGGTCCCCTGGAGCGTCCGCGTGGCCAGTGCCTATGCCCGAAGGAAGGCAATCAAGTGACACCAAACGAAGTGATGGGCTACGCCCCGGCTGCGGCCGGGGCCGCCCTGGCCCTGATCACCCTGTGGGCGGTCCTCTGGGTCGTCCGCTACATACGGGCGGACAAGGACACCCGCGTCAGTATCCGGCAGGCCGTGCGGGTCCGCCGGGGCTGGAAGCGGCTCGCGCAGATGGCGGGGCTGTCGGTCACCGACAAAATGCCCACCGCGCTTGCCTCGCTGGCCAACACCGACGGCAAGCCCCCCAAGCCCCGCGTCCTCACCCCCCTCTTGAAGGTGAAGCCGGACCGGTACGGGATCGTCGCGCGGGCGAGGTGCCTGCCGAAGGTCAGCCTGGCGGAGTTCCAGAAGGCCGCCCCCTACCTGGCGGACGCTTGGGGCTGCGAACGGGTCTCCGTCACCCCCGACGGACCGGGCCGCGTCATCATCCGTGGCGTGCGCACGGACCCGCTGCGTCACAAGACACGGCACGTGCCCACGGGAGAGGTGCCGGCCGATCTGCCGACCTGGCATGTCGGGGTGGACGAGTATCACCAGCCGGTCAAGGTGGACCTGTCCAACGTCCCTGGCATCACCGTGGCCGGCCTGCCCGGCTACGGCAAAACCTCCCTGATCAACCGCCTCGTGTGCGACTGGGCGCCCTCTCCCGCGATTCAGTTCGTCACCGTGGACGGCAAGGTCTCCACCGCCCGTGAGGGCGACTACGCCCACCTGTCCAAGCGCATGTTCGCCTTCGCCGGTGACGACCTGGCCGAAGCGAACGCCATCTTCAAGCGGCTGGTGAACCTGCGCTCCGCGCGGTCCACCTCGATTGAGTCCGTGCTCGGCGTGACGAACTTCTGGGACGTCGGCCCCACCGAACAATGGCCGCTGGTCATCGCCATCATCGATGAGGCACACACCTACTTCGCCGATCACCGGGGCTCGGACAAGAAGACCAAGGAACTCGCGGCGCTGGCGGCGGAGAACGCCCGCCTCGTGGGGGACCTGGTGAAGAAGGGCCGCTCCGTCGGCATCGTCGTGATCCTGCTCACGCAGAAGGCCACCGGAGACGCCCTGCCCACCGCCATCCGGGACGTGTGCCCGGTCGGATTGTCCTTCGCGCAGAAGACCGCTGAGGCCGCCGTGGCCGCCCTGGGCGACGACATCCGGAACTGGCCCGACGCCAACCCCACCGACCTGCAAAACCCCGCCTACGTCGGCGTGGCCGCGATGAAGCACAACGAACGCCCCGGCTTCCTGCGGGTGCGCACCCCGTACGTGTCCGCCGCTGACGCCCGCCGCATCGCCGAAGAAACGTCACACCTGACGCGCGACCCGGCTGACCTGCTCATGGATCAGCTTCCCGGCGGCGACGTGCGCCGCGTCCTGCTGATCAAGCGCGACCCCGCCGACGGCACCCCCGAAGCGGCCTGAACCCCCAACACCCGCAAGTCACAAGGCATTTGGAAGGGAGGTGAATCCTATGTCTGAGGACCGGATCACTCAGCGGACCGTAACTGTCGTCATGGGCGTGATCGCCGCGCTGGCGTTCGTCTTCTCCTTCGGCAACGTCTGGGCCCTCGCGTTGCGTCTGGGCGTCCCCGCCCCCATCGCGCCCCTGATCGCTCCCATGGTGGATCTGTCGGTGGTCGGGCTCCTGGTCGCCCTGCGCTACCTCTCCCTGCGCGGCGTCCGGCCGGAGCAGATGAAAGCGGCCACCCGGCTCATGCACGTCTCCGGCCTGCTGACCCTGGCCCTCAACGTCGCCGAACCCCTCGCCGCCCACCACTACGGCCGGGCTGCCGTGGACGCCGTGGCACCCCTGCTCCTGCTCGGATGGGGCGCGGTCGGCCCCCAGCTCCTCCGGGCCTTCCACACCGTCACCGTCCCCGGCACGGACCCCGCCCCGGCCCCGGCCTTGGCCGACGAGCACGAACGGGCCTCGTCCCCGGCCGACGAACCGGCCCCTGTCCCGGTCGCCTCGGCCCCGAGACAGGACCCGGCCCCCGCCGCTCCGGTCGCCGAACCGGCACCCGCCCCGGCCCCGGCCTCGGTGGCTCCTCGCCCGGTCGCACCCGATTCCGCGGTTGCCTCCGCGCCTGCGGTCAAGGTCCCTGAGCCCCTGCTCAACGAGGCCCGATCCATCGCGGACGCCCACCAAGCGGAACACGGCGAGTTGATCACCGTCGCCCAGCTCAAGCGGCGACTCGGCGTCGGCCTCCCCATGGCCACCGCTCTTCACGCGGCCGTCACGGCCTGACCCTCCCCGCCGGCCTTTCCGGCACCCCTCCCGCACCGCTGCCCGCGCCTGGGCTCGGTCCGCCATGCCTGCGGGCAGCACCGCCTTCGCCCGCGACCGCTGCCCGCAGGCCCCCCCTCACACTCCAGGAAGGACACCCCGATGACACGCCTCCTGGACCTGCGCCACGTCATCAGCCCCGCCCTGCGGGACCTGGTGGAACTGGCCAACACCCAAGACTTCGATCGCGTGGTTGAGCAGGTCCGCAACGTTCGCGGATGCTCCCGCCCGGTCAACCTCGTCGGCCACACGGCCACCCTCGACGCCACCACGAAGACCGTGCTGCGCTCGTACACGACCGCTGACGAGCCCACGGGCCGCCTGCTGACCGCCTGCGGCAACCGCCGCGCCTCGCGCTGCCCGTCCTGCTCCCGCGTCTACGCCGCCGACACCTACCACCTGATCAAGGCCGGACTGTCCGGCGGCAAGAACGTCGCCGAAACCGTCCGCAGCCACCCGCGCGCCTTCGTCACCCTCACCGCCCCCTCCTTCGGCCCCGTCCACAACCGCCCCACCACAGGCGCGGGCAAGGTGCTGGACTGCCGCTGCGGCGAACGCCACCACGAGGGCGCCCCGGAACTCGGTACGCCGCTGAACCCGGCCACCTACGACTACGCGGGCGCCGTGCTGTGGAACGCCCACACGGGCGATCTGTGGCGGCGCTTCACCATCTACCTCCGACGTGAACTCGCCGCCCATCTCGGCATGACGCAGAAGGCGCTGAACGCCGCCCTGCGCGTCTCCTTCGCCAAGGTCGCCGAGTACCAGCAGCGCGGCCTGGTCCACTTCCACGCCGTGATCCGCTTCGACGGACCCGACGGGCATACCACCCCGCCCCCGTCCTGGGCCACCTTCGACGCCCTGAGCACCGCCGTGGGCCTGGCGGTCGAGCGGGCCCGGTTCACTGTCGAGTCCGACGCCATCGGCGAACGCGTCATCGCCTGGGGCGGCCGGTTCAAGGTGGACCCCATCACCGCCCTGGGCGACGGCGAACTCACCGACGCCCGCGTTGCCGAGTACACAGACGCCAAGGTCGCCGGATACGTGGCCAAGTACGCCACCAAGAGCGCCGAAGGATCGGGCACCGTAGACCGCACTCTGATATGCCGCCCCTGCACCGGACGAGGCTACACACGCGGCCCCGACGGCTTCCGCGACCTGTGCCACGACTGCGACGGCACCGGACAGGCAGAACCCATCAAAAACCTCAAGGTCCAACGGCACGTACGGCAGATGATACGCACCGCCTGGGCGCTCGGGCACCTACCGGAATTCGCCCACCTCAAGCTCTGGAAATGGGCTCACATGCTCGGCTTCCGGGGCCACTTCTCCACGAAAAGCCGCGCCTACTCCACCACCCTCGGCGCTCTGCGCGACGTACGCCGCGCCTGGCGCCTCGCCCAAGCCCAAGCCGCCCGCGAACGTGCCGGCCTCCCCGCACCCGACGAGAACACCACCCTCGTCACCGACTCCTCCTGGGCCTACCTGGCCTCCGGCTACCGCCCCGGCGAAGAACTCCTCGCCGCCCAGGTACGCCACGAAATCGACCTAGCCGAACGCGCCAAGACGGAGGGATCCCCATGGCTGTGACCGCCCCCGTCATCGTGGACGACCGCCCTCGCCTGGAGGATGAGGACCCCATCATGCGTCGCCTCGACGCCTGGGCTGCACGGCACGCGAAAGCTGCCCCCCGCCTGGGCGAAGAGCAGCTTGAGATCCTGCGTGACCTATTTCAGTGAGACGGGCGGAACACCGGTTCCAACAAGTCAGGGTCGAACTCCGCGCTGCGCGAGCGGCCTTCCGGAATCGGGTGGATGATCACCGCCTGTAGGACCGTGGCCGCCGCTTTGCGCTTCTGCCGCATGTCGAAATCCTTCCACCTCTTCCGGGTGAACCCGGCAAGGAAGTTCTTGGCGGCCTGCTCGGCATAGAAGGCGTCCCGGTCCTTCTGGGACTCGCTGATCTGCTCCTCGATCTTGTCCCGGAACTCCAGATACTCCGCGACGCTCAGCCTGCCATCCTTGTGGAGCTGCTTGTACTCCTCACGCTGGGCCACCAGCGCTTTCAAGGTCTCCTCGCCGTACCACGTACGCTCATCCGGCACTAGAGCGGCGAACTGGGCTTCCAGAATTTTGATCACCAGTTCCTCTATGGCCTTGTCCACGTAGTCGGCGCGTCGGCTGACCTTATTGCAACGTGGGTCACCACACCGGTAACGGTCCTGCTTGTTCGTCCCGCTGGGCGGGTTGCCCTTCATCTTCGCGTAGCAAATGTTGCCCTCGGCGTCCACGTACCCGCAGCGAGCAAGGTTCGTCAGGAAGAACCGCCGCGTAGCCTCGGCCAGTCCCCGGTAGTCCTTTTTGCCCTCCCGCTTGACCTTCTCCCGGTAGCGGGTGCTGGCCGTGTCGCCGTCGAGGTTGAACCACACGGGACAGCGGCTCACCATCTTCAACCACTCTTCCGGCGTAGCAATGGTCTCCCACTTGCCCTTGACCGGTTCGCCGGTCTGGCGGTCGCGTACCAACTCGCCGTTGATCACGCGGTAGCCGCACAACGCCGGGTTCGTCAGCATGTACTGCACTGGCGTAGTCGACCAGCGGTTCCCGCGTACGGTGAGGAAGCCGCTCTTGTCGAGGTACTCCACGATGGTGGACCAGTGCTTGCCCTCAAGGCCCATGTCCAGCGCCTTGCGCAGCATCGGGGACTCCTCGGGGTGCAACTTCTCGTTGACCTTGCGTCCTGTCCTGGCGTCCGCTCCCAGCCAGCCGAACCGGCGCGGCCCGATCGGGGCTCCCTCTAGCGCCTGGTCGCGAACGTTGCGCTTGACCCGGCGCTTGACCTTGGCCACTTCGCGCTCACCCATGGCGGAGGTGAGCAGACCCCGGATCATCTCGGCATCGCTGTGAACGTCGAGGATGGTCTTCGTGTCGGTCACGGCGTACAGGCCGCGATTGTCCACGGTGAGTGCGCGGTGCAACTTCAGGTAGTCCTCGGGGAGACGTACCACCCGCTCTTCCTCGACTACGAACACGCCGTGAACGGGGAAGCCTTCCTCCACCCGGCGGGCGCGGAGATCTCGCACCAGTCGCAGGAATGCCGGCCGTTCGATGTCCGGGTCGGCCGCGGTGATGTGGTTGTCCGTGTATCGATAGACGATGGCGCACCCGTGCTGCTCGGCGAACTCGTCGCAGTTCCGGTGCTGGCGTCCCACGCCGACTTCGTTCCGCTTGTCCAGCGTGATGCGGGCGTATGAGCAGCAGGGACGCCGGTCCCCAAGCCACTCCTCGAAGGTTCGTCCATCGGCAAGTGCCCGTTGTAGGTCCGGGTGCAACTGCCACTTGGAAGACGCTTTGGCCACTGCTAGCCTTCCCTCCCCAGGTCAAGTGTCTGGCCAAAGGTACACCGTCAGCTACATGGTCCCGTTCGTCGCCGCGGGCGGTCTCCTCATCGCCCTGGGCTTTGCCATCGGCGGCTACAAGGTCAAGAGCGCGCCGTCGGTCATGGACCACTTCATATGGACCCAGGCGGACAGCTGGGGCGCGCTGCTCTTCCAGATCGGCGGCGTGGCCTTCGGCTTCCTGGTCCCGGTCCTGGCCGGCTACATCGCCTACGGCATGGCGGACCGGCCGGGCCTGGTCCCCGGCTTCGTCGGCGGCATGATCGCCTCCACCATCAACGCCGGTTTCCTGGGCGGCCTGGCGGCGGGACTGATCGCCGGCTGTGTGGTGACGGCGATCCAGAAGGCCGGCGTCCCGGCGGCGTTGCGCGGCATCATGCCGGTGGTGGTGATCCCGCTGATCTCCACGGCGATCGTCGGGTTCCTGATGTTCGTCGTGATCGGCAAGCCCATCGCGACGGCCCAGAAGGGACTCACGGACTGGCTGAGCGGCCTCACCGGCACCAACGCCGTCCTGCTCGGCGCCCTGCTCGGCCTGATGATGTGCTTCGACCTGGGCGGCCCGGTCAACAAGGTCGCCTACACCTTCGCCACCGCCGGCATCGCCGTCGCCAATCCCAGCGACTCCGCCATGAAGATCATGGCCGCGGTGATGGCGGCCGGCATGGTGCCGCCGCTGGCCATGGCCCTGGCCACCACCGTGCGCGGCAAGCTGTTCACGCAGACCGAGCGCGAGAACGGCAAGGCCGCCTGGGTCCTGGGCGCGTCCTTCATCTCCGAGGGCGCGATCCCGTTCGCGGCGGCCGACCCGCTGCGGGTCATCCCGTCCGCCATGGCGGGCGGCGCGCTCACCGGCGTCCTGTCGATGGCCTTCGGTGCCACCCTGCGCGCCCCGCACGGCGGCATCTTCGTGGTCCCGCTCATCGGCAACCCGTTCCTCTACCTGGTGGCCGTCGCGGCCGGCGTCTGTGTCACCACGGCCCTGGTGGTTCTCCTCAAGGGGATGCGCAAGCAGACCCCCGAACCGACGGCCGCCGGCCCCGCCGCGAACCCGGCCACCGCGGGCGCCGCCCCGGACGGGACCAGGCAGCCGATATCGGCCTGACCGGCCCGCCCCGGCCGGCGTCTTATCCCTTTAGTTCGCTGTGAGTTGTTCACGGCACCTGCGAGATACATCACGGTCCGGGACCAAAGTCCCGGACCGTGGTGTGTACTGGGGTGTATGCTTGAGCACGCCCCGACTCTCCAGCTGATCGGCGTGGCCGTCCTCGCGGCGGCGGCCGTCGCGTGGACCGTCGTCCTTCTGCGTCTGCTCCGCCGCCCCGGTCTCCGGACCGTCGTCCGGCGCCCCGCAAGACAGCTTCCGGCCCTGCCGCGGCAGAACCGGGTCGGGCCTGCGCAGGAGTCCGTCGAGCTGACTCCCGCGGAACAGGACGCGTTCGCGGGCCTGATACGCCGACTCGCCAACGGCTGAGTCCGCCGGGCCCGCCTAGTCCGGCGGCTCCGCCGAGTCCGGTGACTCCGCCTTGTCTACCCTTGCCGCGCCGCGCGCCGCTCCATCGCGTCCCGGGCGGCGTCCTCCGACATGTACACCTCGCACATGTGCCGCCCGTCGGGCGTGGCCGTGTGCTCGACCTCCCACAGGGAGATCTCGGCGCCGTCCGGCAGCAGGAAGGCGTGCTCGTACAGCGCGTAGCTCAGCCCCAGCCGGCCGGCCCGTCCGGGTCGGCCGAACGCCTGGGTGATCTCGTGCGCGGTCGACGTCGCCAGCAGCGCCGCCGTCTCCGCGCCGGGCCGGTCGGAGTTCTCCGCGCGGCGCAGCAGCCGACGTGCGTGGTCCGCCGAGTCGTCGGAGGCGAACACGTGCCTGGGCTCGGGGATCGCCCACAGGCGCATCAGCGCCGGCAGCTCGAAGTCGCTCGTGTCCGGCGGAACCCCGAGCCGCGCCGTGGCGGCCTGCAGCTCCTCCTCGTCGACGTACACCTCGTGCTCCGGGGCGCTGCCGGGCGTGGGGTTGTGCACCAGCTCCCACAGCGTGACGGCCGAGCCGTCGGCGAGCAGCCAGGTGTGCCGGTACGTCTCACGGTGCAGCCCCGCGCTGTGGTACGCGGAGTGCAGCGAACTGTCCTGCGCCAGCGCGCAGTCGAGCCGCCGTATCACTTCGTCGGGCAGCTCGAAGGAGTTCAGGGCACGGCCGAGGAGTCGCGCGAGATGCTCCTCCGGAGACTCGGGCGACTCGGCTGGTTCGTACGCTGCGGTCTCGTACGGAACGCTCAAGGCATCTCCCGGCGTTGCTGCATGTCACCTTGTGGGTGCATACCGTAGCCCCTCGGTCGGACATCATGTCCGGGAACCGAGAAAACGTACGCCGGGAAAACGCGCGGGCCACGCGAAAAGTTCCCGCGTGACCCGCCGTCCTGTCAAAACCCGTCGCTCAGGAAGCACTTCCCGCGGTCCAGGCGCTCCATGCCATGTTCCACCCGTTGAGCCCGTTGTCGGGAGCGACCGTCGTGTCGGGGGAGTGCTTCACGATCACGACGTCCCCGATGAGCGAGTTGTCGTAGAACCACTTGGCCGACGTGTCGCCCTGCGCGCCCTGCACGTCGGCGAGGCCGACGCAGCCGTGGCTTGTGCCCTGCCGCCCGAACGGCGGGTTGCCCTTGTTGTACCAGTAGTTGCCGTGGAGGAACGTCCCCGACGACGTCAGGCGCATCGCGTGCGGCACGTCCGGGATGTCGTACTCCCCGCCGAAGCCGACCGTCGAGCCGTTCATACGGGTCTGCACGAACTTCTCGGAGATCACCATCTGCCCGTTGTACGTCGTGTGCTCCGGGCTGCCCGCCGAGATCGGCACCGTCTTGAAGGTCTTGCCGTCCCGCACGACCGTCATGGTCTGCGTGTTGACGTCGACCGTGGAGACCTGCGACCGCCCGACGGTGAAGGAGACGGTCTTCTTCTGCGCCCCGTAGACGCCCTTCGCGCCCTCGACTCCGTCCAGGTCGATGTTCATCGTGACCTTGGAGCCGGCCTTCCAGTACTCCTGCGGCCGGAAGTCCAGGCGCCGGTCCCCGAACCAGTGGCCGACCACCTGCTGGCCGCTGCTGGAGTTGACCGTGATGTGCGACTGGACGGCCTTCTTGTCGCTGATCGACTTGTCGAAGGTGAAGGACACCGGCATGCCCACCCCGACCGTCGCGCCGTTGTCCGGCGTGTAGGTGCCGATGAAGCTGTTGCCCGAGGTGACGGTGGTGAAGATGGAGTTGGCCGCCGCCGTGCGCCCGTCGGAGTCCTTCGCGGTCGCGTTTATCTCGTACTTCGTCCCGCGCTCCAGCTGCTGCTTCGGCTTCCAGACCCTGCCGTCCGCCGATATCGCCCCGGGCACCTCCTGCCCCGACCCCGCCAGGCTCATCTTCACCGCGGTCAGCTTGCCGTCGCTGACCTTCACTCCGGTGGCGTTGATGGAGGCTCCGGTGGAGCCGTCCTTGGCCGAGATCGCGATCTTCGCGGTCGACGTCTTCGGGGAGTCCTTGCCGCCCTTGCCGTCGTCGTTCGTCGCGTTGGCGCTGCCGCCGCAGGCGGTCAGGGTGAGGGCGCCGACCATCAGGGCGGCACAGGCCCCGAGTGCGCGCCGCGCTGTAATGTCCGGCGTTGTCACGGGCTGCTCCAGGTTCATGTGATGTGCGTGATCCGTTCCAGTGCGTCAAGAAAGAGGGCTCGGGCACCGGGGAAGGTTCCCTCCGACGCCCGAGAACGCGATCACGTGACAGAACCGCGACATTCCCACCTGCGGGGCCCGCCCCTGCGGCCCCTCCGCCCGAGCGGTCCGAACGGAGTGTCGCCGCCCCGCCCTTGGCCGCCGTGACGGCGAGCGCCGGCGCCCACCGCCCCGCCCCGCCCCGCCAAGCCCACACTCACACTCACACTCACCCGCACCCGCAGCCGCAGCCGCACCCGCGGCCGACCTCTACCCCTTCCCGTACAACTCCCCGTACGACGGCCACACCCCGCCCGGCCCGTCGACCGACTCGGCGGCGCGCACGGCCCGTACGATCGCGCGCGTCACGAGATCGGCGCCGGCGGCCAGGATGTCGTTGAGCGCCAAGGGGTGCGTGTCCAGCGAGCGCGTGCAGGTCGCCAGCGCGAACACCGTGTCCCCGTCGTGCAGGAGGTGGACCGGGCGCACGGCGCGGGCGATCCCGTCGTGCGCCGTGCCCGCCAGCTTCTGCGCCTGTGCCTTGGAGAGGTCCGCGTCCGTCGCTACCACCGCCAGTGTCGTGTTGAGCGGCGGCGGCGCGTTCCTGGAGCCGGCCTCGTCGAGGCGCCGGCGCGCGGCCTCGTGCACGCGCTCCTCCGGGTACTCCATCCGCCCCTGGAACAACTCCCCGTACAGCGCCCCCGTCTCGGGATCCATCGCCGCCCCCGCGGCGTTCGCGACCACCAGCGCCGCCACGGTGATCCCCGAGTCGAGCACCGTGCTCGCGGTGCCCACCCCGCCCTTGAGCCGCCCGGCGACCGCGCCGGTGCCGGCCCCCACGCACCCCTGCGCCACCCGCGCGCCCGACGGCCGCACCGAGGCGGCCTCCACCGCCGAGCGCCCCAGCGCCGCGTCCGGACGTGCCCGGAAGTCTCCGCCGCGCCCCAGGTCGAAGACGCACGCGGCGGGTACCACCGGTACGACGTGCGCCGGGTCGGTCCCCACCCGGACGCCCCGCCGCCGCTCCTCCAGCCAGGCCATCACCCCGGACGCGGCGTCGAGCCCGTACGCGCTGCCGCCGGTCAGTACGACCGCGTCGACCTTCTGCACCACATTGCGTGGGTCGAGCGCGTCGGTCTCCTTGGTGCCGGGGCCGCCGCCGCGTACGTCCACGGCGGCGACGGCGCCGCCCTCGGGCGCGAGGACGACCGTGGTGCCGGTGAGCCAGCCGTCGCCGGTGCGAGTGGCGTGCCCCACCCGCAGCCCGGCGACATCCGTCAATGCGTCAGCTGTCATGGACGCCAGTGTGGCCCAGTGGGCGCGCTTCCCCCGAAGGTCTCAGCCGGCCGCCGCGGTGGCGTCGGCCGCGCGCTCCCGGCGGGCCGTACGCGCCGCCAAGGTCACCCCGATCGCCACCGCGGCGGCGGACACGAGCCCGGCCGCGAACACGGCCCAGTCGCCGAGGAAGCTGCAGCAGATCACCAGCAGAGCCGTGACGGGGAGCACCAGCTGCTGGGCGACGCCCACTTTGAAATGGCGGGCGTGCAGCGCCCACACGGTCAGCAGGTACAGCGCCGTCGGCAGAGTGACGGCGGCCGAGGCGGACAGGGTGGAGATGTGCGCCTTGCCGACCGCCTGTTCCACGGCCACCTCCAGGCCCGCGCCGATCGCCGCCGCCGAGGCGAAGACCAGGTAGTGGCCGTAGCCCCAGACGAACGCCCGCGCGCTGGAGCGCAGGTGACCGTGGATGGGCACCACGAAGTAGATCCACCACGCGGAGAAGACGATCAGCAGCCCGCCCGCCGCGATGGGCAGCAGCTCCGCCAGCGCGTTGTGCTCGTCCGCGGCCGACTTCACCGCGACCGTGGCCGCGGCGATCGTCTCGCCGAGCACGATGATCGTGAACAGGCCGTACCGCTCGGCGATGTGGTGCGGGTGCCAGGCGGTCCCGTGGTCCTTCTCGGCGTAGAGCGGCACGCACAGTTCGGCGATCGCCATCACGAGGAACACCCAGGGCCGTGCCGGTTCGGGCAGGACCACCAGCCCGAGCCAGCCCACCTGGCAGAGCAGCACGCCGACCGCGTAGCGCCGGGCCATGGTCCGCTCCGCGCCCCGGGCCGATCTCGCGGCTCTCAGCCACTGCGCCGCCATCGCCAGCCGCATGATCACATAGCCGAGCCAGACCAGCAGGAAGTCGTGTTGCGTGGCGGCCCGGGAGAGGCCGGCGGCCAGCACCAGAACGCCGGCGATCTGCACCAGGGTGACGACCCGGTAGAGCGCGTCGTCGTTGTCGTACGCCGAGGCGAACCAGCTGAAGTTCATCCAGGCCCACCAGATGGCGAAGAACGCCATCGCGTAGTTGAGGATGCCCTCGCCCACGTGCCCCTCCGCGACGGCGTGCACCAGTTGCACGCCCGCCTGCGCGACCGCCACGACGAAGCACAGGTCGAAGAAGAGCTCCAGGGAGGACGCGACGCGGTGCGTCTCGTCGCGCCCGCGCGCGGTGAGGCGTCGCAGGGGGCCGGAAGGCTGTGGTGCGCCCGGGGAAGCGGGCGCCGGAGCGGAACTCGACGTCATGGGTCCCAGCACAGCAGAAAACCGCCGCAAAATCTTGTGAGTGGATTCACAAGGGGGGAGGGGATCAACGCCCTGCGAAATCCGCAGGTCAGCCGGGGCTTCCTCCGTTCGGGCGGAGGAGCGCGGGGCACGCCGCGCGACGACCGGACGGCGTGGGACGACCGGACGCTGTGCGACGGCCGGACGGCGTGCGACGGTCGCACGCCGGGGGACGACCGGATGCCGTGTGGCGGCCGGTGCGACGGGCGAGCGCCCGGCCGGGCCGCTCCAGTGGGAGCCGTACCCTGGTGGCATGAGCACCGCCCCCGCACCCGAGCCGCGCGACCCGAAGCCCGCGCTGGTCTTCGACGACCCGCTGGACCAGCAGTCCTCGGACGACACCGATCGCGGCTGGGGCGAGCGCTCGGACCGCGACAGCGCCGCGGACCTGAAGCGCTTCCTCGACGAGAAGCCGCCCCACCACCTCTGAGCCGCCCGCGACAGCGCCGCTAGCGCTTGTCGAGTCCGGGTCCGGACCCGGGTCCGGAGCCGCGCTGCGCGACCAACGCGTCGCGGATCTCCTTGAGCACCTCCAGCTCGCTCACTTCCATGACTTCCTTGGTGCTCTCCTGCGCTTCCTTCCGGGCCGCCTGCCGGGCCAGGTACTTCGACATCGGCAGGACCATCAGGAAGTACACCACCGCCGCGGTGATCACGAAGGTGAGCGTGGCGCCCAGGACGGAGCCCCACAGGATCGGCACGCCGCTCTTGACCGTGCCGTCCGAGGCCACCTCGCACGGGTCCTTCAGGCAGGAGCTGTAGTTGTCGAGGTTCTGCGTGCCGATCGCCCCGACCAGCGGGTTGATGATCCCCTTCACCACCGAGTTGACGATGTTGGTGAAGGCCGCGCCGATGACTACCGCGACCGCAAGATCGATGACGTTGCCGCGCATCAGGAAGGCCTTGAAGCCCTGCCAGACGCTCGGGTCCTTCTTCGCGCTCACCTCGGGAACTCTCCTCGCATGCACAGGGTGTGGAACGAAACGCTCCGCAACCTACGGCACGGTGCGGCCATTGTGTCCAATTCTTTCCCTCGATCGAGGGACTTGACAGCGAGTCGCCAAGACCTCGCACGCATCGGTTCAGCACAGCGTCACCGCCAGGCGTGCGGTGGCGCTCGCGCCGACCAGCCGTGCCGCCGTGGTCCGCGGCACCGACAGCACGACCAGCGCGCCCCCCTCGGCAGCCCCGTCCAGCGGCTCCGGGACCTTCGTCACCCGCACACCGCGCGCGAGCACCCGTGCGCCGCCGCCGGCCGACGGGTCCTCGGCCGCGATGACGTCGACACGGTCACCGGGCCGCAGGAGCCGCACCGTGGCGGCGTCGGCGATACGCACCGGTGCCGTCACCCTGTGCACCGCCGCGGGCCGTCGTACGGGTTCCGCGATCCGGTGCCCACGGCCGTGCCCCGGGCCGTGCGGTTCCGTCCCGGTCCGGGGCCCCGCGGCCACGAGCGCCGCCGCCGTGACCGCGAGGCCGGCCGCGACGGCCCGCCTGCGGTGCCGTGAGAGCCGGTGCAGTCGATACCGCCCGCCGCGCACCCGCACGGGATCGAACGCGGGCACCTCGCAGGTCGGGGGCGCGTCCGTGCCCAGCGGGCGCGGACGCCGGAGGGGAGGAGGGAACGCGGGCCGGGGGAGGGGGGAGGGTGAGGAGGGCGTCGGGGTCGACGAGGACGAAGGCATGGGAATCACCGCCTGCGACGAGGAATTCGGCTTGCGATGCCACGATGACGTCTCGCGCCGGATCCCGCCGGGGCCGGTGGACGACGGACGGCTTGTGGATAACTCGCCCACCCGAACGAGGAGTTCCGCCCACCTCTCCCGCTCGGCTCCCGCCGCGCTGCCGCACCCCCACGCTCCCGTACTACGGCGGTCCCGAACTACGGCAGTCCCGTATCACGGCACTCCCGCTCGGCTCCCGCCGCGCTACCGCACTACGGCAGCTCGAAGCCCGGGTCCATCCCGCCGAGCGCGTTCACGCACAGGCAGTCCCGCGCCCCGGTCTCCGGCAGCGCCGCCACCGCGTCGAACAGCACGCCCCGCAGCCGGTCCACATTGGCCGCGAACACCCGCAGCACCTCTTCGTGGGAGACGCCCTCCCCGGTTTCGGCGCCCGCGTCGAGATCGGTGACCAGGGTCAGGGAGGTGTAGCAGAGCTCCAGCTCCCGGGCGAGGGCCGCCTCGGGGTGGCCCGTCATGCCCACCACCGACCAGCCCTGCGCCTGGTGCCACAGCGATTCGGCGCGCGTCGAGAAGCGGGGCCCCTCGACCACGGCCAGCGTGCCGCCGTCCACCGGCTCCCAGTCCCGTCCGCGGGCCGCCTTCAGCGCGGCGGCCCGCCCGGTGGGGCAGTAGGGGTCGGCCATGGACACGTGCACGACGTTCGGCACGGTGCCGTCGGGCAGCGGCAGCCCGTCGAAGTATGTCTGCGTCCTGGACTTCGTACGGTCCGCGAACTGGTCCGGCACGAGCAGTGTGCCCGGGCCGTACTCGGGGCGCAGCCCGCCCACCGCGCACGGGCCGAGCACCTGCCGGACTCCGACCGAGCGCAGGGCCCACAGGTTGGCGCGGTAGTTGATGCGGTGCGGCGGCAGATGATGGCCACGGCCGTGCCGGGGCAGGAAAGCGACCCGACGGCCGGCGATCTCGCCGAGGAAGAGGGAGTCGCTGGGCGCCCCGTAGGGGGTGTCCACCTGGACCTCGGTCACGTCGTCGAGGAAGGAGTAGAAACCCGAGCCGCCGATTACGCCGATCTCTGCGTTCGCCATGACCAGCACCCTAGCGGGCCGCGAAAGCGCGGGACGAGGGGGCGCCGGAGAACGCCGAGGACCCCGCCGTCGTACGACGGCAGGGTCCGGGTGAGAGGTCTCAGGCGGCGGAGGTGCTGGCGGAGCTCGCCGAGGACGAGGACGCCGACGAGGACGTCTTCGAGTCGGCGGACGAGCCGGACGACGAACTCGTCGACGAGCCGGCCGACGACGAGCCGGACGGCTTCGACGCCGGGGAGCTGCTCGACGAGGAGCCGCGGGAGTCGTTGCGGTAGAACCCCGAGCCCTTGAAAACGATGCCGACCGCGGAGAACACCTTCTTCAGGCGGCCCTTGCAGTTGGGGCACTCGGTCAGAGCGTCGTCGGTGAACTTCTGCACCGCCTCGAGGCCCTCGCCGCATTCGGTGCACTGGTACTGGTAGGTCGGCACTGTCTTCCTCCTGGCACTCTCACTCAATGAGTGCTAACGACGATCCATAGTGACGTATTCCCGGGGATCAGTCCACCGTCACCGGGACGCGGTGACCGACGCCACGCGCGACCGTGCGGTTCCGCTGGGGCGGGAGCAGCCGCGAACGCAGGGCCACCAGGGTGGCCAGCGCGAGCACGGTGCCGGCCATGGGCACCAGGAATCCGGCGCCGCCCCACAGCCGGTCCTCCAGCTGGCCCGCGATCGTGACGGCGGCGGCCTGGCCGAGCGCGACCGCGCCGGTGAGCCAGGTGAACGCCTCGGTGCGGGCGCCGGCCGGGACCAGGCCCTCGACCAGCGTGTAGCCCGTGATCAGCGCCGGCGCGATGCACATGCCGACCAGCAGGCCGAGCGCGGCCAGCAGCAGAACCGAGTGGGCCGTCCACAGGGCGGACGCCGCGAGCGCGAGGGCCGTGTAGCCGGCCACCAGGCGCCTGTGCGGAGCCACCTTCCAGACGATCGCGCCGCAGACGATGCCGGACAGCATGTTTCCGGCGGCGAAGGTGCCGTACAGGACGCCGTTCAGACCGGGCTCGCCGATCGACTCCGTGAAGGCCGCCAGCGACACCTGCATGCCGCCGAAGACCGAACCGATGCCAAGGAAGGTCACGATCAGCACCCGCACGCCCGGGATGCGCAGGGCGGACGCGTGCTCCACGCGCGCGTGGCCGCTCCCGGCGGTCACCGGCGGCTGGGTGCCCTTCTGCGCGGCGAACAGCAGACCGCCGACGAGGGTCAGCGCGGCCTCCGTGACCAGGCCGGCCGCCGGGGTCACGGTGGTGCACAGAGCGGTCGCGAGCAGCGGGCCGAAGACGAAGGTCAGCTCGTCCGTGACCGACTCGAACGCCGCCGCCGTGGTCATCAGGGGCGAGCCCTGCAGCTTCACACCCCAGCGGGCCCGCACCATCGGGCCGACCTGCGGCACCGAGGCGCCGGTCGGGACGGCCGCGAGGAACAGCGCCCACAGCGGGGCGTGCGCCAGGGCGAGCGCCGTCAGCGACAGGCTGGCGACCGTGTGCAGCAGCACGCCGGGAACCAGCACGGCGCGCTGGCCGTGGCGGTCGGCGAGGCGGCCGCTGTAGGGCGCGAACAGCGCCATGGAGACACCGGTGGCGGCGGCGACGGCGCCCGCTGCGCCGTAGGAGCCCGTGGTGTGCTGGACGAGCAGCACGATGGAGAGGGTGAGCATCGCGAACGGCTGGCGTGCCGCGAAGCCGGGGAGCAGGAACGTCCAGGCGCCGCGGGTGCGCAGCAGCTGTCCGTATCCGGGGCGGGACGTCGCCGGCGGGTTCTCCGCCGACTCGGTGGTGACCGTGGGCGCCACGGCCCATGCCTTTCTTCCACCTGGTAGCGCGCCCGTGCGGGGCGCCGAGAGCTGTCCTCTTGCGCAGAACTGCGGTAGATACCGGGGTCGCTACACAGGACTTTCCGGCCGCCATACGGTCGCGCCAGCTCTGCATCAGGCAGAGTTGGTTCGATCAGGGTGCCTTCATACTACAGGGGGCGAAACCTTGTGCACCTGTGAAAAGGAGCACCGCGGGGCCTGTTCGCCTGTGATTGGCGAGGGTGCGAACAGTGCGAAATGCCGCCGTACCGCGCGTGTTCCCCGCTCACGCGCGCGGTGCCGCCCCGGGCGCCCGTCCGCCGGGGCCCGCGCCGCCGGCGCTCACCGCCCGGCGCCCGCCCCGTCGGTGCCCAGCCAGCCCGCCAGCTTGCCGCCGTGGGCGACCGCGCGCAGCCGCCGCTCCGCCGCGTCACGGACCGGGTCGGTGGCCACGACGAGCAGTTCGTCGCCTCGCCGCAGCACGGTCGTGGGCCCCGGGACGAACGACTTCCCCTCGCGCACGACCAGGGTGACGGCCGCACCCGGCGGCAGCCGCAGCTCGCCGACCTCGACGCCGTGCATCCGCGACCCCTCGGGGATGGTGACGGACAGCAGGTGTCCGCGCAGCCGCTCCAGGGGCGCCGACTCGATGCCGAGGTCGGAGGCCTCTCCCTGCTCGCCGAGCCGCAGGACGCGCGCGAGCCAGGGCAGGGTCGGCCCCTGGATCAGGGTGTAGACGACGACCAGGACGAAGACGATGTTGAAGATGCGGCGGCTCGCGTCGACGCCGTTCACCATCGGGATGGTCGCCAGGATGATGGGCACGGCGCCGCGCAGCCCCGCCCACGACATCAGGGCCTGCTCCCGCCACGGCACCCGGAACGGCGCCAGGCTGAGCACCACGCTCAGCGGCCGGGCCACCATGGTCAGCACCAGCCCGATGACCAGGGCCGGCCAGACGTCGTCGCCCAGCTCGTGCGGGGTGACCAGCAGGCCGAGCACGACGAACATGCCGATCTGGGCGATCCAGCCGAGCCCCTCGGCGAAGCCGCGGGTGGCGGGCCAGTGGGGAAGTCTCGCGTTGCCCAGGACCATGGAGGCCAGGTAGACGGCGAGGAAGCCGCTGCCGTGCCCCAGGGCGCCGGCGGCGTACGCGGTGACGGCGATCGCCAGGACGGCGATCGGGTAGAGGCCGGACGCCGGCAGGGCCACGTGCCTGAGCCCCCAGGAGCCGAACCAGCCGACCGCGAGCCCCATGGCCGCGCCGATGGCCAGCTCCAGGGCTATCTCGCCGAGCAGGACGTACCAGTGGTCCACCGGGCCTGCCGTGGAGAAGGCGACGACCAGGATGACCACCGGGGCGTCGTTGAAGCCGGACTCCGCCTCCAGCGTGCCGGTCACGCGCGCGGGGAGGGGAATTCTGCGCAGCACCGAGAAGACCGCCGCCGCGTCCGTCGACGAGACCACCGCCCCGATGATGAGCGCCTGCCGCCATTCCAGCCCGACCAGGTAGTGCGCGCCCGCCGCGGTCACCCCCACGCTGACCGCGACGCCCGCGGTCGCCAGCACGGAGGCGGAGGAGAGGACCGGCCTGACCTCCTTCCACTTCGTGCCGAGGCCGCCCTCGGCGAGGATCACGACCAGGGCCGCGTATCCCATGACCTGGGTCACTTCGGCGCTGTTGAAGTGGATGTTCCCGATGCCGTCCTGGCCCATGAGGACGCCGATCCCCAGGTAGACGAGCAGGCTAGGGAGCCCGCTGCGTGAGGAGATCCGGACGGCCGCGACGGCGACGAGCAGGACGAGGGAGCAGACGAGCAGGAGCTGGTTGAGGTGGTGGACGGTCAGCGGGCGCCTCCTCTGTAAGAACTCCGGTTACTTCGTTACCTTACCTAACTCTTGACGCTTTCTTGACGTTCGGCGAGGCAAGATCGAACGCTCGTGCGTGCTGGTTCCCGACTCCGCGTCAAGCGGCACAGGACCCTGCGCCTATGGTTGCTCCAGCGCTCATTCAAAGTCACAGCCCGACCTGCCGCTCGCGTTAGGACAGCAAGGACAGCGATGCCCCCCAACACCACCGCCACATCGGGTGACAAGCCTGGCAAGTCCGGCAGGAAGAAGGGGCGCAAAGCCCGTCTGGTCGTGCTCGTACTGGTTCTGGCCATCATCGGAGGCGTTGCCTACGGGGCGTACTGGTCGATCAGCACCGTCCGCGCCTCCTTCCCGCAGACCACCGGTTCGATCAAGCTCGACGGCCTCTCCGGGCCGGTCGACGTCAAGCGGGACGGCAACGGCATCCCGCAGATCTACGCCTCCTCGGACGAGGACCTGTTCATGGCGCAGGGCTTCGTCCAGGCGCAGGACCGGTTCTACGAGATGGACGTGCGCCGGCACATGACCTCCGGGCGCCTGTCCGAGATGTTCGGCAAGGGCCAGGTCAAGAACGACGAGTTCCTGCGCACCCTCGGCTGGGACCGGATCGCGCAGCGGGAGTACGCCGAGAAGCTGTCTCCCGCCACGAAGAAGTACCTCCAGGCCTACGCCAAGGGGGTCAACGCCTATCTCCAGGGCAAGGACGGCAAGGACATCTCCCTGGAGTACGCCGCCCTGGGCTTCACCAACGACTACAAGCCCGAGAAGTGGACGCCGGCCGACTCCGTCGCCTGGCTGAAGGCGATGGCCTGGGACCTGCGCGGCAACATGCAGGACGAGATCGACCGCGCCCTGATGACCAGCCGCCTCGGCCCGCAGCAGATCCAGGACCTGTACCCGGCGTACCCGGCCGACCGCAACAAGCCGATCGTCCAGGAAGGCCAGTACGACGAGCTGACCAAGGCCTTCGGGCAGGGCGGCTCCTCCGGCTCCTCGCAGGGCACTACCGGCACGACGGGCACGACCGGCTCCTCCGGCTCCTCGCAGGGCACTACCGGCACGACGGGCACGACAGGCTCCTCCGGCTCCTCTCAGGGCACGACGGGCACGACCGGCTCCTCCGCGTCGGCCGGCTCGGGTTCGGCCCTCACGGGCCAGCTGGGGGGCCTCTACCGCGTCCTGGACGGTCTGCCCACCGCCGTCGGAGTGAACGGCCAGGGCATCGGCTCCAACTCGTGGGTGGTCGCCGGGAAGAACACCATCACCGGCAAGCCCCTGCTCGCCAACGACCCGCACCTGTCGCCGTCCCTGCCCTCCGTCTGGTACCAGATGGGCCTGCACTGCCGGACCGTCTCCGGCAAGTGCCAGTACGACGTCAGCGGTTACACGTTTGCCGGCATGCCCGGTGTGATCATCGGCCACAACGGCAAGATCGCCTGGGGCATGACCAACTCCGGGGTCGACGTCACCGACCTCTACCTGGAGAAGGTCAGCGCGAACGGCTACCTGTACGACGGCAAGGTCCGGCCCTTCAAGACCCGCGAGGAGACCATCAAGGTCGCCGGCGGCGAGTCCAAGTCGATCGTCGTCCGCCAGACCCAGGACGGCATGCCCCTGCTGTCCGACCGTGACGACGAACTCGTCCAGGTCGGCAAGAAGGCCACCGTGAACTCCGCGGCGCCCGACCGGGGCGACGGCTACGGCATCGCCCTGCGGTGGACCGCGCTCGACCCGGGCACCTCCATGGACGCCGTGTTCGCCCTCGACAAGGCGGCCGACTGGAGCGACTTCCGCGCGGCGGCTGCCCTGTTCGACGTGCCCTCGCAGAACCTCGTCTACGCCAGCACGGACAACCACATCGGCTACACGCTGCCCGGCAAGATCCCCACGCGCTCCGCCAAGGACGACGGGTCCGTGCCGGTGCCGGGCTGGGAGTCGAAGTACCGCTGGACGGGCTTCATCAAGCCGGACGAGCTGCCCTCCGAGTACGACCCCGCGCGCGGCTACATCGTCACCGCCAACCAGGAGGTGGTCGACCAGGACAAGTACCCGTACACACTGACCGCCGACTGGGGCTACGGCACCCGCAGCCAGCGCATCACCGACCTGATCGAGTCCAAGATCAAGGGCGGCGGCAAGGTCTCCACCGACGACATGCGGCAGATGCAACTGGACAACAGCAGCGAGATCGCCAAGCTCCTGGTGCCCAAGCTGCTGAAGATCAACCTCGACGACCCGGACGTCCGCCAGGCGCAGAAGCTCCTGGAGGGCTGGGACTACACGCAGGAGGCGGACTCCGCCGCCGCCGCGTACTTCAACGCCGTCTGGCGCAACATCCTCAAGCTCGCCTTCGGCAACAAGCTCCCCAAGGAGCTGCGCGTCAAGGGGCAGTGCCTGTGGGTCGACAAGATCGACAGCACCGGCCCGGTGGACGACGACACCAAGGTGCGCGAGTGCGGCCAGCGCGACCCCGAGCAGGCCCAGCCGGACGGCGGCGACCGCTGGTTCGAGGTCGTGCGCACCCTGATGGACAAGCCGGACAGCGACTGGTGGAAGACCCCCAAGTCCGGCACCCGGCCGGCCGCCGAGAACCGCGACCAGCTCTTCCGCCGCGCCATGATCGACGCCCGCTGGGAGCTGACCGCCAAGCTCGGCAAGGACATCGACACCTGGAGCTGGGGCCGGCTGCACCGGCTGTTCCTCAAGAACCAGACGCTCGGCACCGAGGGCCCCAAGGCCGTCCAGTACATCCTGAACCGCGGCCCCTGGAAGCTCAGCGGCGGCGAGGCCACGGTGAACGCGAGCGGCTGGAACGCCGCCGGCGGCTACAACGTGCTCTGGGTGCCGTCCATGCGGATGGTCGTCAACCTCGCCGACCTCGACAAGTCCAAGTGGATCAACCTGACCGGCGCCTCCGGGCACGCCTTCAGCGCCCACTACACCGACCAGACCGGCAAGTGGGCCAAGGGCGAGTTGCTGCCCTGGTCGTTCACGGGCAAGGCGGTCGACAAGAGCACGAGCGACACCCTCGTCCTCAAGCCGTGATCCGCTGACGGCACATGCCGAAACGGCCCTCCACGCGTGCGTGGAGGGCCGTTTCGGCTGCGGGCCCGGGCCGACGGGCGGCCGGGCATTCGGTCAGGGGTGCGCGAAGCGGCGCACGCCCGAGGGCGTCACCACCGCGTGCACCGGCCTGTCGTGCGGCTCCGCCGGGACGTGCGCGACGACCTCCGTGTCGTAGAGCAGCACGACGAGCCGGGGGCGGGCGCCCGCGCGCTCCAGACGGGCCAGCACGCGGTCGTACGAGCCTCCGCCGCGCCCCAGGCGCATCCCGTGCGCGTCCACCGCGAGTCCGGGCAGCAGCACGACGTCCGCCGCCGTCACGGCGTCCGGGCCGAGACGCGTGCCGGAGGGCTCGAAAAGCGTCATCTTCCCGCTGTGCCGCGTCAGCACCAGGGAGTCCGGGCCGGCGTACTCGCCCCAGTCCAGATCGTTGTCGGGCAGCAGCGCGGGGAGCAGGACGCGCACCCCTCGCGCGCGCAGGGCGTCCAGCAGCGCGAGCGTGTCGGGCTCGGTCCCGACGGAGACGTACGCCGCCACCGTGCGCCCGCCGGCCAGCTCGGGCAGTTCCAGGGCGCGTTCCGCCAGCGCGCGGCCCGCCTCGCGGACGTCATCCGCCGTCAACCTGTTCCTCACCGAGAGGAAGCCTCGCCGCAATGTGCGCTTGTCAGGGTCACCCCTGGGTCCGACGTGTTCCACCGGTCGTCCTCGCACCCTTCTTAATGCATGTCATATGAGCGTCAAGCAGCCGGAGCCACAGAATCCCCGCAAAGGCACCGGATATGGTTGCGGGCATGACTCAGTCCCACCCCACGATCAGCAAGGCTGTCATTCCCGCAGCCGGCCTCGGCACCCGGTTCCTGCCGGCGACCAAAGCCACTCCCAAGGAGATGTTGCCGGTCGTCGACAAGCCGGCGATCCAGTACGTGGTCGAGGAGGCCGTGTCGGCGGGGCTCGACGACGTCCTCATGATCACCGGACGCAACAAGCGCCCTCTCGAGGACCACTTCGACCGCAACTACGAGCTGGAGTCCGCTCTTCAGAAGAAGGGCGACGCGGGCCGGCTCGCGAAGGTGCAGGAGTCCAGCGACCTGGCCACCATGCACTACGTGCGCCAGGGCGACCCCAGAGGTCTCGGCCACGCCGTGCTCTGCGCCGCCCCGCACGTCGGTCACGAGCCCTTCGCCGTCCTGCTCGGCGACGACCTGATCGACCCGCGGGACCCGCTGCTCCAGCGCATGATCGAGGTCCGGGAGCAGCACGGCGGCAGCGTGATCGCGCTCATGGAGGTCGCGCCCGAGCAGATCCACCTCTACGGCTGCGCGGCCGTGGAGGCCACCGCCGACGGCGACGTCGTGAAGGTGACCGGACTGGTGGAGAAGCCGGACCCGGTGGACGCCCCGTCGAACTACGCCGTCATCGGCCGCTATGTCCTCGACCCGCACATCTTCGACATACTGCGCAAGACCGAGCCGGGCCGCGGCGGCGAGATCCAGCTGACCGACGCCCTCCAGCAGCTCGCGCAGGACGAGAAGGTCGGCGGCCCCGTGCACGGCGTCGTCTTCAAGGGCCGCCGCTATGACACCGGAGACCGTGGCGACTATCTGCGTGCCATTGTCAGACTCGCGTGCGAACGTGAAGATCTGGGACCGGACTTCCGGACCTGGCTTCGCAGTTACGTAGCCGAGGAGATGCAGCAATCTTGAGCAGCGCCGCGACCCGCCCCGCAGGCCCGGACGACCTGTGGTCGGTGGACGAGCATCTTGAGGACATCCTCCAGACCGTCCGCCCCCTCGAACCCATCGAGCTGCAACTGCTCGACGCCCAGGGCTGCGTCCTGGTCGACGACGTCACGGTGCCGGTGTCCCTGCCGCCGTTCGACAACAGCTCCATGGACGGGTACGCGGTACGGGTCGCGGACGTGGCCGGCGCCAGCGAGGAATTCCCGGCGGCCCTTGAGGTCGTCGGGGACGTCGCGGCGGGCGCGGCCGATCCGGTGCGGGTCGGCCCCGGACAGGCCGCGCGGATCATGACCGGTGCGCCGCTGCCGCCCGGCGCCGAGGCCGTCGTCCCCGTCGAGTGGACCGACGGAGGGCTCGGCGAGGGCCCGGTCAGCGGTATGCGGGCGCGCAGCCTGGCTCCCGAGGGCGCCGAAGGGCATGTGCAGGTGTACCGCCCGGCCGAGGCACGCGCGCACGTGCGGGCCAAGGGCAGCGACGTGCGGGCCGGCGACCTGGCCCTGGAGGCGGGGACGGTGCTCGGGCCCCCGCAGCTCGCGCTGCTCGCCGCGATCGGCCGCGGCACGGTCCGGGTGCGCCCGCGCCCGCGCGTGGTCGTCCTGTCCACCGGCAGCGAACTCGTCCAGCCCGGCGAGGAGCTGGCCGCCGGCCAGATCTACGACTCCAACAGCTTCGCCCTGACCGCCGCCGCGCGGGACGCGGGTGCCATCGCCTACCGGGTGGGCGCCGTCGCCGACGACGTGGAGACCCTCCGCTCCACCATCGAGGACCAGCTGATCCGCGCGGACCTGCTGGTGACCACGGGCGGGGTGAGCGTCGGCGCGTACGACGTCGTCAAGGAGGCGCTCGCGCACGTCGGCGACGAGGACGAGGCGGGCAGCGGTGTCGAGTTCCGCAAGCTCGCCATGCAGCCCGGCAAGCCCCAGGGCTTCGGTGCCATCGGTCCCGACCACACACCGCTGCTGGCCCTGCCCGGCAACCCGGTGTCGTCGTACGTCTCCTTCGAACTGTTCGTCCGCCCCGCCATCCGCGCCCTGCTGGGCGTCACGGACCTGCACCGGCCCCGCGCGCGGGCCGTCCTGAAGGCGGACGCGGCGCTCAGCTCGCCCAAGGGGCGCCGCCAGTTCCTGCGCGGCGCCTACACCGACGGCGAGGTGACGCCGGTGGGCGGCGCGGGTTCCCACCTGATCGCCGCACTCGCGCAGGCCGACGCGCTGATCGTCGTCCCCGAGGACACCGAGTCCGTCGAGCCCGGCAGCGAGATCGAGGTCGTGCTCCTCGGCTGACGGCGCCCGCGCGCGTGCCCGTCCGCTGGATGATCCTCGTCCGCTGCGCCTGCCCGCTTGGCGGTACCGTGTCGCGCACAGCAGGCCCGCACTCCGCACCGCGCCGGGCCCGGACCGGGAGCGCCACACACCATGAGTACGCAGGAACGGCTGACCCACATCGACGAGGCGGGCGCGGCCCGCATGGTCGACGTATCCGGAAAGGACGCGACCGCGCGCACCGCCCGTGCCAGCGGCCGGGTCCTCGTGTCACCCCGCGTGGTCGAGCTGCTGCGCGGTGAGGGGGTGCCCAAGGGCGACGCCCTGGCCACCGCGCGCATCGCCGGGATCATGGGCGCCAAACGCACCCCGGATCTGATCCCGCTGTGCCACCCGTTGTCGGTGTCCGGTGTGAAACTGGATCTGTCGGTAGCGGACGACGCCGTGGAGATCCTGGCCACCGTGAAGACGACGGACCGCACGGGCGTCGAGATGGAGGCCCTCACCGCGGTGACGGTCGCCGCGCTCACCGTGATCGACATGGTCAAGGCGGTCGACAAGGGAGCGGTCATCACGGACGTACGGGTGGAGGAGAAGACGGGCGGCAAGTCGGGCGACTGGAGTCGGTCATGACGTCGGACGGCATCCTCGGGGGCGCTCTGACGGCGCCGTACGCCGCGCTGGTCGTCACCGCCTCCAACCGGGCCGCCGCCGGTGTCTACGAGGACAGGGGCGGCCCGCTGATCGTCAAGGGCCTGGAGGGCCTCGGGTTCGCCGTGGACGGGCCGTGGGTGGTGCCGGACGGTGACCCGGTGGAGGCGGCGCTGCGGACGGCGGTGGAGGCGGCGTACGACGTCGTCGTGACCACCGGCGGCACCGGTGTCTCGCCCACGGACCGCACCCCCGAGGCGACCCGCGCGGTGATCGACCACGAGGTGCCGGGCATCGCCGAGGCGATCCGGGCGTACGGGCGGGAGAAGGTGCCGACCGCCGCGCTGTCCCGGGGCCTCGCGGGGGTGGGCGGGGGCACGCTGATCGTGAACCTGCCCGGGTCGACCGGCGGGGTGCGGGACGGCCTCGCCGTGCTGGAGCCCCTGCTGATCCACGCCGTCGACCAGATCCGCGGCGGTGACCACCCCAGACCCGGCAGTGGGGGTGCGAGCTGAACAGCCCTTCCTGGCCCGTCGTGCTGGCGGACGGCGATGTCGTCCTCCGGCCGATAAAGCTGCGCGACCAGCGGGCCTGGCGCGAGGTGAACCGGCGCAACCGCGACTGGCTGCGCCCCTGGGAGGCGACGATCCCGCCGCCCACGCCGAGCGGCCCGATCGCGCACCGGCCGACCTACCGGCAGATGGTCCGGCATCTGCGGTCCGAGGCGGGCGCGGGCCGGATGCTGCCCTTCGTCATCGAGTACCAGGGACGGCTGGTCGGGCAGTTGACGGTCGCCGGGATCACCTGGGGATCGATGTGCTCGGGACATGTCGGCTACTGGGTGGACGAGTCCGTGGCCGGACGCGGCGTGATGCCGACGGCCGTCGCGCTCGTGGTGGACCACTGTTTCCGCACCGTCGGCCTGCACCGCATCGAGGTCTGCATTCGCCCCGAGAACCGGCCCAGCCGCCGGGTCGTGGAGAAACTCGGATTCCGCGAGGAGGGGCTCCGGCCGCGTTATCTGCACATCGACGGCGCCTGGCGGGACCACCTCGTCTACGCGCTCACGGCGGAAGAGGTGCCCGACGGGCTGCTCGCGCGGTGGCGGCGGGCACATCCCCGGGGGGACCAGCGCGCCGAGCGGCCGGCCGGCCCCGGGGGCGCGTCGGGGGCACCGGAGGCGGGGCGGAATCCGCGGAACGCGCCGGGGAATCCCGCCGAGCGTCCCTGAATTGAATACATGTTCGAAATTGATCGGCCGCTGACCGTCTCCGGGCACTGAAATTCGCGACCGGAGTGCTCCCGCGATCGCATCGGTCGCAAAAAATGCTGGAAATATCAGCCAGATCGTGCGACACACCGGCCCAATTGGCGGATGGCCTCGTGCAAACCCCTCTACCGTGTGAGACGTGAGCAGCAGCGGCCTCATCTACGCAGTCATTGTCGGGGCCTGGGCCGCCTACTTGGTGCCGATGTGGCTCCGTAGGCAGGACGAGCTGAACGAGGCCCGTCCGACGGAACGCTTCAGCACCGCCATCCGGCTGCTTTCCGGACGGGCGGGCATGGAGCGCCGATACGCCAGGGACCTGCGGGCACGCTCCGCCCAGGAGGGGGAGCCGGGCAGTGATCCGGACGCCGTCACCGACTCGGTGGACGTCCGGGCCTTCGCCATGCCTCCGACCCGCCGTCAGGTCACCGCGGAGGCCGAACCCGAGACACCTCGTACCGCGGAACCAGCACGTGACGAGGGCGCCCCGCCGGCCCCCGCGTCCGGCCCCGAACCCGTGCACGCGTCCGGCCCCGCGCCCGCCCAGCGGCGTGAACCGAGCGCGCGGCGCGATCCCTCGGCCCAGGCCGCCGCGGCGCGCGCCCGACGCTCGAAGGTGCTCGCGCGCCGTCGGCGTACCACCGTGATGCTCTTCCTCGGCTTCACGCTCGGCGCGATCGTCGCCGCCGTCGGCGGGCTGGCCTTCCTCTGGGTGCCCGGCGTGCCGGCCGCGATGCTCAGCGGATACATCGCCTACCTGCGTACGCAGGAGCGGCGGCGCTTCGCCTACCAGATGGACCGCCGGCGGGCCGAGGTCGCCGCCCAGCGTCTGCGCGAACGCCAGCCGCGCCGGCGTGCCCCCCTCGACGAGGGCCTCGCCGCGGACGAGGCGGACGAGGGACGGGGCGTGGACTCCGAGACCGGCCTCTCCGCGCTCGCCGCCGACCGGCGTGCGCTCGTCGAGCAGACCGACCACGCCGAGTGGGTCGACCAGCAGCGGGAGCGGCAGCGGCGGCCCGGGCACGGGGACAGCTGGGATCCGGTCCCGGTGCCGTTGCCGACCTACGTGACCGCGCCCGTCGCTCCGCGCGCCACCTCCGATGTGGATCTCGGGGCACCGGACACCTGGAGCTCGGCGCGCTCCAGCGCGGTCGTGCCGGAGCAGGAGGCGGGGCACGCGCCGGAAGGCGAGGCGGGCGAGCCCGTACCGGCGTCCGAGGACAAGCCGGCGGACGGCCGCAGCGACGCACGCCGCGCGGCTTCCGCGCGCCGGGCACGCGAGCGGGGACGCACGCCCCTCTTCGATCAGTACGAAGAGGGCGAGCGTCCGCGCGCGGCCAACGAGTAGCACCGGATCGCAGGCTCCCCGGCGCGCGCCCGACAAGGCGCCGCCGGGGAGCCGCTTTTCGGCACGGACCCGCCGGCACCCGCCGCCACCTCCGGCACCCCCCGCCCCGGACCTGCTCGACAACCCCCGTCCTGACCAGTCACGGAGCGGATTTCCAAGCACCCCGATCGGGATGCTAAAGTTTCACTCGTTGCAAGGGCCTGTGGCGCAGTCCGGTAGCGCACCTCGTTCGCATCGAGGGGGCCAGGGGTTCAAATCCCCTCAGGTCCACGCACAACGAAGATCCCGCCGATCATCACGATCGGACGGGATCTTCGTCATTTCCGGGAGGAGCGGCGCGAGCGCCCCGCCGCATCGGGGCGCGGTCGCTCGCCGGATGGTGACAGGGATCACATCGCGTGCGCCATGCGGAGCGACGGCCCCCGCCGGCGCCGTCGGTGAGGGCCCGGACCGCCGTCCTCGCCGGGCTCCGGCTTAGAGCGGCTTGGCGAAGCAGCGGCTCTCCTCGTACTCGCGGTAGTAGCCGAACTTCGTGCACGGCGCGTAGCCGCTGGAGGTGTACAGGGCGATGGCCTCCGGCTGCTTGGTGCCCGTCTCCAGGACCATGCGGACCCGGCCGGCCGTGCGGGCGTCCTCCTCCAGGGCCGCGAGCATGAGCCGCGCCAGGCCCCGGCCGCGCATCGCGTCGACGACGTACATGCGCTTGAGCTCGGCGTCGCCGTCCTCGTTGCCCTCGCCGTTGCTGTCCTGGCGGCGCCAGCCGCCGGTGGCCACCGGGCGGTCGTGCTCGTCGTACGCGATCAGGTACACGCCCCGGGGCGGCTCGAAGTCGGCGGCGTCCAGCGCGGTGGCGTCGCCGCCGTCGCCGTAGCGCAGGTGGTACTCGGCCTGGACCTCGTCGTTGAGCTGCACGGCGTGAGGATGATCGAAACGAACACGGCGTATATTCATGCTGAGTATCGTACTTCTATGCAATCGGCGGAGGTCCCGGATTTTGCGGACCCCGACCAGTGTGCCGGTATCGTGCCCTGGTGCTGACTGTGACCTCGGTGAACGTTAACGGGCTGCGGGCCGCCGCGAAGAAGGGCTTCGTGGAGTGGCTCGCCGGGACGGACGCGGATGTCGTCTGCCTCCAGGAGGTGCGCGCCGAGCCGCACCAGCTGCCCGAGCAGGTCCGGCAGCCCGACGGCTGGCACGTCGTGCACGCCCCGGCCGCCGCCAAGGGCCGCGCGGGCGTCTCCCTCTATACGCGGCGCGAGCCCGACCGGGTCCGGGTCGGCTTCGGCTCGGCCGAGTTCGACGGCAGCGGGCGCTATGTCGAGGCCGAGCTGCCCGGCGTCGTCGTCGCCTCCCTCTATCTGCCCTCCGGCGAGGTCGGCACCGAGCGGCAGGACGAGAAGATCCGCTTCATGGACGCGTTCCTCGTCCATCTGAAGGAGCTGCGCGAGCGGGCCGCCGCCGACGGGCGCGAGGTCCTGGTCTGCGGCGACTGGAACATCGCCCACCAGCAGGCCGACCTCAAGAACTGGCGCGGCAACAGCAAGAACTCCGGCTTCCTGCCCGAGGAACGGGACTGGCTCGGCCAGGTCCTCGCCGCCGGCGACGGCGGGTACGTCGACGTCGTCCGCGCCCTGCACCCGGACGTCGAAGGCCCCTACACCTGGTGGTCGTACCGCGGACGGGCCTTCGATAACGATTCAGGATGGCGCATCGACTACCACGTGGCCACGTCCGGGCTCGCCGGCAAGGCGGTCAAGGGGTTCGTGGAGCGCGCGGCCACGCACGCCGAGCGGTGGTCGGACCACGCCCCGGTGACCGTCGTCTACGACGTCTGAGCCGACCGGGCGTCCCGCCCCCCTGCCTCACTCCGGCTTGCTGAGCCGGCGGTCGAGGGCCAGGGAGAGTTCCGCTTCCACGACGCTGCGGGCCAGCGGGCGCAGGCGTCGCAGGTCGTCCTCGGGGCCGTGGTGCAGGACCAGGTCGGCGAAGAGGTCGGCGAGGGCCTCGGCGTGCTCGCGGACGCGGGCGCCGGCCGCCATGACGGCGCCGAGCGGGATGCCCTCGCGGACCAGTTCGGAGGAGACGTCCAGCAGGCGCCGGCTGATGTGGACGATCTCGTCGCCGTCGGTGCCGAGGTAGCCCAGTTCCATGGCGGCGGCGAGGTTCTCCGGCGTGACCTCGCCCTCGAAGCGGGCGGCGAGTTCCTCGGGGGTGAGGCGGACCGGCTCCTCCTCGGTCGGGGTGCCGACGCCCAGCAGGTCGGCGACGTCCCGGCCGTGGTCGAACGCCTCGGCGAGTTCCGCGATGCCGTTCAGGGTGTGGCCGCGCTCCAGCAGGGCCGCGATGGTGCGCAGCCGGGCCAGGTGGTGGTCGTCGTACCAGGCGATACGGCCCTCGCGGCGGGGTGGCGGGAGCAGCTTGCGCTCGCGGTAGAAGCGCAGGGTGCGCACGGTGATGCCGGCCAGCCGGGCCAGCTCCTCCATGCGGTACTCGCGCGGGGTCCCGGGACGCGCCGGTCCCGGGCGCGTGCGCGGGTCGGCCGGCTCCGGGCGTGCCTCCGGGTGTTCTGCGTCCTCTGCCACGCCCGCAGCCTAAGGCGTACCGCCGGTAACTTTCCTTCCCGCGCCCCCTACCGCTCGGTACGGAGCTGTTCTACAGTCCCATTGCGCCAGTGTTCACTGGCAGAGTTCCTAGGTGAGGCGTGGAGGCTTCGGGATGGCCGAGCACGAGCATGTACGGGTGGCGGTGATCGGGTCCGGGTTCGGCGGCCTCGGTGCCGCCGTGCGGCTGCGCCGCGAAGGGATCACCGACTTCGTCGTCCTGGAGCGGGCCGACAGCGTCGGGGGTACGTGGCGGGACAACAGTTACCCGGGGTGCGCCTGCGACGTGCCCTCCCACCTCTACTCCTTCTCCTTCGCCCCCAACCCCGACTGGCCGCGCACCTTCTCCGGGCAGCGCCACATCCGCGCCTACCTGGAGCACGTCACCGACCTCTTCGGCCTGCGCCCGCATCTCCGCCTCGACTCCGAGGTCAAGCTGATGACCTGGGACAACGAGAACCTGCGGTGGAACATCGAGACCACGCGTGGCTCGCTCTCCGCGGACGTCGTCGTCTCCGCCACCGGCCCGCTGTCCGACCCGAAGGTCCCCGAGATCCCGGGGCTCGACTCGTTCCCGGGCAAGGTGTTCCACTCCGCCCGCTGGGACCACGACTACGATCTGCGCGGCAAGCGGGTCGCCATGGTCGGCACCGGCGCCTCAGCGATCCAGATCGTGCCGGCCATCCAGCCGCAGGTCGGCCGGCTCACCCTCTTCCAGCGCACCCCGCCGTGGGTGATGCCCCGCGTCGACCGCGCCATCAGCGGCGCCGAGCGGTGGCTGCACCGGAGGCTGCCGGTCACCGCCCAGGCCCGGCGCGGACTGCTGTGGGGCATCCGGGAGCTGCAGGTGCAGGCGTTCACCAAGCACCCGGACGAACTGGGCCTGGTCGAGCAGCTCGCCCGGCGCAACATGGCCCGCGCCGTCAAGGACCCCGCCCTGCGCGCCAAGCTGACCCCGGACTACCGCATCGGCTGCAAGCGGATCCTGCTGTCCAGCACGTACTACCCGGCGCTGGCCCGGCCCAATGTGGACGTCGTCGCCAGCGGGCTCCGCGAGATCCGCGGCTCGACGGTCGTCGCGGCCGACGGCACCGAGGCCGAGGTCGACGCGATCATCTTCGGTACGGGCTTCCACGTCACGGACATGCCCATCGCCGAGCGCGTGATCGGCGCGGACGGCAGCACGCTCGCCGAGTCCTGGAAGGACGGCATGCGGGGGCTGCGCGGCGCGACGGCGGCGGGGTTCCCGAACTGGATGACGATCATCGGGCCCAACACCGGCCTCGGGAACTCTTCCATGATCCTCATGATCGAGTCCCAGCTGAACTACATGGCCGACTATCTGCGCCAGCTCGACGTCCTGGGCGGGCGCACCGCCCTGGATCCCCGGCCCAGCGCCGTGGAGGACTGGAACGAGCAGGTCCAGGAGCGTATGCGGCGGACCGTGTGGAGCACCGGCGGCTGCACCAGCTGGTACCTGGACGCGAACGGCCGCAACACCACCGTCTGGCCCGGTACGACGACCGAGTTCCGGCGCGCGACCCGGCGGGTGGACCTGGCGGAGTACGAGGTCGTCCGCAGGCCGGTGGTGGAGCGGGCCGTGCCGGGCGGCACGGGCGAGTCCGCCGCGGCCGGACGGCGGAGCGGGGCGAGCGCGTGAGCCCTCGTACCTCCGGCCCGCGCGGCGCCGCCGTCGCCTCCGGCCCGCGCGGCGCCGTCACCTCGGGCCCGTACGCCCCGCCCGTCCCCGCCCGCACGCTCACCGTCGCCTCCGCCGACGGCGCGCGGCTGCATGTCGAGGTGCACGGCCCCGAGGACGCGCCCCCGGTCGTCCTCTCCCACGGCTGGACCTGCTCGACGGCCTTCTGGGCGGCCCAGATACGGGACCTGGCGGCCGATCACCGGGTGATCGCCTACGACCAGAGGGGGCACGGGCGCAGCCCCGCCAGCCCCGCGTGCACGCCCGGCGCACTGGCGGACGACCTGGAGGCGGTGCTCGCGGCGACGCTCGCGCGCGAGGAGAGGGCGCTGATCGCCGGCCACTCCATGGGCGGTATGACGATCATGGCCGCGGCCGGGCGCCCCCGGTTCCGGGAGCACGCCGGCGCCGTCCTGCTGTGCAGCACGGGCAGTTCGCGGCTGGTCGCGGAGGCGCGCGTGGTGCCGCTGCGGGCCGGGCGCGTGCGCACCTGGATCACCGGGCGCGTCCTCGGATCGCGCGCGCCCCTCGGGCCGGTCACGCCGGTCGCGCGGAGCGTCCTCAAGTACGCCACCATGGGCGCCGGTTCCGCCCCGCACCGGGTGGAGGCGTGCGCGCGGATCGTGCACGCCTGTCCGCGCGCCGTACGGCACGCGTGGAGCGCGGTGCTCGCGGCGCTCGATCTCGACCACGGCGTACGGGAGTTGTACGCGCCCACCGCGGTGGTGCAGGGCGCGTCCGACCGGCTCACGCCCCCGGTGCACGCCCGGGCGCTGGCCGACGCGTTGCCGCGGTGCGTCGGGCTCACCGAGCTGCCCGGCATCGGCCACATGACCCCGATCGAGGCTCCCGAGCTGGTGACCGGCCGGATCCGGGAACTCGTCACCACATACGTCACGGGCGCGGGGCCCGGGGACGCGCACGCGGACGGGTCCACCCCGGCGCAGATCAAGGAGGGCGCATGAGCAGGGTCAGCCTCGAAGGACAGGTCGCGGTCGTCACGGGGGCGGCGCGCGGCGTCGGTGAGCTGCTGGCGCGCAAGCTGTCCGCGCGCGGGGCGAAGGTCGCGCTGGTCGGCCTGGAGGAGGAGGCGCTCAAGGAGGTCTCCGGAAGGCTGCACAGCGACAGCGCCCACTGGTACGCCGATGTCACCGACCACGAGGCGATGAGCCGGGTCGCGCGGGAGGTGAAGGAGCGGTTCGGGAAGGTCGATATCGTGGTCGCCAACGCCGGTGTGGCGACGGGCGGTCCGTTCGCCGACTCCGATCCGCTGGCGTGGCGGCGCGTGATCGAGGTGAACCTGATCGGTTCGGCGGTGACGGCGCGCGCGTTCCTGCCGGTGCTGGTCGAGAGCCGCGGATATCTGCTGCAGATCGCCTCGCTCGCCGCGATGACGCCGGCGCCGATGATGACGGCGTACTGCGCGTCCAAGTCGGGCGTGGAGGCGTACGCGCACAGCCTGCGTGCCGAGGTCGGCTACCAGGGTGTGGGTGTCGGCGTCGGGTATCTGTCCTGGACCGACACGGACATGGTGCGCGGCGCCGACCAGGACGACGTCATGCGGGAGTTGCGGCAGCGGCTGCCGTGGCCGTCGAACAAGACGTATCCGCTGGGGCCCGCGGTGGACCGGATCGTGGCCGGGATCGAGCGGCGCTCGCCGCACGTGTACGGGCAGTGGTGGCTGCGCGGCATGCAGGGGGTGCGCGGATATCTGCCGGCGCTCATCGGCACGGTCGGGCAGCGCGAGATGCGGCGGTTCGCGCCCCGGTTGCAGGGCATGCGCTCCGGGCTCGTCGGTGCGGGCGGGGAGGCCGACGAGACCGCGCGCGCTACGCACCGTAACTGATCGACATGCAGCCCGTGTTCGCCCGTGTGAATCTGGTCGAGGCCCCACCGAGGGCCGACCCCCACCTCCACTACGGGAGTGAACCCACATGGGTATGAAGGACAAGGCGAACCAGATGCAGGACCAGGCCAAGGAGAAGATGGGCCAGGCCCGCGAGAAGGCCGGCCAGCGCGGCCAGCAGGGCCAGCAGGGGCAGGGCCACGAGGGCCACCAGGGCCAGCAGAGCCGTCAGGGCGGGCAGGGCGGGCAGGGCCGGCCGCAGTCCGAGCGCGGCGGCCAGAACCACCGCGACATCGAGGACTCGAAGCAGCAGGTGGAAGACCGGTTCGACCGCGACTACGACGCGTAGCCGCTGCGTTCGGCCGGCGGCCGGATCGATGTCGGGGCGTCCTTCTTCGCGAAGGGCGCCCCGCGTCGCGTCCCCGGAGCGGCACCCCGGCCCGACGCCCGGCCCGCCGGCGGGCCGGGGTGTGTCACGTCTCGCCCGTCGCCCTCGGGGGGAGCTTGGGCCGTGCCCGGTTGGGCACCTCGCTGTAGTCCGGCGGGGTCGCGGCGGGTGTGGACCGCAGCAGGTCGAGGGCCAGCTGGATCGCGTCGTCCATCTGCGCGTGGCGGCCCTCCGCCCAGTCCAGGGGGGTGCGCAGGATCTCCAGGTCGGGGGCGACGCCGTGGTTCTCGACGGACCAGCCGTAGGCGTCGAACCAGGCCGCGTTCATCGGGACGGTGATGACCGTGCCGTCGCCCAGGCGGTGCCTGCCGGTCATGCCGACCACGCCGCCCCAGGTGCGCGAGCCGACGACCGGCCCGAGGTTCAGCAGCTTGAACGCGGCGGTGATCATGTCGCCGTCCGACGAGGTCGCCTCGTCGGCCAGCGCCACCACCGGCCCCCGGGGGGCGTTGGAGGTGTACGACACCGGTTGCGCGTCCCGGGTCAGGTCCCAGCCCAGGATGGTACGGGTCAGCTTCTCGATGACGAGTTCGCTGATGTGGCCGCCCGCGTTGCCGCGCACGTCCACGATCAGCGCGGGCCGGGACACCTCCATGCGCAGGTCGCGGTTGAACTGGGCCCAGCCGGAGCCGCCCATGTCGGGGATGTGCAGATAGCCGCACTTGCCGCCGCTCAACTCCCGTACGACCTCGCGGCGTTTGGCCACCCAGTCCTGGTAGCGCAGCGGCCGTTCGTCGAAGAGCGGGACGACGGCGACCCGGCGGGGGCGCGCTGCGGAGCCCTCCGCCGGGGTGAACGTCAGCTCCACGGTCGTCCCGCCCGAGCCGGCGAGCAGCGGATAGGGGCCGGTGACCGGGTCGACCGGGCGGCCGTCGACATGGGTGAGGACGGCGCCCTCGCGGATGCCCGTGCCGGCCAGCGGCGAGCGTGCCTTGGAGTCGGAGGAGTCGCCGGGCAGGATGCGCTTGACCACCCAGTGGCCGTCGCGGCGGACCAGGTTGGCGCCGAGGAGGCCCTGGCGGCGCTGGTAGTGGGGCGGGCCCTCGTTGCGGCGGGCGGCGGTGACATAGGCGTGGGAGGTGCCGAGTTCGCCGAGGACCTCGCGGAGCAGGTCGGCGAAGTCGTCGGGGGACGCGACCCGTTCGACCAGCGGGCGGTACTGGTCGAGCACCGCGTCCCAGTCGCTGCCGCACATGCCCGGGTCCCAGAAGTAGGCGCGGATCAGGCGGCCCGCCTCGTCGAACGCCTGGCGCCACTCGGCGGGCGGGTCGACCTCGTGCAGGATGCGGCGCAGATCGATCCAGACGGTGGTGTCGCCGTCGCCGGGCTCGGTCGACGGCACCGCCCGCAGGTCGCCCTCGTCCACGACGACGAGCCGGGTGCCGTCGCCGCTCACCGCGAACCAGTCCAGGTGGTCGACCAGCTCGGACTTCTTCGCCTTGGTGATGTTGAAGTACTCCAGTGTCGGCCGGCCGCTGACGTCGGCCGGGTTGACGAAGGTCTCGCCGAGCGCGCCGGAGATCGGCCAGCGCATCCAGACCAGGCCGCCGCCCGCGACCGGGTGCAGCGCGGAGTACTTGGAGGCGATGACCGGGAACGGTGTGACCCGGCTGGCCAGCCCCTCCACCTCGACCATCACCGTGCCGGCCTCGCCGCTGTCCTCGTCCTCCAGCGGATCGAGCCCGCCGGCGGCCGGGCGGCCCTCCGGGCTGAGGGCGAAGGGGGAGGGGGTCGCCGAGGAGAGCGGGACGAGGTACGGGCGGCAGCCGAGCGGGAAGGACAGGTCGCCGGTGTGCACGTCGTAGACCGGGTCGAAGCCGCGCCAGGAGAGGAAGGCGAGATAGCGGCCGTCGCGGGTGAAGACCGGGTTCTCGTCCTCGAAGCGGCCGTTCGTCACGTCCACGATCAGCCGGTCCTGGATACGGGCCAGCTTGATCTGGCGCAGGGAGCGGCCGATGCCGGGGTGCGACCAGGTGAGCCAGGAGCCGTCGGGGGAGAAGGCGAGGTCGCGGACGGGGCCGTTGACGGACCGGATCAGCTCGGTCACCGTGCCGGGCGCGTCGACGACGGCGGGCTCCTCGGCGGCGGCGGCGTCGTCACCGGCGCCGGCGCCGGTGTCCCCGGCGTTCCCCGTGTCCCCGGCCGCCGCCGCCCCCTCCTCCGGCACGTCGATCAGCAGCAGCCGCCCGTCGTGCGAGGCGACGGCGAGGCGTTCGCCGGACGGGTCGCAGGCCAGCTCCAGGACCCGCCCCAGCTCACCGGAGGCCAGCCGGAAGGGGGCGCGGTCGCCGCTGGCCCGGGGGAGCTGGGCGATCTCGACGGCGTCGGCGCCCCCGGCGTCGGTGACGTAGGCGACCTGGCCGGTGGAGCCCAGCATCTCCGGCAGCCGCACCCGGACTCCCGGCGTGTCGGTGATCGTACGGGCGGGGCCGTCGCGGTGGGTGAGCCAGTACAGGCTGCCGCGGACGACGACCGCGCTGGCCCGGCCGGTCTCGTCCACGGAGATGCCGTCGACGTTCTGCGCGGCCGGCACCTGGTAGGGGCGGCGTCCGGTGCACGGGCCGCCGAGCCGGATCTCCAGCCGGCGCGGTTCGCCGCGCGGGGAGAAGTCGTCCACCAGCCACAGGTCGCCCGCGCACTGGTAGACGACCCTGCTGCCGTCGCTGGAGGCGTGCCGGGCGTAGAAGGCGTCGTGGTCGGTGTGGCGGCGCAGGTCGGTGCCGTCGTAGGCGCAGGAGTAGAGGTTGCCGACGCCCTCGTGGTCGGAGAGGAAGGCGATGCGGCCGGCGACGAACATGGGGCAGGCCAGGTGGCCGTCGATGTCCGGGAGCAGGCGCTGCCCGTGCAGCCACAGACGGCCCATGGCGCCGCCCCGGTAGCGCTTCCAGGAGGCCGGTTCGTGCGGCGGGGTGCCGGTGAGGAGCAGGGTCTTGCGCTCCCCGTCGAGGTCGGCGACCTGGATGTCGGTGACCGGGCCCCAGGGCAGCCGGCCGCCCGGGTCGCCGTCGGTGGGCACCTTGTAGGCCCAGGTGAAGTAGGAGAAGGGCTGGCTGTGCGAGGCCACCGCGAGGATGTCGCCGTCCGGGGTCCAGCCGCAGACCTGGGTGTCGGTGCTGCCCCAGTACGTCAGCTGGCGGGCGGGGCCGCCGTCGACGTCGACGAGATAGATCTCGGGGACGAGGCTGCGCCAGCTCGTGAACGCGATCCGGCGGCCGTCGGGCGAGAAGCGCGGGTGCCCCTCCTTCGTGCGGTCCGCCGTGAGCCGCCAGGCGCGGCCAGGGGTGTCCAGAGGGGACAGCCAGAGATCGTCCTCGGCCACGAAGCACAGCAGATCGTCGCTGAGGTGAGGAAGACGCAGATAGCTCACCTCCCCATGCTTTTCCGCTCAAACGGTGCCAGCAACTTATGGGGCTTTCACCTTCGTGACCCAACACACGTACGAAACGGTTTCGTTTCGCACAGGGTGGGGGTATCTTCAGGGGAGTACGAAGAAGAATCCGGAGCGGGAAGGTGACGGGCATGGCGGAAGCCGTCGCGACGACACGTCGCAGCCGGATCACGCCCGAGCGCGAGGCCGAGCTGTACGAGGCCGTGCTCGACCTGCTCCGGGAGGTCGGCTACGACGCCCTCACCATGGACGCCGTCGCCGCCCGCACCCGGTCCAGCAAGGCCACGCTCTACCGCCAGTGGGGCGGCAAGGCCGAACTGGTCGTCAAGGCCCTGCGGCACAGCAAGCCCGGCCACGGCGAGGACATCGACACCGGCTCGCTCCGCGGCGACCTGCACGCCCTCGTGGCGATGGAGGACGACTGCGCCATGGAGCGGAACTCCGCGCTGATGCGGGGCGTCGCCATGGCGATGCACCACAACGACGATCTGCGCAAGGCGTTCCGGGAGCAGATGATCGACCCCGAGATGGGCGGCTTCCACCAGATCATCCGGCGGGCGATCGACCGGGGCGAGGTCCGCCCGGACTGTCCCGCGATCGACTTCCTGCTGCACATGATGGTCGGCGGCTTCGCCACCCGCGCCCTGCTGGACGACCAGCCGCCCACCCAGGCCTTCCTCACCTCGTACATCGACGCCGTGGTCCTCCCCGCCCTCGGCGCACCCACCAGCTGACACCTCTCCCCGACAAGCCCATCTTCTGACGTCACCGCTCACGTCGTCGGGCTGATCACCCCTGCCCTGATGAACCCCACGACCTGACCGGGAGTACGCCTCCGTGGCCACGTTCCTCTACAAGCTCGGCCGCCTCGCCTTCCGGCGACGGCACTTCGTCGCCCTCATATGGGTCGCGCTGCTCACCCTCGCCGGGGTGGGCGCCGCCTCCGCGCCGACCGCCGGCAACACGTCCTTCTCCATCCCGGGCACCGAAGCGCAGAAGGCCTTCGACCTGCTGGAACAGCGCTTCCCCGGCATGAGCGCCGACGGCGCGACCGCCCGGGTCGTCTTCAAGGCGCCCGTCGGCGAGAAGATGACCGACGCGACCAACAAGGCCGCCGTCGAGAAGACCGTCAAGGAGCTGCGCGGCGGCTCCGAGGTCGCCTCCGTCGCCGACCCCTACACCGGGCACGCCGTCAGCAAGAACGGCTCCGTCGCCTACGCCTCGGTGAAGTACAAGGTCTCCGGCATGGAGCTGGAGGACTCCTCCCGGGACGCCCTGAAGGGGGCCGCGCAGGACGCGCGGGACGCCGGGCTGACCGTCGAGGTCGGCGGTGACGCGCTCAGCGCGACGCCCGAGACCGGCTCCAGCGAGGTCATCGGCATCGCGATCGCCGCCGTCGTCCTCGTCATCACCTTCGGCTCGCTGCTCGCGGCCGGGTTCCCGCTGCTGACCGCGATCATCGGCGTCGGCATCGGCGTCTCCACGATCACCGCGCTCGCCAGCGCCCTGGACCTGGGCACCACCACCTCCACCCTGGCCTCGATGATCGGCCTCGCCGTCGGCATCGACTACGCCCTCTTCATCGTCTCCCGCTACCGCTCCGAACTGGCCGAGGGCCGCGAGCGCGAGGAGGCGGCCGGCCGCGCCGTCGGCACGGCGGGTTCCGCGGTGGTCTTCGCCGGTCTCACCGTCGTCATCGCCCTGGTCGGCCTGTCCGTGGTCAACATCCCGATGCTGACCAAGATGGGCGTCGCCGCCGCGGGCACGGTCGCCATCGCGGTCCTCATCGCCCTCACCCTGATCCCGGCGCTGCTCGGCTACGCGGGCCGCAAGATCAAGCCGACCGGCGAGAAGAGCAAGCTGCTCGGCGGCGGCCGGGCCAAGAGCGCCGCGAAGCAGGGCCGTCCGAACATGGGCACCCGCTGGGCGAGCTTCGTCGTACGGCGCCCGGTCGCCGTCCTGCTGCTCGGTGTGATCGGCCTCGGCGCGGCGGCCATCCCGGCCGCCTCCCTCGAACTGGGCCTGCCCGACGACGGCTCCCAGCCGGTCTCCACCACCCAGCGCCGCGCCTACGACCTCCTCTCCGAGGGCTTCGGACCGGGCTTCAACGGCCCGCTGATGGTCGTGGTCGACGCCAAGGGCAGTGCCGACCCCAAGGCCGCCTTCACCAAGGTCGGCGACGACATCAAGGGCCTGAAGGACGTCGGCACGGTCACCCCGGCCGCGCCCAACAAGGCCGGCGACACCGCGACGATCACCGTCGTCCCGAACTCCAAGCCGTCCTCGACCACCACCGAGGACCTGGTCCACGCGATCCGCGACAAGGGCGCGGACATCACCGCCGCGACCGATGCGAAGGTGCTGGTCACCGGCTCCACGGCGATGAACATCGACGTCTCGCAGAAGCTGAACGACGCGCTGCTGCCGTACCTCGCCCTGGTGGTCGGCCTGGCCTTCCTCCTGCTGATCGTGGTCTTCCGCTCGATCCTCGTCCCGCTGAAGGCGGCCCTCGGCTTCCTGCTCAGCGTGATGGCGGCTCTCGGCGCCGTCGTGGCGGTCTTCCAGTGGGGCTGGCTGTCGGGACTGATGAACGTCGAGGAGACCGGCCCCGTCATGTCGATGATGCCGATCTTCATGGTGGGCGTCGTCTTCGGCCTCGCGATGGACTACGAGGTGTTCCTCGTGACCCGGATGCGGGAGGCGTACGTCCACGGCGAGAAGCCCAACCAGGCGGTGGTGACGGGCTTCAAGCACGGCGCACGGGTCGTGACCGCCGCCGCCGTCATCATGATCGCTGTCTTCTCCGGATTCATCGGCTCCAGCGAGGCGATGGTCAAGATGATCGGCTTCGGCCTCGCGATCGCCGTCTTCTTCGACGCGTTCATCGTCCGCATGGCCATCGTCCCGGCGGTGCTCGCCCTGCTCGGCAAGCGCGCCTGGTGGCTGCCGAAGTGGCTGGACCGCGCGCTGCCCAACGTGGACGTCGAGGGCGAGGGCCTGCGCGAGCACGCCGCCGCGGACGGCACGGAGGGGGAGCGGGAGCTGGTACGCGTCTGACGCACCGCTTCTGACAGAGCGGCCGGTGAGGGTGCCCGTGGGGACGGGGCTGCACCCTCACCGGCTTTGTCTTGTCCGGGGCCTGTCCCGTGCTGTCCCGGCTCTTCGGTGCGTTGTACGGGTACGGCTGCGACGGGAGGTGGGACGTGAACCAGGGTGTGGACGAGGCTGGTTGGGACGTGGAGCCCGGCGACGAGATCGAACCGGTGGTGCAGGCGGTGGGGCGCCTGCTGAAGGTGTGCCGGGAGTCGGCGGGGATGCGGGTCGCGGACCTGGGCGAGGTCACGGGCTACGGCGAGGACATGATCCGCAAGATGGAGAGCGGAGCGCGGATTCCCCGACCGGAGTTCCTGGACCGGGCGGATCAGGTGCTGCGGGCGCAGGGGCACCTTCGCGCCTTCATGGAGGACATGAGGAAGGCCCGGTACCCGAAGAAGGTGCGGCGGCTGAAAGAGCTGGAGGACAAGGCCGTGGAGCTGTTGTTCTACAGCAACCACAACATCCATGGCCTGCTGCAGACGTCCGAGTACATGGCGGCGCTCTACGAGGTGCGACAGCCTCCGCTCACGAAGGACGTCATCGAGCGCGAGGTCGCCGGGCGCTTGGGGCGCCAGTTGGTCTTCGAGCGTGAACCGGCCCCCCTACTCAGCTTTGTCCAGGAGCAGGTCACGCTGGAGCGGCCGATCGGTGGGAAGATGGTGCTGCGTAGGCAGCTTGAACATCTTTTGCAGGTAAGCCAGTTGCGCAACGTCTCGATCCAGGTCATGCCTACTGAACGGGAAGAACACGCCGGGATGCATGGTCTGACCGAGTTGCTGAAATTCGTCGACGGCACCGCAATCGGCCGTTCCGAAGGCGCCTTCAACGGGCGGCCGGTTGAAAGCCCAAGGGATCTTCGGATCCTTGAGTTGCGCTATGGAATGATCCGAGCGCAGGCGCTCCCGCCAAGGGAGTCGCTGGCCTTCATCGAGCAAGCGCTGGGGAGATTATGAGTACGCCGGAACTCCGCTGGTTCAAGAGCAGTTACAGCAGCAGCAACGAGCCCGGCGACTGCGTCGAGGTCGCCACCACCCCCACCACCATCCACATCCGCGACTCGAAGACCCCCGAGACCGCCCGCCTGAGGGTGGCCCCCTCCGCCTGGACCCACTTCCTCACGCACACCGTCAAGTGAGCTGCTGACCTTCATCGAGCAAGCGCTGGGAGAACTATGAGCACCCCGGAACTCCGCTGGTTCAAGAGCAGCTACAGCGACAGCAGCAACGGCAACGACTGCGTCGAGGTCGCCACCACCTCCACCACCATCCACATCCGCGACTCGAAGACCCCTGACACCGGTCGCCTGAGGGTGGCCCCCTCCGCCTGGACGGAGTTCCTCGCACACGCCGTGCGGTGATCCGCAGGAGGGCGAAATCCCGTGAGCGCGGCTCGGGCCATGTCGTAGCGTGCCGTTCATGACGACGACAGCCGGCAGCGACGCCGATGAGTACGGGGCCCACCCCCGGTTCGCCGAAGCGCTGCGGGCGCTCGGGCTCGACGACGTCCTCGCGCGCACCCGGCGCTTCCCTGAGGCCACCCGGACCGCGGCCGAGGCCGCCGCCGCGATCGGCTGCGCGCTGAGCCAGATCTGCAAGTCCCTGATCTTCGCCGCCGACGGCGTACCGGTACTGGTCCTGATGGACGGCGCCTCCCGCGTGGACGTCGAGCGGGTGCGGGCGGAGCTGGGCGCCGGGAAGGTCACCCGGGCCGACGCCGGTCTGGTCCGCGAGGCCACCGGGTACGCCATCGGCGGCGTACCGCCCTTCGGGCACCGCACCCGCACACGGGTCCTCGCCGACCGCTCGCTGCTCGCGCACGACCTGGTGTGGGCCGCGGCCGGGACGCCGTACACCGTCTTCCCCGCGGAGCCGGAGGAACTCGTCGCCCTCGCGGGCGCGACGCTGGTGGACGTGCGCGAGCGGACGTCGTGACGCCGCTGGTCGCGGTGGCCGTCCTGTTCGCCGCCGTCACCCACGCGAGCTGGAACGCCATCGCGCACCGCATCACCGACAAGCTGGTCGGCTTCACCCTGATATCCGGCGGCGGGCTGCTGATCGGACTCGCCGCGACACCGTTCGTGGGGTTCCCCGCGGGGCCCGCCTGGCCGTATCTCCTCGCCTCGGCGGCCGTGCACATCGCCTACTACGCGCTGTTGATGACCTCGTTCCGGCTCGGCGACTTCGGGCAGGCCTACCCCATCGCCCGCGGCAGCGCCCCGCTCGTGGTCACCGTCCTCGCCGCCGTCTTCGCCCACGAGGTGCCCGGCGCCTGGGCCGGCGCCGGCATCGCCGTCTCCTGCCTCGGCCTGAGCGGCGTCAGCCTGTGGGGGCTGCGCGGCGGCCGGCCCGACTGGGCGGCGATCGGCGCGGCCCTGGCGACCGGCGTGACCATCGCCGTGTACACCGTCCTCGACGGCATCGGCGTGCGCGCCGCGGACACGTCCCTCGGGTACATCGCCTGGCTCATGGCCGTCCAGGGCGCCTTCGTCCCCGCGTACATGTGCGCACGCGCGCGGGGCGGCACGGTACGGCTGCTCCGGCCGTACGCCGCCCTCGGCCTGCTCGGCGCCGCCCTGTCCGTCGCCGCGTACGCCCTGGTCCTGTGGGCCCAGACCCGCGCCCCGCTCGCCCCGGTCGCCGCCCTGCGCGAATCGTCCATCATCGTCGGCGCGGCCATCGGCGCCCTGTTCTTCAAGGAACGCTTCGGGGCGCCCCGGATCGCTGCGGCGGGGCTGCTGGTCGTGGGGATCGGGTTGATGCTGCGCGCGGGGTAGTGCGCGGCGCGTGCCGCCGCTCCCGGTGCCGACATGACGCGCAGGGTGCTCTGGCGCACCCTGGAAGCAGCGATTTTGGAGGTGACCGTCATGATGCACACCACGGTCGGGTGGCACATCGAGATGGAGTTCATGGAGGACGATCAGCACACGCGCGCGGTGGCCCTGGTGCGCTTGCCCGACGGCAGCGAGGTACGGGCGCACGGCCGTGCCAGCAGGCACAGCATCGACACGCACCAGCCCCGGGTCGGCGAGGAGATCGCCGGCGCCCGCGCCCTCAACGAACTCGCCATGCAACTGCTGACCAAGGCCCACGAGGAGATCGACGCGGAGTCCGGGCGGATCTCGCATCCGATCCATGTGTGAGCCGCGCCCGGCGGGCGCCGCGGGCGCCCGCGCCTAGGCGAGCGCCGTGCGCACCGCTCGCACCAGCGCCTGCGCCCTCGGGTCCGCCGTCACGCTCTTCCGGAAGCCGTTGGTGACATAGCCGAACGCGACGCCCGTCTCCGGGTCGGCGAACGCGAGGGGGCCGCCGCGGCCGGGGTGGCCGAAGGAGCCGGGGGAGAGCAGCGGGGACGCGGCACCGTGCAGCATGTGGCCTAGGCCGAAGCGGGTGTTGACCACCAGCACCCGGTCAGGGCCGGCGGACTGCTCGACACGGGCGAGGCCGGCCGTCTCCGGGGTGAACAGGCGGATGCCGCCGTCCACCTCGCCGATGAGCGAGGCGTAGAAGCGGGCCAGTCCGTCGGCCGTGGCGATCCCGTTGGAGGCCGGCAGGGCGGCGGCGCGGTAAGCGGGGTCGTTCTCGTCGGGCAGCGGGGTGATCGCGGCGAACGCCCGCCGGGTGAGGGAGTCCGGGTCGGCGTAGGCCTCGGCCACCGCGCGCTTGGGGCGCGTCTTCAGACCGCCCGCGGCCTCGGGCTCGTCCGCCGGGCCGACCCGGCCCGCGCGCGTGCGCTCCGGCTCCGGCAGGCCGAGCCACAGGCCGGCGCCGACCGGCCCGGCCATCTCGTCGGCCAGCCACTGCCCGACCGGCCGGCCGGTGACGCGGCGCAGCAGTTCGCCGGTGAGCCAGCTGTAGGTCTGGGCGTGGTAGCCGTGGTCCGTTCCCGGCTCCCACACCGGCGCCTGGGCGGCGACGGCCGCGGCACCGAGCTCGGGGTCGGCGGCCTCGGCCGGGGTGAGCGGACGGTCCAGCACGGGCACGCCGGCGCGGTGCGCGAGCAGGTGCCGTACGCGCGTGTGCTCCTTGCCGGCCGCCTTGTACTGCGGCCAGTACGTGCCGACCGGGGCGTCCAGGTCCAGCTCGCCGCGCTGGTGCAGGAGCAGCAGCCCGGCGGCGACGACGCCCTTGGTGGCGGAGCGCACGATCTGCGCGGTCCCGGGCTCCCAGGGCGCCGTACCGTCGATGTCCCTGGTGCCGGCCCACAGGTCCACCACCCGGTGCCCGTCGCGGTAGACGGCGACGGCCGCGCCGCGCTCGCCGAGCCGCGCGAAGTTCGCGGCGAACGCCTCCCTGACCGGCTCGAAGCCCTCGGCCACTGTGCCGTGCACGTCCACGTCCGCCGTCCCTTCCGATCGCCTGAGACAGTGGGTGCAACAGTGGCCGTTCGCCTGCGATTCCTCGGCGGGGACGGGGCGGGCGTGAGGTGTCTCTCAGTGCCCCTGTGCGCGGGCCACCGAGCGCGGGTCGAAGCCGAACGGCAGCTCCAGCCGGTGCGCCCGCATCAGCGCGTCGTCGGAGAGCAGCTCGCCCGTCCCGCCGTCCGCCGCGATCACGCCCTCGCTGAGGACGAGGGCGCGCGGGCACAGTTCGAGGGCGTAGGGCAGGTCGTGCGTGACCATGAGGACCGTGACGTCCAGGGAGCGCAGGATGTCGGCGAGTTCCCGGCGGGAGGCCGGGTCCAGGTTGGAGGAGGGCTCGTCCAGGACGAGGATCTCCGGTTCCATGGCGAGCACGGTGGCCACCGCCACGCGGCGGCGCTGCCCGAAGGACAGGTGGTGCGGCGGCCGGCCGGCGAAGTCCTGCATCCCGACCCGCTCCAGAGCGGTGCGCACCCGCTCCTCCAGCGCGGCGCCCTTGATCCCGGCGGCGGCCGGCCCGAACGCCACGTCCTCCCGCACGGTCGGCATGAAGAGCTGGTCGTCCGGGTCCTGGAAGACGATGCCGACCTTCTGCCGGATCGCGGCCATGTGCTCCTTGCCGACCGGCAGCCCGGCCACGGTCACCGTGCCGGTGCCGCCGCTCAGGATGCCGTTGAGGTGCAGCACCAGGGTCGTCTTGCCGGCGCCGTTGGGGCCGAGCAGGGCGACCCGTTCGCCGCGCGCGACCGAGAAGTCCACGCCGAACAGGGCCTGGTGCCCGTCGGGGTAGGCGAAGGCGAGGCCGGAGACCTCCAGCGAAGGCGTAGCAGTACTCACAGCACCCGTCCCAGTAGTCACAGCGCCCATCCCAGCAGACAGACGACGAGGGCGGCGCAGGGCAGCGTGAGGGCGTGCCGCCACTGCGCGCCGGAGGCGGTCGACTCGTCGATGACCGGCATCGCGCCGGCGTACCCCCGGCTCACCATGGCCAGGTGCACGCGCTCGCCGCGCTCGTAGGAGCGGATGAACAGCGCACCGGCGGACTTGGCGAGCACGCCCCAGTGCCGCACGCCCCTCGCCTCGAAGCCGCGCGACTCCCGGGCGATCCGCATCCGCCGCATCTCGTCGGTGATGACATCGCCGTAGCGGATCATGAAGGACGCGATCTGCACGAGCAGCGGCGGCAGCTTCAGCCGCTGCAGCCCGAGCAGCAGCTCGCGCAGCTCGGTGGTGGCGGCGAGCAGGACGGAGGCGGCGACGCCGAGGGTGCCCTTGGCCAGCACGTTCCAGGCGCCCCACAGCCCGTTCTCGCTGAGCGAGAGCCCCAGCACGTGCACCCGCTCGCCCTCCGCCACGAACGGCATGAGCACCGCGAACGCGACGAAGGGCACCTCGATCAGCAGCCGTGCGAGCAGGAAACCGGCGGGCACCCGCGCGTGGAACGCGACGGCGGCGAGCAGCACGGCGTACACCGCGAACGCCCACATCGCCTCGCGCGGGGTCGACACCACGACCACCACGAACAGGAACGTGGCGGCGAGCTTGGTGTGCGGCGGCAGGGTGTGCACGGGCGAGTGCCCGTGCCGGTAGAGCCGGTGTGCGTGCCCCGCGCCCACCTCAGAGGCCGGTGTTCACGGGGGAGACGTCCTGGCCGCGCCGCCTGCGCAGCGCCCAGAACACCGCGCTGCCCGCGACGACGGTGACGCCGACGCCGATCACGCCCGCGAGGCCGCCGGACAGCCGGGCGTCGGAGACGTCCTTGACGCCGTAGTCGGCGAGCGGGGAGTCGGCCGAGGCGTGCTTCTCGGCCTTTCTGTCGATCCCCTTGTCGTGCGCGACCTTCTCCAGGCCGTCGGGGCTGGCGGAGGCGTAGAAGCTGACGAAGCCGGCGAGGACGAGGGAGGTGACGAGGCCCGTCACCCAGAGCGTGCGCCGCGAGGTGCGCGCCGGGACGGGCACCCCGAGGGGCGCCGTGGACGCCGGCGCGTCCACCAGTGCGCCGTCCACGCGCAACTGGAGCCGCTGCCGCAGGCCGCGCGCGCCGTGCACCAGATCCGGACGTACGGCGACGACGGCACCGACCGTGAGCGCCGTGATGACCGCCTCGCCGATGCCGATCAGCACATGCACGCCGATCATGGCGGTCGCGACCTTGCCGAGGGAGACGTCGGTGGTGCCGCCGATCGCGTAGATCAGCGTGAAGGCGACCGCGGCGGCCGGCACGGACACCAGCGCGGCGACGAAGGAGGCCACGGTCACCGAGCGCCGCTTGCGGGGCAGCACGGCGAGCAGGCCGCGGAAGAGGGCGTACGACACGACCGTCGTGACGATGGCCATGTCGGTGATGTTCACGCCGAGCGCCGTCAGGCCGCCGTCGGCGAACAGCACGCCCTGCATGAGCAGCACGACCGATACGCAGAGCACGGCCGTGTACGGGCCGACGAGTATGGCGGCGAGCGCCCCGCCCAGCAGATGCCCGCTGGTCCCGGCGGCGACCGGGAAGTTCAGCATCTGCACGGCGAAGATGAACGCCGCCACCAGGCCGGCCAGCGGCGCGGTGCGCTCGTCGAGCTCGCGGCGGGCGCCGCGCAGGCTCACCGCGATGGCGCCGGCGGCGACCACTCCGGTGACCGCGGAGGTCGGGGCGTCGATGAATCCGTCAGGTACGTGCACCGTTCGATTTTAGGGGCCTCTTGCAAAGCATGTGCAAGAACCAGGCGCTGGTTGTTCCGGCTCGCGCGACCGGAGCGAGATCGGAGCGAGATCGAGGACTTCCCCGGGCGGGAACGGGAAAATGTGCGACATTGGATGGAAAGCGGATGCACAGCTTTCATATAGGTCACACAGCGTGAGAGGGCGATCCGATGTCTGTAGTCGAACAGTACGCGCGCGCCCACATCGTCACGGACGAGGAGGACCCGGGGGCCGTACCGGTGGTGCTGCGGTACGACCCCGACAGTGATCCGCGCTCGGTACGGGTCGGTCTGCCGGGCCCGCACGAATGGACCTTCGCCCGCGCGCTGCTCGAAGAGGGACTGCGGGCACCGGCCGAGAGCGGCGCGGTCCGGGTGTGGCCCTGCGGGCGCGTCCAGGCCGTCGTCGAATTCCATTCCGACAACGGTGTCGAGGTCGTGCAGTTCGATTCGAAGGCGCTGGTCAGGTTTCTGCGCCGGACGTACACCGCCGAGCCCGTGACGAGCTGAGGCGCCGGGGTCAGCCGCCCTTCTTGAGCAGCGTGGCCACGATCGGTCCGGCCGTGTCGCCGCCGTGCCCGCCCGCCTGGACGACGCCCGCGGCGGCGAGGTCGCCCCGGTAGGCGGTGAACCAGCCGTTCGGCTTCTTCTGCCCGTCGACCTCCGCCGAGCCGGTCTTGGCGCCGTAGTCCGGGCCGAGGCCCGCCATGGCCTCGGCGGCCGTGCCGTACCCGGCCGTGTACCGCATCAGCTCGCGCAGCTGGGACAGCGTCTTGGCGGACATGGTGCGCCGGGCGGTCGCCAGCGTGCGGTGGTCCACGGAGGGCGCCACCAGGTAGGGCTGGTGGAAGGTGCCCGTGCGCACGGTGGCCGCGACCGAGGCCATGTTCAGCGGGTTCATGCGCACCCCGCCCTGCCCGATCAGCGAGGCCGCCATCTGGGCGGCGGACTGCACCGGCACGGACCCGTCGAAGGTGGGCACACCGATCGCCCAGTTGTTCATCGACAGCCCGAAGACCTGCTGGGCCTGCTTGGTCAGGTCGTCGTTCTTCAGCTTCTTCGCCTGGCTGATGAAGGCGGTGTTGCAGGACCGGGCGAAGCTCGCCTTGAACGTGCCGCCCTTGATCTCGAAGTCGTCGTCGTTGTGGAACTTCCAGCCGCCGAAGGTGACCGTCTTCGGGCAGGGGTGCGCCTTGTCCGCCGAGGCCAGGCCCTTGTCGAGCAGCAGCGACGACGTGATGACCTTCATCGTGGAGCCGGGCGCCAGGGAGCCCTGGAAGGCCGTGTTGAAGCCGTGCCCGCTGTTGGCGACCGCGAGGATCTCACCGGTCGAGGGGCGCAGGGCGACCACCGAGGCCCGGGTGCGCTTGGACACCTGCTGCTCGGCCGCCGCCTGCAGCGCGGGGCTGAGCGTCGTCCTCACCGTGCCCGGGGAGCCCTTGCTCAGCTCCAGCAGCGTCTTGTCGGACAGCTTGGCGGCCTTGGACTCCTTGCCGCGCACCACGCGCAGCTCGATGCCCGCCGTGCCGCCCGCCGTCTTGCCGTACTTCTCGCGCAGCCCGTCCAGCACCGTGCCCAGGGACGGGTACGCGGCGGCCGTCAGCTCGCCGCCGTCGCGGTCCAGCGCCTTGACGGGCGGGGTGCCGGACGCGCCGGTCACCAGCGTGTCGCCGTCCTTCAGGTCCGGATGGACCACGGCCGCGTGCCAGTCGACCAGCGGCTCGCCGTCGCTCGCGCGGCGGACGACGGTGAGCGAACTGCGGTACGTCAGCGGCTTGCTGATGTGCTGGTAGGTCACGGTCGCCTTCACGGAGAAGGGCACCTCGGCGCCCTTCGCCGCCCCCGGGGTGAGCGTGACGTCCTTCAGGCGGGCGCTCTTGGCATAGCCGGCGAGCAGCTTGCCGGCGGCGGACGGGTCGTCGGTGCCGGCCGCGGCCTCGGCGGTCCGGCCCCGCTGCCAGGCGGTCAGGAAGCGGGTGGAGGCCGTGCGGACCTCGGCCGTGTCGAGCGGGCCGGTCCTGACGGACTTGCGGCCCGACGCGGCCGACCCCTCGTCGGCCGCGGCCCCGCCGTCGTAGAGCGCGTAGACGCCGAACCCGGCGCCGCCGACCACGACGGCGATCATCCCGCCGAGCACGGCGGGTCGGGTCTTGCGCCGCTCGGCGACGCGCCTTCTCTTGCCCACAGCCTCAGTTCCTCCACGCCTTTCCCCAGGGTCCCCGCAGCCCTCACATTCCCCAACGAGGGCCTTCACCTTAAAGTCCCCGTCTCCACGGGTGATGTCAGCCCGCGTTCCGTAGCACGCTTGCGACAATCGGACCGGCCGCGTCGATGCCGTGCCCGCCGTCCTGCACCATGGCCGCCGCGGCCACGTCGTTGCGGTAACCCGTGAACCAGCTGTCCGACTTCGCCTCTCCGTCGACCTCCGCCGAGCCGGTCTTCGCGCCGATGTCCCCCCTCATCCCGGCCATCACGCCCGCCGCCGTGCCGCCGCGCGCGGTGCGGTTCATCATCGCGCGCAACTGCCGGACCGTGGCCGGCGACAGGCCGCGCGCGCGTGCCGGTTCACGGGCGTCCAGCCGCAGCGGGACGATCACCGGCTGGCGGAAGGCGCCGGTCATGGCCGTCGCCGTGACGGACGCCATGTTCAGCGGGCTCATCTGGACCTGGCCCTGGCCGATCAGGCCGGCCGCGGTGTCCGGGCCGCCGGCGGCGGGGACCCTGCCGTCGAAGGACGGCACGCCGACCTGCCAGTTGTTCCGCCCGAGCCCGAACCGGTCCTGGGCCTCCTTGGTGAGGGAGTCGACCTTCACCTCGTCGGCGAACTTCACGAACGCCGTGTTGCAGGAGCGGGCGAAGCTGTCGGCGAGCGTGGCGTGCTCGTCGGGCTGAAGGCCCGTGAGGTTCTGGAAGGTCTGGCTCTGCCAGACGGCCGAGGGCGGGCAGGGCGCCGGTCCGTTCGCCGTGGTCAGCCCGTTGTCGATGAGGGTCGCCGCGCTGATGATCTTCATGGTGGAGCCGGGGGCGCGTTCGCCGAGGAGGGCGGCGTCGAAGCCGTCCGTGCGGTTGTTGGCGACGGCCAGGATCTCGCCGGTGCTCGGCTTGACGGCCGTGACGGAGGACTCGGGGTACTTCATGACGGCCGTCTCGGCCGCCGCCTGCGCGCTCGCGCTGAGCGTCGTCGGCAGTTTGCCCGGCCTGCCCTTGGCCAGGGTGAGCAGCGGGGTGTCCGCCGCCTGGCCGCCGTCGGCCGCGGCCTGATGGCGGATCACCAGTTCCACGCCGGGCCGGCCGCCGGTCTTGCCGCCGTACCGTCTTCGCAGCTCGTCCAGGACGGGACCGAGGGACGGGTACTTCTCCCGGGTCAGCACCTTCCCGTCGCGGTCCACCGCCTCGATCTCCGGTGCGGCCGACTCGCCGGTGGTGAGCGTGTCCCCCTTGCGCAGGCGCGGATGGACGAGCGAGGGCCGCCAGTCGACCAGCGCGCGGTGCGAGGTCTCGCCGCGTACGACGGTCAGGGTGCTCCGGTAGGAGAGCGGCCGGGAGGCTCCGTGGTACGACACCGTCGCCTCGACCGAGAAGGGCACCGTGTCGCCGGTCGGCCTGCCCGGGGTCACGCGCACCTTGCCGATGTGCGCCGCGCCGCCGTAGGCCGTCAGCAACTCCTGCGCCGCCTCCGGGAAGTTCGTGTACGACGCGGCGGTCGCCGCGTCGCCCTTCTCCCAGGCGGCGAAGAACGCGCCGGTCGCCTCCGTCACCTCGGAGCCGCTCGGCGGCCCCGACTTCACGGCCGCCGCCCCGCCCGTGCCGCCGTCCCCGCTCAGCGCGGACGCGACGTTGTAGACCCCGTATCCGGCACCGCCCAGCAGCGTGACGCACACGCCGCCGATGACGGCCGCCTTGACCCCGTTGCGCATGGCGCGATCCCCTCCCGTTCAACCTGTTGAACATGTTCAAAACAGGTGCCGGGCGAACTGTAAGCGGTTGCGTGGTGCACGGGTAACCGGAATTGCCGATTGGTGTCCGAACGGAGACGTCCCGAGTGGCTCCTCTGTCCCCGATGTTCTAGGTTGAAGAAGAACCCTCCCCTTTGCTTCCTGTTTGCCCCGCTTTTGCCCGTCGGGCCCAGCGGTCTTCACGGAGTGGAACGCCATCATGGGGATTTTCCGGTCCTTCCCGGGAGGAATCGCATCCCGGATCGCCGTACTGACCGCGCTCTTCGCGGCGCTCGGCCTTCCGGCCCCCGTCCCGGCCGCGGCCGCGGCGGGCCAGAGCCTCGTCAACCAGAGTTCCGGGCTGACGGCGGACGTGACGGCCGGGGGAAAGGCCGACGGCCAGGCGGTCGTGCTGTGGCCGCACAACAGTGCGGCGGCCAACCAGCAGTTCGACTTCGTGGACGCGGGCGGGGGACGGGGCTACAAGATCGTGGCGCGGCATTCGGGGAAGTGCCTGGACGTCGCGGGCTGGTCCAAGAACGACGGGGCCCAGGTCTACCAGTGGGCCTGCCACGGCGGCGCGAACCAGCTCTGGAAGTTCGTGGACATAGGCGACCCGAAGTCGTGCCCGCGCTCCGGCCCTTGCTCCGAGAACGCCGTCGGATATCTGGTCGTCTCCCAGCACAGCGGGAAGTGCCTGGACACGGGGAACGGCGACTTCCCCAGTCCGCCCCGCCAGGGCGCCGGTCTCCAGCAATGGGCCTGCGCACAGAACACCGGCGACCCCTGGTGGGTCAACCAGGCATGGCGGATCGACGACGAGCCCGCCCCCCTCCCGGTGATGCCCGCCGACGCGAAACAGCTCGTCGACCAGGTCGTCAAGGCCCGGCGTGACGAAGGCCGGTGCCCCGATCCGGGCGTGCGGATCGATCCCCGGCTCAGCGAGGTCGCGCGCAAGCACGGCGAGGACCTGGCCGCCCACTACGCCCAGCTCATCGACGGCTATCCCAAGGGCGATCCCCGACGCGGGCACATCGGCTCGGACGGCACCCTGCCGGCCGCCCGGATCAGCGCGGCCGGCTTCAGCCCCGCGCGCCACCCCGAGAACTGGAGCTACGGCACCCGTCAGACGTTCGCCGAGGCGATGGACAACTGGCTGCACCACGACGAGGCGTCCCAGTGGGGCCACCGCGACGCCCTTCTCGACTGCACCTACCGGGTCCTCGGCGTCGGCAGGGCCGACGGCCACCAGTCCCGCGTCTACTGGACCCAGGACTTCGCCGGCTAGACCCGCGGCCCTACACCCAGGTGTCCAGCCACATCCGCGACCGCCAGGAGTCGATCGGGATGGCCTGGCCCGTGTACAGGGGCCAGAAGTAGATGAAGTCTGTGCGAAACGACCCTATAGGGCCCCGACCAGGGGGTTTGCCGCTGGGCGGGGCCGAATCAGGCGGCTTGGGCCGCCTCTGGGCCGTGATCTTGCGGACGGGCCGCCAGAAAGAGGCTGTCGACGGCCTTGCGGGTGCGCCCCTCGCTGCTCGGCATGAGGTGCGTGTACGTCCGCAGCGTGAATCCCGGATCGCTGTGACCCAGGTACTGGCTCAGGGCCCGGATGTTCTCGCCGGCGTCCAGCAGGACGGACGCGTAGAAGTGCCTGAGCGCGTGCATGCCGTGCTCGGGGGCCGATGCGTAGCGCTCTCCTGCTTCCCGTGCCGGGATGATTCCGGCGGCGGCCAGAGCGGGTTTCCAGTGGTGGTCGTTGAAGTTGCTCACGCGGACGTGATTGCTTTCCGGCCCGCTGAAGAGGAGCCGCTTTGTGACGGGCGGGCCGTCGGGCGTGCGCCACGGGAGGGTCACGGTTGTGGGCTCGCATGTCTTTGAGTGGTCCCGGAGCGCGGTTACGACGGCCTGGGGGAGCGGCACGTCCCGGACCTTGCCGCCCTTGGGCAGAGCAAAGACGTAGTTGCCGCGGATTCGCTTGAGCTGGTGGCCGACGGTTAGCCACCCGCCCTCGTAGTCGAGTTCGTCGACGGCCAGGCCGAAGATCTCGCCCTGGCGTAGTCCGCAACCCACGCCCACGTCCACGGCCGTCTGATAGCGCCGGGGGAGGGCAGCACGTACGCCAAAGACCTGTGCTGCCGTCCAGGGGACGACTCGCGGCTTGCCCGGCTTGGGGAGCTGTACGGTGCGGGCACGGCACGGGTTCTTGCTGAGTAGCCCGTCATCGACCGCGGCGCTTAGCGCGGCCGACACGGTGCCGACGATGATGCGGCGGTGCGACTCCGCCGGCACGGTCGCTTCCAGGGCGGCGATCCAGGCCCGGATGTGCTCCGGCTTGAACGAGCCGAGCGGGCGCGAGCCGATGTGGGGATAGGCATGCAGCCTGAGCCGACGTTCCGCAGCCTCACGGCTGTTGATTTCGCCCGTGTGCGTCGTCACCCAACGCTCGGCGTACTGCTGAAAGGTGGTGCGGCTCGACTTCGGGTCGATGTAGTGGCCACGCGACATGTCCGCCTCGATCTGGGCGAGCCACTGCTCAGCGAGCCGCTTCTGACGGTCGGGGAAGCTCTTGGACTTCTCGGTGCCGTCGGGGCCGATGTAGCGAGCCCGGTAGCGCATGCCGGTGCCATAGCGGTCAGTCTTGACCCTCACGGACTTCCCGTTGGCGTCGGTCTCTGTCTTGTACCAGCGGTCTTGGATGTGGCCTGCCATGAAGGCGCGGTCCCTTCTGAACATGAGGCGGGGAGGGCCGGGCGGGCCCTCCCCGGGGTGGCGTGAAGCTGGGTGCTGGCCGTTTCAGGCGGCGTCGCGGTCGATGTCCTTGCGGTTGGTGACGTAGGCGCGTACGTCGGCGGGGTCGTAGCGGAGGTGCTTGCCGACGCGGAAACCGAGCGGTCCGGTGCGCTTCCTGCGCCACTGGTAGACGGTCTCCAGGGGCACGCCGAACATCTCGGCGATGTCGTCGGGGGTGAGGTACCGGTCCGGGAGACCGCCTCGGAGAGTGGCGCGGGGGTCGGGATCTGTCGGCTTTGCCATAGGGACTCCAAGCGGGGAGGGCAGGGCCGCGTGTGTCCGAGGTGCGGATTTCTGCGTCACCCGCGTCATCTGCGGCATTCGCGCTTCTGATCTGCGGTTTCGTGGTGACGCAGGGTCGGGAGGGTGCGTCACCGGTGACGCAGACCTTCGTCACCGGATGACGCGGGTGACGCGGGGTGACACAGAGATCGGCCGTCTGCGTCACCGCTTTTTCAGCAGGTCACAGTCCGTTTGGGGGGTGTGGGTGACGCAGGTGACGCAGCGTCTCTCTACTTCGGACAAGAGAGGGGTTGGTGTCTGTTGTGTTGCCGGCTCAGAGAGTGAAGAACGGGCGGCTTCGCCGCGCGCCCATTGCAGGGCGGCGTCGCCGCCGAACAGCAAGAGGAGCACGCCGGGGCGGGTGCTCCTCTTGCTTGTGCGACAGGGTGCGGTGCCGCGCGGTCAGAAAGCCGCTTCCTGCTCGTGCGGGAGCGGTGGGGCGGCCGGCCGCGCGATCTCGATGTAGCGGGACGTCTTGGTGCGACCCCAGTCGATGAGGACGCCCCGGGCGGCGAGGGTGGGCTGAAGGCGTTTCAGGCGGTCTGAGAGCACCTTGCCGGTGGTCGGCCACCCTTTGGGCACGGGACGGAAGTCCTCGCCCGCGTAAAGGCCCGTGAGGCAGTGCAGCCATTCGGCCGACGTCATCCGCTGCTCGGTGCCCGGGTCGATGCCGGCGGCGTGTTTGAGCACGGTCTGTGCCAGCAGGTCACCTTCGATGACGTCGTCGTTCAGGTCGTCCAGGCTGGCCCGGTAGGCGCCCAGCGCGCCGAGTCCGGTGGCCGCGTCGAGCTGCGCGCACAGGTGCGCGAAGTCGGCCATGCGCAGGTCGGTGGGGATGTCCGCCTCGGCCGCGCGGACTTTGACCGTGAGATCAAGCAAGGACCCGAGAATGACCGGCAGCGCCTCGGCATACTCCGCCCACAGTTCCGCTTCCGTGCGCCGGACCTTGGGCCGCTCCAGCCGCAGGGGCAGGAGCCGTTCCGCGAGGTCGGGCCGGATGACGCCCACGTCAATGCCGGTCAGGAGAAGGGGACGGCGATAGCGGGCACGGAACACGTCCCCGTCGGTGAACAGGGCACGCTTGACGTTCTCGGCCCCGGTGACGATGCAGCACATCGCGTCCGACAGGTCCTGGGTCATGTGGGAGAGGTTGTCCAGGGCGGTCACCCATCCGGCGGCCACCGCCGCGATCAGGTTCTCTTCGTCCTTCGGGGCGCGGCGCAGGTCCCCGCTCATGCCCTCGATGACCCGCACGAGCATCCGTCCGCCGGTGGACTTGCCCGCGCCCTGCGGGCCGGTGAGGAACGGAGCGGGAACAGGTACGGACGGACCAAGGCAGCCGATGAGCCAGGCGATGGCCAGGCACTCGGTCTCGGCGCCTGCGAAGTTGCACAGCCTGAGCAGCAGGTCGATGCCCTTGCCATTGGTGTCCTTGGCCGGCAGGGGCAGTTCCCCGGTGAGCTGGGTGCGCCGCCAGCACACCTCACGCGGATCGGGAACAGCGATGTCCCAGCCGGTGGAGTGGATACGGACGGACTGCCCGTCGCTGCGCCCGAGGTCCAGCCACGTCGCCCCGTCGAACCCAGGGGCGACGCGGATGTGCACGGGCTGTACGTCCTCGGTCAGCGCGAGCGCCTCGATCAAGTCCAACGCCTCCTTGAGGGCGGTGCCGTTGAAGACGCCCAGTCCGTCGCGGTAGAGACCGACCATGAGTTCCTGGCGGTGGCTGCCGGTGGTGCCCTGGGAGCGGATCGGGCGGGCCACGGGGTGGCCGTTCTTCTGCGCGTACACGGTCCCGTCGGCGGTGCGGAAGTACCGGAAGTGCGCCTGCGCGTAATCGGTGATGATCTCCCGGGCAGGGTTCTTCTCGTCGTCCGCCATGATCACAGTCCCAACGCGATGCGGGCGTTGGTCCACGCGTCCGTGCAGTGCCGCTGAGACTCGCCCTTGGTCTGCGCGGCGGCGAACAGCCGCGCGACGTGGGCGTCGGTGAGGCAGCCACACCGGCCGTGCATGGACAGCACGGCGAGGAACGTCCGATACACGGTCGCGTGGACCGCGCTGCGCGCGCCGGTGATGCGGGCCACCGCCATGGCGATGCCACGTTCCAGGAAGGCGGGCGTGCGGTGCGGGCACTCCCCGGGCCCTGCGGGCACGGTGACGGTGTGCGGCGCCGGCGGGACCGGGGAGGGCGCCTTGACGGCCATGGCGCGGACCGAGTCCGGCAGGTCGGCCATACGGCCGCTGCCGAGACCGAGGTAGCGGGCGTACGCCATGGACGACTTGATGTCGACGCCGGGCCGGACCGCGTTGCGGGAGGTCATGGCGCCCCGGTAGATCCAGTGCTCACCGCGCGTCGTCGGCACGATCCGTGTGGCCGGCAGGGTGGTACGGGCCCATGCGATGGCGTCCGCGTCGTCCAGGTCCACCACGGTCAGCCCGGCGCCGCCGGGGTGGTAGGCGACGGCGACGGCCCGCCGCCATGCGGCTGCCCATGCCGGGGAGGTGAGGACGGCCGGATCGGTGGTGGCTGCGGCCCATCCGTGGCACGGGGCCGGGCAGCGGCAGGGGCCCGGCACCTTCATGTTGGGCCGGTCCCCGCAACCGCTGCTCTTGCAGGCGAGGCAGTTACCGAACGGCACCTTGCCCCGACGCAAGGGCAGCACCGGCACGCCAGCAGCGGCCAGCGTCAGTGCGGTCCGCAGAGCTCCGGGCAGCGTGCCGATATCGCTGGCCTCTCGCCGCTTCAGGGTCGGTTGCGTCATGCTGGAAAACCTCCACTGTTCAGTTGGATGGGTGGAACGAGGGCGGCCCCGCGACTTTGGCGAGACGAGGGGGGCCGCCCTCGGCGTAGCTAGAAGGGCGGTTCGTCGCTGTAGCTGCTGGGCGCCCACGGGTCACGGCCGGTGTCGCGGCGACGCAGCCACCGGGGCCGGCCCGGGAAGGGCAGCAGGACCCGGCGGCGGTTCTCGTCCCAGCAGGTGCAGGGCTCCCAGTCGGTGCCCGCGTACTCCCCGGTCTCCGGGTCGCCGTAGTCGCTGGCGGTGCCGCCCTCCCCGTCGCATTTCCGGCAGTTGAGGCGGAGGGCGTCGGTGAGGATCAGGGCCCGATGGGGCCAGGTGGTGAGCTGGATGCGCAGTCGCATGGTGCTGGTCTCCTGTCTAGTGCTGGTGGGTGGTCTTGGCCCACACGCCGCGGGTGGTGGTGTGGACGTTGCGCTGGTCCTGGTAGACGGGGCCGGTGTAGTGGTGGTGGACGTCCGGCGCGGGCTTGGCGCGCTTGGCGAGCCGGGCGAGGGCGAGGACGAGGGCGGTGGGGGCGCCGAAGACGAGTCCGCACACGACCGGGTCGGCGAACTGGGATGCGTACATGAGCACGGCGGCCGTGCCGCCGACCATGGCGGTGGTGGCGCCGCCGGCGAGCATGAGGACGCTGGCGTCGGTGGCGCCCTGGCTCATCGGGGGCCGTCCGGGCTGGACGACGGGCGGGGTGGGACCGTAGGCGGGCACGGGGGCGGTGTCGCGGTAGGCGGTGGGCCGATAGGCGTCTGTGATGAGCCGGTGAGCTTCGGCGGCGGCTTCCGCGTCGGTCATCGGGTGGGAGTGGGCGGAGTCGGGACGGTGCATTGGGGCTGTCCTCCCGGGTGAGCCGCGGCCCCCGGACGCCGGTGTGACGTGGGGGCCGCGGGCGGGTGTGACGGGGGTGTGACGGGCTGCTGTGACGGCGCGTCACGCCCGCTCCCGCCTAGGGGTTTGGGTGTGACGGGCCCGTCACGTGTGACGAGTGTCAGGCGGCGGCGAGGGCGGGGACGATGCGCCAGCGGCCGGTGGCATTCGTCGGCTCCAGCCGGCCGTCCAGCGCGGCTTCCTTGAGGCGCTTGGACACCCAGGAGCGGCCGAGATTGTTGCGGTCACACCAGTCCATGAAGTCCTTGGGGCCCACGACCATCTGCCCGGCCCGCTCGAACTCCTCCAGCGCGAGCGCGAACAGTTCCCGGGCCTCCTTGGGGGACGGCTTGCGGCCGGTCTCCTGTCCGAAGATCGGGGCGTCGTCACCTTCCTCGTCACCGGGTAGCTCGGCTTCGGGGTCGATGCCGGCGTCCTGTGGGTCGACCAGTAGCCCGTACCCCTGCCCCTGCTCGTCGCTCATGTCGTGGTCTCCCTGTACGGCGGTCAGCCGCGGACCGTCCGCGGCGGGGGCGGGGGCGGGGGTGGTGCGGCCGGTGTAGGCGCGGCCGGCGACCGCGGTCACCGCCGCCCTCGTGACCGGGTCGGCACTCGCGCCCTCCCGTAGGGCCCACGCTGCGAGCTGTTCCATGAGGGGGACGGCGCGGGCGGGGAAGGCGAAGGTGCGGCCCGGGGAGGGGTAGCGGTCCTCGGGGATACCGGGGGAGACGAGGTAGCAGTAGCCGGGGCGCCGGTTGCCCCACGCTCCGGGGTGGGCGCCGGCGTCGATGACCGCCTCGGGCAGCGAGAAACCCTCGTCGCGGGGGTCGCAGCCGAGCGCGATCACGGACGGCAGAGAGGCCCGGGTACTGGTGGACATCTGGTCGTAGGAGGGGCGCTGCAGGGACACGATCAGGGCGACGCCGGCGGAGCGGGCTTCCTGCGCGATCCCGGTGAACGCGTCGTCGCCGAGGTTGCGCAGGGTGTTCGCCGCTTCCTCGAACCAGGCCACCAGGAACGGCATACCGGCACACCCGCATGCTCGCCCTGCCTGGCAGGAGTGGGCAGGGTCGGTCTGGGTCTGGGCGGCGGCGGGGACCCACTGCCGGTAGCCGTGGGCGCCGAGCCAGCGGGTGCGGGCGGGGATGACGGCTTTGACCGCCTCGACCATGACTTCCGTGTCCGCCCCGCCCTCGGCGGACCAGTCCATGCCGGGCCGCAAGGGCGCGAAGTCCTGAAACGCTTTCGGGTCGGACACCCACAGCAGCACGTCCCGGCGGGACAGGATCTCCGTCTGGAGGTTCAGTGCGGTCTCGCCCTTGCCGGACCCGGTGCCGCCCGCGATCAGGACGTGGGTGCTGTTCCGCTTGGCTTCCGGGTCGCCAGGCAGCCACAGGAGCATCGGGGAGCCGTCGTCATAGCGACCGATGACCAGGGGTTCCGCGATGGACCCCCCGAGGTTCGACGGGCCCTCCCACTCCACCGACTGGGCGAGCATGTCTTCGGGGACGATGACCAGTTCCCCGCGCCGGCTGGAGTCCGGCGCGGGGTGGTAGCGGACGGCGGAGACAGGCAGGTCCAGCGCGGACGCGATCCGGGCCAAGGCCTTGGAGACGTCGTCGTTGGTCTGCTCGCCCGGCTCCAGCGCCAACGGCGCCGTGACCCGGTTCGGCTCCACCTTCGCCTGCCCGATCTGCGCACGTGCCAGACCGACCTTCTCCAACAGTCCCTTATCGCCGCCGCCCTGAGGGTCGCTGTCGTTACGGCGCAGGACCATCCGCACGTTCCAGGAGAGCGCGACGACGGGCCCGCCCATCAGGAACAGGTCGTCCAGCGGGCCGGTGGTGGGGCCGGCGAGGCAGGCCGCGGTCACCCACGCCGACCCCGCCGCCACGGTGATGGCCGAGTGCAACCGGCGCTGCTGGCTGGTCGACTTCCCCGCCCACCACGTCACCCCGGTCAGGGCAACGGAGGCGAGGGTGAGACCGACGCCGGCCGCGGCGCTGTCGCCCCACCGCCAGTTGCCGAGCACGCCGGCCACGCCGGTGGCGCCGACGGCGAGCCACGGCGGAAGGTGGGGCTTAGCCCGGTGCAGCAGGTACGCCCGGATCGTGCCGCCGCCCGTACCCGGGTCGGTGGTGGGGATGGTGAGCGGGTAGGTACGGCCGTCCTGGTCAGTCCACTTACGTGCCATGGTCGTACCTCCTTACTGCTGAGCCCAGTTCATGACCGGCTGCTGCGGTCGGCGGGCACGGTGACGGACGCGGTTGATCTCCTCTTCGAACTCCTGCTGGAAGGCCGCGTAGGTGGCGGCGGCGTTCTTCGCCGCGTCCCGCAGCGCGTCCGCGGAGCGCTGCATCTTGCGGGCCACCTTCTGCGCCCGGATCCGCGAGCCGAACGCCCGCCCCTCCGGGTCCGGCACGGCCGCCAGGACACCCTTCATGATCTCGGCGCCCATGGCCACCTCGATGGACAACGTCACCGCGGCGGCCCGGAGGGCGTTGCAGTACTGCCGCACCTGGGCCGGTGAGGTGAACTCAGGTGCGGGCAGCAGCGCTTCGGCATGCGGGCGACTCCCGCCGCTGCCACTACCGCCGCGGTGGTTGTTGGTGGTCCGGTTGATGGTGACGTTCACCGGGGGCGCGAACGAGCTGCCCATCGCGCCGACGAAGCCGCCGGCCGCGGCCCCGACGTTGGCGAACTTGTTCGACTTCGTTCCGTTGGCGTTGCTGCCGCCGCGGCTGTTGCTGTTGGTGGAAGCCATCGGTCGACTCCTTCGCGGGTCAGTGGGTGCGGCGGACGATGAGCCAGACGGTCTGCGCGGTGCCCCAGATCAGCAGCCACAGCCAGCCGAGCGGGCCGGTGAGCGGCCCGAAGCCGGTCGCGGCGGCGAGCCAGCCGCCCGCCAGGGTCGCGAGCAGGGCCAGGCCGATGCGCCAGGCCAGGACCGTTCCGGTTCCGGGGCGGCGGCGCTGCATGAGCGGCACCCACACGGCCGGGCCGGCGGCGAGGGCGGCGAGGACCAGGCCGGCCCACGGCGCCATGGCGTGCAGCACGCCGGCCGCGGCGAGGGCGAACACGGCCAGGCCGGTCGGGGCGAGGGCGCCGCGGTGGCGCCACAGCATGCGGCCCACCCATCCGGCGGCCTCCCAGGTCAGGGAGGGCCGCTCGGGGACGACGATGACGAACGGCTGAGCGGCGCGGCGCCCGCGCTGGCGGGGGATGTGGACGGTGTGGACGCCCGCGGCCTTGATGCCGCGGGCACGGGTACGGCTGGACACAGCGAATCTCCTCGCGGGAGGTGGTCAGGTTGGGGTGTGCTGTGTTGCTCAGGCCGCGGCGGCCTGGTCGCCCGGGTAGGCGCACGGGGTGCACATGCCGAGCGCGGCCGGGATGACGTATCCGGCGTCCCGGTGGCACTCGGGGCAGGTACGACGGGCGGCGTTCGCCCGCTCCAGCGCGGCCCACTTCGCCGGGGTCATCGGGCGCACTGGCCGGGCCTGATCGATGCGGTACAGGTAGGCGACCAGTGGCGGACGCCCCTTGCGGCGTGGGCGTTCGATCTGCGCGACCACGTCCTGCCCGCCCGGTCGGAGTCCGGCCGCGCGCAGTTGCCGCAGCGTCGCCAGCCCGTCCGGGGCCAGGCGCCACGGGTAGGCGGGGAGGGCGCCCATCAGCGGCTCGCGATCGCCAGAGCGGCCCCGCCCGTGCCGGGGTCGCGGTGTTCGGCGTAGCGGGTGGAGACCCACCCGACCGACCAGCCGCACAACTCCGCCGCCTGCCGTACGGACAGCCCCGCGCTAAAGGCGGCGGCCACAAGGGCACGCGCTTCGCCCTCTGGGAGCTTGCCCGCAGCCGGCCCGCGCTCCAGCAGCGCGGCGCGTTCACGCTCGGCCCGCTCCTCACGCTCGCGCTGTTCACGGCGTTCACGCTCGGCCCGCTCCGCGGCCTGACGCTCGCGCCGTTCCGCGGCCTCCCGCTCGGCGCGTTCACGTTCCCGCTCACGCTGTTCACGCTCGCGTTCACGACGTTCACGTTCCTCGCGCTCCGCCGCCTCGCGAGCGGCCCGCCGCTCCTGCTCCTCACGCCAACGCCGCTCTTCCCGCTCCGCAGCCTCACGGGCCAGGCGGGCTTCGTGTTCACGCTGTTCACGCGCCAGCATCGCGGCGTGCTCGCGCTCCTCGCGGGCTTGCCTACGGGCTTGCTCGGCGCGTTCGCGCTCCGTCTGCTCCCGCCGTTCCTGCTCGGCTTTCTGCTCGGCTTCCAGGACGGCTACAGCGCGGGCGATGGCCCGCCGGTACGCCAGGCTGGTCTCTGCCGTGACGATCAGCAGCAGCGGGGCCACCGAGTGGACGGCCACGCCGACCAGGTCTTTCTTCAACGCGGAGTCGGCGGTGTTGAGCGCCAGCGTCATCAGGCCGGTCATCCACCGCAGGGTGACGGGCCAGCGGCCACCGTGCCCGCCCAGGCGGGCCAGAACGTCATCGAGCATGACCACGATGACGACCGCGGCATCCACCACGAGTGGCAGGATCGGCGCCGTCCACGCCCACTCATCCGCCGTGTGCTCCGCCATCAGCGGCGTCACGGTGAGGATCGAGTAGAGCATCGCCCCGCACACGATCAGCCACGTTCCGGACGACAGCGCGCGCTCGGCTGAACGGGTCTGAACGCTGTTCACGCAGCCTCGCCTGCGGTAGCGCGGTTGGCCAGCGCCGCCCGCTCGCTCAGCACTCGGTGCAGGGCCTTGCGGAGGCGCCGCTTGTCCAGCTCGTTCGGCGTGCGGTCCATCAGCGAGATGCGCACGTCCAGCAGCTCCACCTCGGCCAGGATCAGCGGCGTCTCGGCCGCGATGGCGTCCAGCTCCGCGGCCGTCGGCTCACGGTCGTACTCATCGGCGGTAACAGCACCCTGAACAGCAACGATGTGCCTCATGGGTCGTGTGTCCTCTCACGGGTGAAACGGCCCGAACAGCGCCCCCGGAGTTGCCTCTCCGGGGGCGCACGCCGTTGAAGTCGGTAGATCCGGCTCCCCTCGACGCTGCTCGTACGAGACGAGCAGCGGAGGCAACCGGCCGCAGCACAGGTCAGCCGCACTGCGGAGAAGTTGAGGTCGCGCCGTACCGCGCGCAGGGGCAGAACCTGCACGCGCCCGCCCGCTTGCTCGCGGAGGTGGGGCGGGATCCCCTCGGCACGCTGTTGAGTTCTCAAGGCACAGGCGCTCACTTCGTACTCACCCCGCGGGGCTTTCCTCCGGACAGATCCCTAGGGTTCCCTAGGGTTCCCTGCGGTGTCAAGCAGTAAGCTAGGGAACCGCAGGGAACCGCTGATGAGGGAGCTGACGACATGGCCGGTCAGGCCGACAATCGGGCGCCGTACGCGAAGATTGCCGCCCACTACACGGAGCTGATCGAGTCCGGCCAGCTACCGCCGGGATCACTCCTGCCGAGCATCAAGAACCTCTCGGAAGAGTGGGGGGTGAGCACCGCCACCGCTGAGAAGGCACTGCGCAAGCTGCGGAATGAGGGCCTGGTCAGGGGCATTCATGGCATCGGGACGGAAGTTCTGGATCCCCCCGCTCCCATGTCCTCGGGATCTCAGCGTCAGGACCGGGGCCGCCGTACCGGCTCAAGTTGGGGCTCCGGGGAAAGGTCCGACTCACACGAGGCCGCTGTAGTGCCTGCCCCTCCGGACGTGGCGCAGGCGCTAGGCATCGAGCAGCATTCCGACGTGATCTGCCGGCGCAGGGTGTACAGGGACCGACACGGCATCGTCGCGCACAGCACGTCGTGGATTCCGGCTCAGTACGGGAAGCTCATCCCGCAGTTGGCGGTGAGCGAGCGACTGACAGGGGGTACATCGCTCCAGCTCATCGCCGAAGCGACGGGCCTACCGATCACACATCGGATCGACACCGCCTCAGCGCGCCTGCTGACTGCAGATGATGCGCGGCTCTTGGAGCTGGACCCCGAGAATCCGCCGACGGAACCCGTGGTCGTGATGACGGCCAAGTTCATTGACAGCGAGGGCAACGTCGTGGAGTTCGGCGTGGACCTCGGAGGCCCCGGTCGTACCTGGCGAACGGAATCTGAGGTGTCCCAGTGACAGCCATCGACGACACGCTTCTGAGCGTGCTCGAAGACCGCATGGGCACTCTCCTCACTGCTCGCCGTACTGGACGACTCACCCCCGAAGCCGAAGCAGAGATCTCCGTGATCTCCCAGAGCCTGACGAAGCCGATGCCCACACGCCCTCCGTTCTGCGTCCTCATGGCCGGCCTCCCCGGCTCCGGCAAGACCACTCTTTCGCGAGCGCTCACCGATCGCGGCTTCGTACGCCTGTGCCCGGATGAAGAGATGTACCGGCGTCACGGTGTGTACGGGGTGGACTTCCCGCGGGGTACTTTCCCCATCCTTGAGCGTCCGGTCCTGGAGGATGTGGCAGTCGAACTGCGGGAGCTACTTCAGGCAGGGCACGACGTTGTAGTTGACCATGGCTTCTGGACGCCGGACGACCGCGCCCGCTGGCGAGCCATCGCTAGCGACGCCGGTGCAACCCCGGTGCTCGTGTATCTCGAAGCGAGCCACGATGAACTCTGGTCAAGGATCAGCAAGCGCAACGCGGCCCACGCACACGATCCCAACTCGATCTATTTCTCTGAAAGCGACCTACAGCGGTATCGCACACGCTTCGTACCTCCAAAGCCTGACGAACCGCATCTCACGTATGACGGCGATCCTGCGGCCGTGATTGCTGCTTTGGAGTCCGCCGAACACTGACTCTGGCCGTCTCGAACAGGAGACCACTCGGATTGCTCTGCAAGGTCAGAAAGACCTCCCCCATCCGAGCTTGCGTAACGCAATAATGACGGCTACACCCGGCATAGGAACGAATTGATACGGAATCAGGGCTCGTCGTGGTAGCCCTGACTTGAGGGTAGGGGTGGGTCTGATGTCAGATGTCAAACAACTGCTGGTTGCGGCATTCGGGGAAGAGTTCGTACGGTACGTCCTCAATATCCCGGAGCCAGAGAGCCTGGACAACCTCGCAGAACTTACCCCCACGGGTGTTTTGAACACCCTATCCTCTCTGGCCTTGCAATCAGTTCATACGGGCTTCATTGATATCAACCTCATTGCCTCAGGCCAACTGAGTGCCTTCATGCCCGAAGAGGGTATGTCCGTCGTTCACTTCCTGCGCAAGCTTTGCGGTGGAAGCGTACCGGCAGACGTAGCGGACGCAGACGACGAGGTGCTTTTCGCACTCCGCTCTATAGCGCTGGACATCTGGCCTGTGCTTCTGATGCCACCACCAAAGATCCAGCGAGGGGCTGGGTTCTTCATGGCCAGCCCTGCTGGCTTGATTCAGCATCCCAAAGCAACAGAAGCGGCTGAAATTTTCATGCACGATCGGTCGCTAAGTAAACTTTTCCCTCCTGCCGCTGGCAGCGAGCAAGGAGCACCCCAGCCATTGATGGAGTCTGCGGAATGGATTGTGAATGCCGGTTCCAGCGGCACACGGCAACTAGTTGGTGTTCTTTCCGGGCTCATCTATGACGCCAGACTACGCGTGGCCCTAAACGGACACCAACTCACTTTCGAGCGCCTTTCGGAGTGCTTGAAAGACTCCCTGGAGGCTCTCCGTTTGTTGGCAGACGGGAAGGATGTAAAGATCCCAGCCGTCATCGGATTTAGCGGCCTTAGCCTGGAGGACGGACAGTCCATCCATTTTACAGATGGCGTTCTCCGCGGGGTACGTCCTGCCGAGCGAGGGATTCTCCTTAATAACAGCGGCGCAACAGGAGCTGTTTACGAGACGCACTACGCGGTGCGAATCCTTCACGTATACAAGAGCAACCCCGGGAGCGACGATTGGGCTAAGCCGTTCATGAAGTACAGGGCGCGAATTGAAGAGTCCGTCAGGTCCTTCGAATACAGTCTTGACAAAGTGAGGCTGGCGCTCCTCCTTTGCTCCGATGAGGGGACGCTACTCGCACCTAAGGAAGAGACTCGACTCATCATCGACCCGGCAAATATGGGAGGCGCAAGTTATTGGAGTGCTAGCGAGCATACACCCGCCAACAATCAGCTTCCCGCAGACAAGCACGGTGAAGTTATTGCCATGTATGACGTGATCAGGAAAAAGCATCCGGAATCGCTGAACATCGCCATGAAACGGCTTCTCTCTGCGGCCTCCTCCCGTTGGAATTCCAACGATGCACTGATCGACGCCCTGATTGCCTGGGAGAACATGTTCGGCACTCGGACTGAAACCACGTTCAGGGTGACGGCATCTCTCGCTAAAATTCTTGAAGAAACCACAGAAAAGCGCCTAGAGCTACAGAAGGAACTCAACAAACTCTACGCCGTGAGAAGTTCGATGGTGCACGGCGCCAAAGAGCCTGACCCCGACACCGCTGCGAAAAACAGAGAGAGAGTAATCCGCGTCGCCATCGATGGGCTCAAGGCTCTATACAACGAGCGGCCGGAACTACTCTCCATGCCACCTGAAGACCGCAGCAAGACCGTGTTGCTTGACGGATAACGCACGGGTCGTGCGACTCCCTTCAGGAGCGGCACCGAACCGCAATCGCCAGACAGCAAGCTGCTGGCGTACGCCAATCCGTGCCTCGGCTGACGGCACTAGCTGACGGCAACACCGGGACACGTTGCCGTACCCGGAGGACCGACCGCGCACCCGGCAGAGCAGGCTGAGCGCGCCAAACATCCGCTTGCCACATTGCCCGGATGAACTCCTAAAGCGGGTGTCGCAGGTTCGAATCCTGCTGGGGGCACAAGGGAAAAAGCCCCAGACCGATCATGGTCCGAGGCTTTCACGACGCGGGGTGCGACTGCGGCCGCCGTGAGAACGCGCCGCCTCGGCGGCGCGGCCTGCCTCCTGTCTTGGCCCCTGCCGACCGCGTCCAGCGGCGTGCTGTGTGTATGCGGGCGAAGGAAGAAAACCCTCTCTGGCTGAGGCCGGTCGGCTCCACGGCTTAGACAGCTACTTTGGGGCGAGCCTCAAAGATCAGGCCCCCTGCCCGACGCGCGGAAGCTTTTGGGGCCATAGGTCGACGGCAGGCGGGAGGGAAGCTGACGTGAGTGGTGTGTTCAGGCCCCACCCACCAGCACTTTTCGAGCCGGCGGATCCGACAGGTATGCGTTCAAATGAGCAGAGTCTTGAAAATGGATAGGTAGAGACTCATATTTGCCAAGCATTGTGTTGCAGCTCGTACAAAGAAGCCCGCGAACACATCTCCCACAGGAATGCCCTTCTTCGGGGCAACATGAATGCAAATGATCTATAGCGAGGCGTTTGCCATTCTCATTCAGGGTAGCATCCCTTTCACAAACGGCACAAGCCCCACCCTGGAAGGCGAGAATTCGTGCGTATTGCTCCGCCGTCACATTGAATCTCCTTTTTACGTTGTAAGCCCAATTGCATTCAGCACATTCCCGCTTAAGTCCGTCTGCCGATCTCGGGAAAGGGTAGAACGCGGAAACGTCTTTCACCTCCTCGCAGCTCACGCAACGCTTACTTACTCCATCTGAGCGATATTGGCCGTAATCTCGGATTGGGCGCAGATATCCAATGCGATTCGTGCCGCGGAGTTGCCCGTAATGACCGCTACACCATTCCCTCGCTTGGCGCGGCTTGATGCATCGCCACTCGCCGAAGCCCTCGCCGGCAGAAGAGTGTCCGCTGTGTGCCGCGCACACAGGATTATCGTAAGTTTCTCGGGCCGGCATGAACGACTTACCTGAATTCGCCTGCTGGTAGTGTGCTCCGCAAAGCTCCTTCGATATGTACCTGACTGGACGACTGCATCGCCAGCCATCCCCGCTTGCAATGCAAGTGATGCTAGTGTCGCCGGCGCGACTCACTTCCCCCCCCTTATGGATTCACGCGACGCCGCGAATTCTCAAGGTGTGCGCGCGTCGAACAGTCTTCATGTCGTACTGTAAACCGTCCATCCGACACTCCCGCCGCCTACACTTGGCCATTCCGGTAAGGAGGACCTGTCTCAGACGAGGCCCGCCGCTACGGCGGACGGCGATCCAGCCCAGCCGTCGTCCGTGCACCACACTGCTGCAATTCCATGGTGTTCAAGGAGCCGGGTGTACACGTCGCCCACAGGTTCAGAGAACAGAGCCATCTTGTGCGGCTGAGCGTCCTCCGGGTACAGGCAGAAGGCATAGGTGGCGAGCTGCCCTAAGGCCTCACGTACAGCTCCCGTGGCATTGCCACGTCGGATGAACTTGGCTTCGGCAAGCCAGTGGATCCCATGCCTGATGATGACAAGGTCTCGGGGATGCACGTTGGTGCCCACCTCGACACCCTGTTCCTCAAGGAACGTGCCGTACTGCTGCACGAGGGTTTCGTGGCTGCGGCTCTTGCGTAGCCGTCGTGCCGAAACTACCTGCACATACTCCTCGTCGCTCTTAGGCGCGAAGTGCAGCAGAAGCTCCCGGGACTGTGTGGGAGGCTGCTCGACGACCGTCACGATAGTGTCACGGGTGGTTTGACGTACTTCCTCACGGACCGCCAGTGCATCTTGATAGAGAGCGATCATGCGACTCAAGTCGGCACGCAACGTCTGCTCGTCAGGCAATGCGGCGATCTCGTACGTGATAGCCAGGAGATTGCCGGCCTCGTAGGAGCGCGGCAGCCCCGGCTGACCACCGAGGTCGATCGTGGCATCCAGTCCAGCCCTGGCTTCGGTCGGGAGAGCTTCCCTGATGGCTTCGGCTTGGGCAGCTAGCTTTTGCCGGGCTTCGCGGGCGCCCAGAGCTTTGGTGATCTCAGTGACGCCCTGGTTGAGGCTGAGCGCGAAGGTCTTCCTGTCTTCGGCTAGGAGGTAGACGAGGTACATGCCGCGTGTGGCGGTTGTCGTCTCATCGGGATCGAAGAAGGACACCCAGGGACAGACCGCGGCGTTGCCTCGTCCGGGGCTTCCCTCGACGAGGTAGCCGGCTGGCACCAAGTGCCCGATCTTGTCCGGTGCCGCCCGGAGTAGACGCGCAGCATCGCTGCTTGTGCTCGCGTCGGCGCCCACCCCGAAGGTGGTACCGACCTGGTAGAGGAAGTCACCGAGCTCCATAGTGCGGATGCTACGTGTGGGCACTGACAACAGCCCATTACCCGTTCCGCCTAGTGGAGTTGATGAGTCTGCGCTATGTGGAGGGGCCGCTGCAACGTCAAGCCCGCCGCATCGTCCGGCGTGCATAACGGGCACGTTACCGGCACGCTGGGCATGCGGGCGTCCAAGACTGCTGCTGTGTACTGGCCGTTCAGTGGGGCCGCATGCCTTAGTTCCGCCAGAGGCCCAGGTCACCTCCGCCGAGCCGTGCGGTCTGTAAATCCGCCGTGGCCCCCTAGCGGGGCCGCCTCTGGGCCGTCCGAGGGCGGCCAGCAGCGACCGCCAACGACAAACAACGACCACGAGGGTGCGGCCGATGGCCGCACCCTCGTGGCGTGTCTGCCCAGCTACACCCAGGTGTCCAGCCACATCCGCGACCGCCAGCTGTCGATGGGGATCGCCTGGCCCGTGTACAGGGGCCAGAAGTAGATGAAGTTCCAGGCGATCAGCAGGACCAGGACGCCCGCCGCCGTGGCGCCGACCACGCGGCGGGTGTCGGTGGAGCCCGGCGGGCCGATGATCGCGCCGATCATCATCGCCAGCGCCAGACACAGGAACGGCAGGAAGACGACCGCGTAGAACAGGAAGATCGTCCGCTCCTGGTACATGAACCACGGCAGATAGCCGGCCGCGATCCCGCACGCGATGGCACCGGCCCGCCAGTCGCGGCGGAACGCCCACCGCCACAGCACGTACCCCAGCGCGAAGCAGGCCGCCCACCACAGCAGCGGCGTGCCGATCGCCAGCACCTCACGAGCGCACTTCTGGCCCGCGTCCGCCGGGCAGCCGTCGGCGCCGGGGGCGGGTGACTCGTAGAAGTACGACACCGGGCGGCCCAGCACCAGCCAGCTCCACGGGTTGGACTGGTACGTGTGCGGCTGGTCGAGGTGGACGTGGAAGTTGTACACCTCGTGCTCGTAGTGCCACAGGCTGCGCAGCCAGTCCGGCAGGAAAGACCAGAAGCCGCCCTTGCCGTCGGTGGCCGCCCAGTTGCGGTAGTAGCCGCCCGTGCCGTCGGTCGGGGAGAGGATCCAGCCGGTCCACGAGGCCACGTAGACCACCAGCGCCACCGGGACCGTCGCCACGAAGGCCATCCCGGTGTCGTACTTCAGCGCCGCGGCGTACGGGCGGTACGCCCCGGCCACCTTGCGGGTGCCGACGTCCCACAGGACCGTCATCACACAGAACGCGGCCAGGATGTACAGGCCGTTCCACTTCGTGCCCACGGCGAGACCCAGCATCAGCCCGGCCGCCCAGCGCCACGGGCGCCACCCGAAGCGGAAGGCGTCCGCGACCGCCCCGTCCGGCCGCACCCGGCCGTCAGGATCCACCGGCAGGGCCGCGGCCAGCCTCTCCCGCGCCCGGTCCCGGTCGACCACCAGGCAGCCGAACGCGGCCACCACGAAGAACATCAGCACGCCGTCGAGCAGCGAGGTCCGGCTCATCACGAAGTGCAGGCCGTCCACCGCCATCAGCGCGCCCGCGAGGCAGCCCAGGAACGTCGAGCGGAAGATCCGGCGCCCGATCCGGCACAGCAGCAGCACGCTCACCGTGCCCAGCAGCGCCGTCATGAACCGCCAGCCGAACGGGTCGAACCCGAACACCAGCTCGCCGAGCCCGATCACGTACTTGCCGACCGGCGGATGCACCACGTACGCGGGGTCCGTCGGGATCGCCAGATGGCCGTGCTGCTGGAGGACCAGGTCGTTGGCGCCCTTGCCGTACTTGTCCCAGCTGACCTCGAAACCGCGGTGGACGAGCGCCCAGGCGTCCTTGGCGTAGTACGTCTCGTCGAATATCACCGCGCGCGGGCTGCCCAGGTTCCAGAACCGGATCAGGCCCGCCATCAGCGTCACCAGCAGCGGCCCGCCCCAGCCCGACCAGCGCGTGATCCGCTCGGCGAGCACCGGCGGCACCCCGAGCGCCCGCCACAGCCGGGGGCTCGGCTCGGCGTACGGCGGCACCAGCCGGCCGCGGACGTCGCCGCCGGGCGCGTCGGCGGCCGGCTGGTACCCGAATCGGCGCAGCCGCTGCTGCCACGACGGCCGCTGGTCGTGCGGTGGCCGGCCCTGCCGGAGGTCCATGGAGGACGCGGTACTGGTCACCGCGCCATCGTAGGGAACCGTTCTGTGCGAGTCCCGTGCATGTGAGGTACCGGTCGGGACACGGTCGGTTTCGTCCCCGCCGGCGGCCGCCCGGAGCCCGCCCCGGATCTCCTGGGAGGATGGGGGGGTGACTGGAACCCTTGTCCTGGCAGGTACCCCCATCGGCGACACCGCGGACGCGCCGCCCCGGCTGGCCGAGGAGCTGGCCGGCGCCGACGTGGTCGCCGCCGAGGACACCCGGCGGCTGCGCCGGCTCACACAGGCGCTGGGCGTCACGCCCAAGGGCCGTGTCGTCTCGTACTTCGAGGGCAACGAGAGCGCCCGCACGCCGGAGCTGGTCGAGGAACTGCTCGGCGGCGCGCGCGTGCTGCTGGTGACCGACGCGGGCATGCCCTCCGTCTCCGACCCCGGCTACCGGCTGGTCGCCGCCGCCGTGGCCCAGGACATCCGGGTCACCGCCGTGCCCGGCCCGTCCGCCGTGCTCACCGCGCTCGCCCTGTCCGGGCTGCCCGTCGACCGGTTCTGCTTCGAGGGCTTCCTGCCGCGCAAGGCCGGCGAACGGCTGTCCCGGCTGCGCGAGGTCGCGGCCGAGCGCCGCACGCTGGTCTACTTCGAGGCCCCGCACCGGCTCGACGACACCCTCGCCGCGATGGCCGAGGTCTTCGGCGCCGACCGGCGGGCCGCCGTCTGCCGCGAGCTGACCAAGACGTACGAGGAGGTACGCCGCGGTCCGCTGGCCGAGCTGGCGCGATGGGCGGCCGAGGGGGTGCGCGGGGAGATCACCGTGGTGGTCGAGGGGGCGCCCGAGGCCGGGCCCGAGGAGCTGGACGCGGAGGAGCTGGTCCGCCGGGTGCGGGTGCGGGAGGAGGCCGGCGAGCGCCGCAAGGAGGCCATCGCGGCCGTGGCGGCGGACGCGGGGCTGCCGAAGCGGGTGGTGTTCGACGCGGTGGTCGAGGCGAAGAAGGCCGGCGGCTGAGCGGACGGACAGTCAGGCGATGCGCTCCGGGCAAGCCGCGCTGGCCTGCGGAAACGTACCGCTGAGCGGGGCGCTTCTCGGCTGAGCGCGCGCCCCATGGGTGGGTAAAAGGCTGACGACGAAGGCAAAGCCCACGGCCCCCACCCGGGGTGTTTTGGCAAGCAAAGTCCAAATCGCCTCCAACACTCGACAGGCCGGCTGCATTCAGGCCAGGCGGAGGCGTCCACTGGTCGAAGGGACGCACCCCGTCCCGCGCCCAGGGATGCGGGGAAGTCCCGCCCCGGGGCGCCTGTCCAGCGGACAACAGGAGCTGGCATGAGTGACATAGCAGGGCAGACCGGCCTCCGCGGTACGGCCACAGCCGTCGTTCACGAGTCGTATTCGTTCGCCTGCATGCGCTGCGGGCACGGCTGGGAGCAGTCGTACGAGATAGAGCACCACACGAACGCCGCGGGGGAGCAATTCGTGCTCTACGTGGCCGACGGCCGGATCGTGCCGTCGCCGCTGAGCCGGCCGAACTGCCACAACTGTGACGGTCACGTCGTGCGGATCATGCGCGCGGGCCAGGTGTCCTCGGTGCGCAGCGCGGCCGAGCGGGACCACCACCGGGTGCCGATGGCCGGCCCGGTCGAGGCGCCCCAGGTGCCCGCGGCGGACGGGGGGTCGCGGCCGGCCGCGCCGGCCAGGGCGCCGCACCACTGGCACCTCTCCGATCTGCTGCACCCTTTCCAGCGCAAGGCGGGCTGACCGGACCGCGGGTCCGCGAGGGCATGCCCCTTTCGTAGGATCGGGGGCATGCCTTCGAACGCCGGCCAGAGCTCTGCGCGCGACGACAAGAACGCGGCACCGCCGCTCCCGGCACCCCTCGGGGTGCCCGTCGCCGACTCCCACACCCACCTCGACATGCAGTCCGGCACGGTCGAGGAGGGCCTGGCGAAGGCCGCTTCGGTGGGCGTCACGACCGTCGTCCAGGTCGGCTGCGACATCAAGGGTTCGCGGTGGGCCGCCGAGACCGCGGCCGCCCACGAGAACGTCCACGCCACCGTGGCCCTCCACCCCAACGAGGCCCCGCGCATCGTCCACGGCGACCCCGACGGCTGGTCCCGGCAGGGTGCCCGCGCGGCGGGCGGCGACGCGGCCCTGGACGCGGCCCTCGCCGAGATCGACCGGCTGGCCGGGCTGGAGCAGGTGAAGGGCGTCGGCGAGACCGGCCTCGACCACTTCCGCACCGGCCCCGAGGGCAAGGCCGCCCAGGAGCGGTCCTTCCGCGCCCACATCGAGATCGCCAAGCGGCACGGCAAGGCGCTCGTCATCCACGACCGCGACGCCCACGCCGACGTCCTGCGCGTCCTGAAGGAGGAGGGCGCCCCCGAGCGCACCGTCTTCCACTGCTACTCCGGCGACGCCGAGATGGCCGGGATCTGCGCCCGTGAGGGCTACTTCATGTCCTTCGCCGGCAACGTCACCTTCAAGAACGCCCAGAACCTGCGGGACGCCCTTGCCGTCGCCCCCCTGGAACTCGTCCTCGTGGAGACCGACGCGCCCTTCCTGACGCCGGTGCCGTACCGCGGACGGCCCAACGCCCCGTATCTCATTCCGGTCACGGTCCGCGCCATGGCCGCCGTGCGCGGCATCGACGAGGACGCGCTGGCGACAGCCCTGGGCGCGAACACGGCCCGCGCCTTTGGTTACTGAGAGTGCATCAATCATAACCGGCCGATAACGCTCGGCGGCACTCGGCCCAAGTCCGGCCGCGCCCCTGTGTAGTCGTGCCGCTTTGGAGAGTGACCACCCCTCCGCTAGGTTCTGGGGGCCCGATCCGGACCCCTCTGGCCCTCTGGAGCGTGTCGGCGTGAGCAACTCGCAGTACGAGACGTACGAGGCGTACGGCCCCTACAGTGCGCCACCCGGCGTGCCGGGCGGCCCGTGGCCCGGTGTGCACGACGCCGGGGCGGTGGGCTACGGGGTGTCGTCGTACGAGGGTGCGGTGCACCACGCGGCGGCGTACGACGTGGCGGCGTACGGCGCCGCGGGGTATGACGCGGCGGCCCGCGAGACGGCGTACCGCGAGACGGCGTACGACGACACGTACCGGCCCGCGTACGAGATGGGGGCGCATGCGCAGGTGCCGGCGCCGGCGCATGAGCGCGTGAACGAGCCGGAGCGGGCGCTGCCGCACCAGGGCGCGAGCGGGCCGGCGGACGAGCCGCGCGGCCATGGTGCGCCCGCCCCTGACGAGGCGGACGAGGCGGACGCGTTCCCCGATCCGCCCGCCGGGGTGAGCGGACGCGCCGCCCGCCGGCGCAGGGCGCGCTACACCGAGCGCCCGGAATCCGCCGTGCGCCGTCTGCTGCCGCAGGCGCTGGTCGTGGCCTTCCTGGCCGGCGGCACCAGCGCCTTCGTCGCCGAGGACAAGGCGATCGAGCTGAGCGTCGACGGCAGGCAGCGGGCCCTGCACACCTTCGCCGACGACGTGAGCGGCCTGCTCGCCGAGGAGGACGTGCACGTGGGAGCGCACGACATGATCGCGCCCGCCCCCGGCACGGCGCTCGCCAGCGGCGACGCGGTCGCGGTGCGGTACGGGCGCCCCGTCCGGCTCACCCTGGACGGCCGGCCGCGCCAGGTGTGGACGACGGCGCACACGGTGGAGGGCGCGCTGGACGAACTGGGAGTGCGCGCCGAGGGCGCCTATCTGTCGGCCTCGCGCTCCCAGCCCATCGGACGCACCGGGCTCGCCCTGGACGTGCGCACCGAGCGCGCGGTCACGGTCATGGCGGACGGCCGGACCCGCACCGTCCGCACCAACGCGGCGACCGTCCGCGAGGCGGTGGAGGAGTCCGGGATCACCCTGCGCGGCCAGGACACCACCTCCGTGCCGCCGGAGAGCTTCCCGCGCGACGGACAGACGGTGACCGTGCTGCGGGTGAGCGGCAGGCGCGAGGTCCGCGAGGAGCTGATCCCGTTCGACGTCGAGCGGACCGAGGACCCCACCCTCTTCAAGGGCACCGAGGTCATCGCCCAGCCCGGCCAGCCCGGACTGCGCAGGACCACCTTCTTCCTGCGCACCGTCAACGGGGTCGGGCAGAAGCCGCGCCGCGAGAAGACCGAGACGGTCCGCAAGCCGCGCAAGCAGGTGGTGAAGGTGGGCACCAAGCCCCGCCCCACCTCCGTGCGGGGCGCCGACCATCTGAACTGGCACGGGCTCGCCGCCTGCGAGTCCGGCGGCCGGGCGAACGCGACCGACTCCTCGGGCACCTACGGCGGGCTGTACCAGTTCGACACCCGCACCTGGCAGAGCCTCGGCGGCAGCGGGCGCCCCCAGGACGCCCCGGCGGAGGAGCAGACGTACCGCGCGAAGAAGCTGTACATGAAACGCGGCGCGAGCCCCTGGCCGCACTGCGGGGCGCGTCTGCACAGGTGAGCGCCGGCGCTCCGGCAACGGGGCGGCGCGCACCCGCGAGGTGCGCGCGGGGCGCCTCGGGGCGCGGGGTCGTCGCGGCCCGGGAACCCCGGCGGGCGGGCGTGGGCGGAGGGCGCGGTGTCGGCCCCGTACCCTTGTCCCGTGAGCAGCCCCACCCCCGACGCCCTCCTCGGACCCGCCGACATCCGTGAGCTGGCGGCAGCGCTCGGTGTCCGTCCGACCAAGCAGCGCGGCCAGAACTTCGTGATCGACGCCAACACGGTCCGCCGTATCGTGCGGACCGCCGAGGTGCGCCCCGACGACGTGGTCGTCGAGGTCGGCCCCGGGCTCGGCTCGCTCACCCTCGCACTGCTGGAGGTCGCCGACCGCGTCACCGCCGTCGAGATCGACGACGTCCTGGCCGCCGCGCTGCCCGCGACCGTCGCCGCCCGCATGCCGGAGCGCGCCGACCGGTTCGCGCTGGTGCACTCCGACGCGATGCACGTCGGCGAGCTGCCCGGCCCCGCGCCGACGGCGCTGGTGGCGAACCTGCCGTACAACGTCGCCGTACCGGTGCTGCTGCACATGCTCGAAACCTTCCCGAGCATCGAGCGGACGCTGGTGATGGTGCAGTCCGAGGTCGCCGACCGGCTGGCCGCCCCGCCCGGCTCGAAGGTGTACGGCGTGCCGTCCGTGAAGGCCAACTGGTACGCGGACGTGAAGCGGGCCGGGGCCATCGGCCGCAACGTCTTCTGGCCCGCGCCGAACGTCGACAGCGGGCTCGTCTCCCTGGTCCGGCGGGCCGAACCGATCAAGACCACCGCGTCGCGGCGCGAGGTGTTCCGGGTGGTCGACGCGGCCTTCGCCCAGCGCCGCAAGACCCTGCGGGCGGCGCTCGCCGGCTGGGCCGGGTCCGCGGCGGCGGCCGAGGCCGCCCTGGTCGCGGCCGGGGTCTCGCCGCAGGCCCGCGGGGAGTCGCTGACCGTCGAGGAGTTCGCCCGTATCGCCGAGCACCACGCCGGCGCCGGCGACGCCCCGCAGTAAGCCCCGGCGGGCCGGCCGGCGGCCGCGTCCCGCACCTCAGCCCGCACCGCCCGTACCGCAAGGAGCCCGGTCAGCAGTGAGCGTCACGGTCCGCGTCCCCGCCAAGGTCAACGTCCAGCTCGCGGTGGGCGCCGCCCGCCCCGACGGCTTCCACGACCTGGCCAACGTCTTCCTCGCCGTCGGCCTCTACGACGAGGTCACGGTCACCCCGGCCGACGAACTGCGCGTCACCTGCGCGGGCCCGGACGCCGACCAGGTCCCGCTGGACCGCACCAACCTCGCCGCGCGCGCGGCCCTCGCCCTCGCCGGGCGCCGGGGCATCGAACCGGCCGTGCACATCCACATCGCCAAGGACATCCCGGTCGCCGGGGGCATGGCGGGCGGCAGCGCGGACGGCGCGGGCGCGCTGCTCGCCTGCGACGCGCTCTGGGGCACGGGTGCCTCCCGCGCCGAACTCCTCGCGATCTGCGCCGAGCTGGGCAGCGATGTGCCGTTCAGCCTGGTGGGCGGGGCGGCCCTGGGGGTCGGCCGCGGGGAGCGGCTGACCGCCCTGGAGGTCGGCGGCACTTTCCACTGGGTGTTCGCGATGGCCGGGCGCGGGCTGTCGACCCCGGCGGTCTTCCGGGAGTTCGACCGGCTGGCCGAGGGGCGGGAGATCCCCGGGCCGGTGGCCTCGCCCGAGCTGCTGGAGGCCCTCGCCAAGGGCGACCAGGACGCGCTGGCCGCCGCCGTGTCCAACGACCTCCAGCCCGCCGCGCTGTCCCTCTTCCCCGAGCTGGCCGACACGCTGGCGGCCGGACGCGGGGCGGGTGCGCTCGCCGCGCTGGTCTCGGGATCCGGGCCCACGACCGCCTTCCTCACCCGCGACGCCGGCTCGGCGGAGAAGGTGGCCGGCGTCCTGCGGGCCTCCGGCACCTGCCACACGGTACGGACGGCGGCAGCGCCGGTGCCGGGGGCGACGGTTCTCTGACGGGGCTCAGAGCGCGTCGACGGCGGTCAGGTCGATGTCGATGCCGTAGGGGACGCTGATCTTGACCTGGTCGTGGTGGATGCCGGTCAGCGCGTACGTGCCGGTGGCCTCGCCGCGCTCGTACACCTGGACCACGGGATGGTCGTCCTGGCCTCCCATCTCGACCAGCCAGAAGTGCGGGATCCCGGCCGCCGCGTACTTGTGCGGCTTGGAGTCGCGGTCGCGGGACTCGGAGTCCGGCGAGACGACTTCGACGGCGAGCAGGACGTCGGCGGCTCGGTAGTACGTCTGTTCCCGACTCCGGGCGGCTTCCGCGCGCACGATCGAGATGTCCGGCTCCGGACCGTTGCGACGGTCGATGACGACCGTCATCTCACGCCGTACCTTCAGTTCTTTCGGCACCGTGCGCCGCAGCTCACTGACCAGTAGGTCGATGACAACACTATGGAAGTCCCGCTGGGCACTCACGAAAACCAGGCTCCCGTCGATCAGCTCGGTGTGCGGCGGGAGATCCGGCAGCGTGAACAGGTCGTCCACGGTGTATCCGTCCTGGGGCGGCACCGGCCACTGGACACGGTGCTCTGCGGACTCGGCGGTCATGGTTCCTCCCATGGACGGGATCCTGCTGCCTGCCCACCACGGTAGCGGCCTGTTCCCGATCACGTCATCACAAAGAGTGACCGCACCCTCGCGCCCCGCCCCCGTCCCCGCAGGGCCTAGGCTTGAAGGCTGACCCACGCGGCGGAGCCGCACGTCGACCCAGTCCCGCGCACAGGAGTGAAATGGCCGTCAACCTGGTCAATGTCGAGAACGTCAGCAAGGTGTACGGCACCCGTGCCCTGCTGGACGGCGTCTCGCTCGGTGTGTCGGAAGGGGACCGGATCGGGGTCGTCGGGCGCAACGGCGACGGCAAGACCACCCTCATCCGGATGCTCGCCAAGCTGGAGGAGGCCGACACCGGGCGGATCACCCACTCCGGCGGGCTGCGGCTCGGCGTGCTCACCCAGCACGACTCCCTCGACCCCGCCGCCACCGTCCGCCACGAGGTCATCGGCGACATGGCCGACCACGAGTGGGCGGGCAACGCGAAGGTCAGGGACGTGCTGACCGGGCTGTTCGGCGGGCTCGACCTGCCGGGCTTCCCCAAGGGGCTCGACACGGTCATCGGACCGCTGTCCGGCGGCGAGCGGCGCCGCATCGCGCTCGCCAAGCTGCTCATCGAGGAGCAGGACCTGCTCGTCCTCGACGAGCCCACCAACCACCTCGACGTGGAGGGCATCGCCTGGCTCGCCCGGCATCTGCAGAACCGTCGGTCGGCGCTGGTCTGCGTGACCCACGACCGCTGGTTCCTCGACCAGGTGGCCACGCGCATGTGGGACGTGCAGCGCGGCGACGTGTACGAGTACGAGGGCGGCTACTCGGACTACGTCTTCGCGCGCGCGGAGCGTGAGCGGATCGCCGCCACGGAGGAGGCCAAGCGGCAGAACCTGATCCGCAAGGAGCTGGCCTGGCTGCGCCGCGGCGCCCCCGCGCGCACCTCCAAGCCGCGCTTCCGGGTCGAGGCCGCCAACGAGCTGATCGCGGACGTGCCGCCGCCCCGGGACAGCAGCGAGCTGATGAAGTTCGCCTCATCGCGGCTCGGCAAGACCGTCTTCGACCTGGAAGACATCACCGTGCAGGCCGGCCCGAAGGTGCTGCTCAAGCACGTCACCTGGCAGCTCGGCCCGGGCGACCGGATCGGCCTCGTCGGGGTGAACGGCGCCGGCAAGACCTCGCTGCTGCGGGCCATGGCCCAGGCGGCCCGTACGGAGGGCGAGGAGCAGCCGGCGGGCGGCCGTATCGCCGTCGGCAGGACCGTGAAGCTCGCCTACCTCTCCCAGGAGGTCGCCGAACTCGACCCCGCCCTCAGGGTCCTGGAGGCCGTGCAGCAGGTCCGCGAGCGCGTCGACCTCGGCAAGGGGCGCGAGATGACGGCCGGGCAGCTGTGCGAGACGTTCGGCTTCGGCAAGGAGAAGCAGTGGACGCCGGTGGGCGACCTCTCCGGCGGTGAGCGGCGCCGGCTCCAGCTGCTGCGGCTCCTCATGGACGAGCCCAACGTCCTCTTCCTGGACGAGCCCACCAACGACCTCGACATCGAGACCCTCACCCAGCTGGAGGACGTGCTCGACGGCTGGCCCGGCTCGATGGTCGTCATCTCCCACGACCGGTTCTTCGTGGAGCGCACCACGGACCGGGTGTTCGCCCTCCTCGGCGACGGCGCCCTGCGGATGCTGCCGCGCGGCATCGACGAGTACCTGGAGCGGCGCCTGCGGATGGAGGAGGCGGTCGCCGCGCAGACCGCGGCCGCGGCGCCCCGGCCGGCCACCACGGAGAAGAGCGCCGCCGACCAGCGCGCCGCGAAGAAGGAACTCCAGAAGATCGAGCGCCAGTTGGACAAGGTCTCCGAGAAGGAGTCCAAGCTGCACGCCCAGATCGCCGACAACGCCACCGACTTCGCGAAGGTGGCCGAACTGGACGCCCAGCTGCGGGACCTCGCCGGGGAGCGCGACGAGCTGGAGCTGCGCTGGCTTGAGCTGGCGGAGGACGCGTAGCGCTCCACCGCGCGGCCGGGGGCGCGCGCCGCTGTCCGCCGCGGGCGCGAACGGCGTGATCCGGCCGCGTGTTCCGGCCGCGTGCGCTCCCGTTGCGTGTGCGCCGTGAAGGGGGCGTGAAGGCGCGTAACGGCGGCATCACGGGCCGGTTCTCCCTTGGGAACGCTGCGGATCCGGGCCCGTGGGCTGTCGGTGCCGGGTGATAGAAAGTCGGTCTGAGAACTGTCTGAGAACGGCCTTGAGTCCGTCATGAACCTCAGGCGTGGCTAAAAATCAGTGAACGAGGGGGAAGAGCGCTGATGACTCAGCCGCCCAACCAGCCGCCGCAGGGCGGTTTCGGAGCGCCGCAGGACCAGCCGCCGCAGGCGGGTGGTTTCGGTCCCGCGCCCGGAACACCGCCGGCCCAGGGCGGCTTCGGCGCCGCCCCGCAGACACCACCGGCGCACGGCGGTTTCGGCGCTCCCCAGAACCCGCCCGCGCAGGGCGGTTTCGGTGCGCCCCCGCCGCCCGCCGCGCCTCCGCAGCAGCCCCCGCCGCCCGCCGCGCCTCCGCAGCAGCCCCAGCCGGGCTACGGCTACCCGCAGCAGCCGGGCCCGTACGGCGGCGGTACGCCGGGGCCCTACGGCTACCCGCAGCCCCCGCAGCAGCCCGGCCCGTACGGCGCCCCGCAGCCCGGCTACGGCCACCCGCAGCAGCCGTACCCGGGCATGCCCGGCGCCCCCTCGGGCGGCCCGGGCAACCGGAAGAAGACGGCGCTGATCGTCGGCGGCGCGGTGGCCGCGCTGCTCGCCGTCGGCGGCGCGGTCTTCGCGTTCACCGGTGACGGCGGCGGCGGCAAGAAGAAGCCCGTGGCCGAGCAGAGCGACGACCCCAAGCAGTCCGCCAGTGCCAGCGCCTCGCCGACCGCCCCCGCCGGCGGTGCGGACCCGGACCACCTCAACGACGGCCGGGAGTCCGGTGACGCCAAGGTGCTCTGGTACAAGCCGGCGCCCGACGCCCCGGCGTCCGGTGCCGACGCGCCCGGCATGTGGATCAGCGGCGGCACGGCGGTGAAGGCGGCGTACAAGCAGGTCTTCGCCTTCGGCACCGCGGACGGCGGCACGGCCTGGGGGCCGATCACCTTCCCGCAGAAGATCTGCTCGGCCACCCCGCAGAAGTCGGCCGACGACAAGGTCGTCGTGGCGTACATGAACGGCGCCGGCGACCGGGCCAAGTGCAACCAGCTCCAGCAGATCGACCTGCGCACCGGCGAGAAGGGCTGGAGCGGCGAGGTCGCCGACGGCGGGCTCTTCGACAGCGCGCTCAGCGTCGAACTGACGGTGAGCGGCAAGACGCTGATGGTGGGCCGCTCGCAGTCGGGCACGGCGTACGACATCGACAGCGGCAAGAAGCTGTACGACAAGAAGCGCTACGGCGCGGCCTGCTTCCCGGCCGCCTTCGCGGGCGGCACCGACCGGCTGATCCAGGTGGCGTCCTGCGGCGCCGGCACCGGCAGCGAGCACGAGGAGATCCAGGAGCTCGACCCGGCCACCGGCAAGGTGCGCTGGACCCAGCAGGTCAAGAAGGGCTGGGAGGTGAGCCGTACGTACTCGGTCGACCCGCTCGTGGTCTACCTGACCAACCGGGACAAGAAGGCCTGGAACATCTCCACCTTCGGCAAGGACGGCAAGTTCCGCTCCGAGGTCAAGGTGAACGAGAAGTTCGCCCCCCGCTGCGGCTGGGCGGTCCTCGAACGCGAGCTGCAGGGCTGCCAGGGTGTCGCGGTCGACGGCGACACGCTCTACCTGCCCACCGACTCCACCATCAGCGCCAACGAGATCGTCGCGATCAGCCTCTCCGACGGCAAGGCGAAGTGGCGGGTCAAGTCCCCGGGCGACCGCCCGATGGCACCGGTGAAGGTCGACGGCGGCAAGCTCATCGCGTATGTGCAGCCGTCGTACGACACGGGCGGCCAGGTGGTCTCGGTCCCGGTCGCCGGCTCCTCGCACACGACGACCAAGCTGCTGCAGAACCCGCCGGGCGCCGCCGACGTCGAGAACACCTTCTACGACGGGGTCGTCGACTGGTCCGGCGGACGGTTCTTCATCTCCTCGGGCCGGCTGTCCGGTGACGACGACTCGAAGGAGAAGCTCATCATGGCCTTCGGCAACTGAGCCCGGCGCACCGCCCGGTCCCACCCGTCCCCGAGTCCCCGCCGCCGTACGGCCCCGCCGCCGTACGGCGGTCCGAGCGTCCCCGAGGTACCCGCGCCATGACCCAGCCGCCCCCGCCGCCCCCGAACCAGCCGCCGCAGCCTCCCCACCAGCCGCCGGCCCAGCCCCCGGCGCCGCCGAACCAGGCGCCGCAGCCGGGCTACGGCTACCCCCAGGCACCGCCGCCCCCGCCGCCCCAGCCGCAGGCCCCGGCCCCGCAGCCCGGTTACGGCTACCCCGGCGCGCAGCAGAACCCGTACGCCGCGCAGCCGCCGACGTACCCCGCCCAGCAGCCCCCGGGCTACGGCGTCCCGCAGCAGAACCCCTACGCCCAGCCGGGCCAGCCCGCGCCCGCCGCGCCGCAGGGGTACGGCTATCCGGGCCAGGGGCAGCCGCCGACCGTCCCGATGCAGCCCAAGGCGGCCCCGGGCGGCGGTGGCGGGCGGAACAACGCCGTGCTGTTCATCGTCGTCGCCGCGGTCGCCGCCATCGCGCTGATCATCGGCGGCGGCGTCTGGTACGCCAAGTCCTCCGGGAGCGACGGCAAGCAGCACGACACCGCGTCGTCCGGCGGCTCCGGCTCCACGGGCGGCTCCGGCGGCACGACCGGGGGCGGCGGCAAGGAGAAGGCGCCGGCCGACCCGGCCGCCAAGGTGCTCTTCCAGGTGCCGCTGCCCACAGCGGACGACACGGTCGTCACCTCGGGCTCCTGGCTGACGGACACGGTGTACGCCAAGAGCGGCATCGCGGAGATCGTCGGCTACGACCCGGCCAAGGGCACCAAGCTGTGGACGGTCAAGCTGCCGGGGCCGGTCTGCGCGGCCAGCAACAAGGCCACCGACGACGGCCGCACGGCGGTCGCCTTCCAGCCGAAGATGCCCGCGAAGGGCTCTTCCGCCGGCTGCAGCCAGGTCGCGGGGATCGACCTCGAAGCGGGCAAGACCCTGTGGACGAAGTCGATCAAGTCCGGTGACTTCCCGATCACCTTCGAGAATGTGACGGTCGGCCAGCGCACCGTGGCGGTCGGCAGCAGCGACGGCGGTGCCGCGTTCGACATCGACTCCGGCAAGGTGCTGTGGCAGCCGAAGCCGGACGACACCTGCCGCGACGCCGGGTACGGCGGCGGCGCCCGCCTGGTCGCGGTGCGCAAGTGCGGCTCGTACGACGACGTGCGGATGAGCATCCAGACCATCGACCCGAAGAGCGGGAAGGTGATCTCCGAGTACAAGATGCCCGCCGGTGTGGAGTACGCCTCCGTCGTCTCCTCCGACCCGCTGGTGATCGGGGCGGACGTCGGCGACAACGTCAGCGACGGCAGCGGTGTCTCGGACTACTTCTCCGTCGACGGCAAGACCGGCAAGCTCCTCGCCCGCATCCCCGCGCCCGCCGACACCTACGGGGGCCGCTGCGACGGCATCTACCGCGTCGACGGCTGCCGGCTGGTCGTCGCCGGAGCGGGCCGGCTGTACCTGCCGACCGAGTCGCACGACGGCAAGGGCGAGTACACCAAGACCAACGAGGTCGTCTCCTTCGACCTGAAGACCGGCAAGCCGACCGGCCAGCGCGTCGAGGCGGGCGACGGCTACACGCTCGCCCCGCTGCGCATGGACGGCGGCAACCTCCTCGCCTACAAGGCGCCGCCGTACGACAAGGGCGGTCAGATCGTCAGCGTCGCGGGCGCTTCGTCCGCCTCGGCCAAGCTGCTGGAGAACCCGGCCACCCGCACCGTGCACGAGGCGGAGATCGGGCTGCAGCCGGACAGCGCGGAGTTCCTCTTCGGCAAGGGCCGGCTGTTCATGTCGGCCGTGTACGCGCACAAGAGCGGCTCGTCGTTCGGCAAGGAGTACCTGGTGATGGCGTTCGGTACGGACGGCTGACCCGCCGCTCCCGTCCCCGCCGGTCTCGCCCGAATGGGTGACTTGCCGAGAAGTGCCCCGGATTTCATCGATCCGGGGCACTTCTCATCAAGAGGGGCAGCGCGACGTCGAACAAGCGTGTAGCTTCCGGGGGCATGTAGGGCGGGGGTGTTGGGGGGACTGGGGGGTTGGTCTATGGGAGTACGGCTCGTGGTCGTCGACGACCATCGCCTGCTCGCGGAGGCGCTGGCGTCGGCGCTCAAGCTGCGCGGGCATCGGGTGGTGGCCGCGGCGGCACCGGCAGCGGGCGCGGCGGATCTGGTGATCGCACGGGCGCCCGAGGTGTGCCTGCTGGGTACGGCGGCGCCGGCCGAGCCGGGAATCTTCGACCCGGTGGTGAAGATCAAGCGGGAGCGCCCGCAGGTGGCGGTGGTGGTGCTGGGCCCGGTGCCGTCGCCGCGCGGGATCGCGGCGGCCTTCGCCGCGGGCGCGTCGGGGTACGTGCGGCACGACGAGCGGATCGAGGGGGTTGAGCGGGCCATCATGAAGGCCAGGGCCGGGGAGGCGGCGGTGGCCCCGCAGCTGCTCCAGGGCGCCTTCGGCGAATTGCTGAACCCCGCGGCGCAGCCGGACGACGAGGCGCAGCGGCTGCTGGAGATGCTGACGCCGCGTGAGGTCGAGGTGCTGGTCAGAGTGGCCGACGGGGAGGACACGCGGCTGATCGCGGCGGGCATGGGCATCGCGCCGAGCACGGCCCGCACCCATGTGCAGCGGGTGCTGATGAAGCTGGGGGTGGGCTCGCGGCTCGAGGCGGCGGCACTGGCCGCGCGGACGGGACTGCTGGACCGCGCGGATTCCCTGCGGGGCGCCCCCGGCCCGGAACCTCAGCCGTAGCGCGCCCGCGCCGCGGGTGCCGGACAGGACCGCGCGGCAGGTATCCGGTGGGACCGCGCGTCCCCGCGCCTTCAGGGGCGTGGGGACGCGCGGCCGGCCGGGACGGGTGGCGTGGCCGGGGGACGGGCCCGCAGGTCCGCGGTGGGCCCGCGGGGCCGCCCCCGGCCGGCGGTCACTCCTTCTCCCCGGGCACCCCTTCCGCAGGAAGCGGCGGCGGTGTGGGCCGCAGCTTCAGCCAGGCCAGGAAGAAGATGCCGAGGAGCAGCATGCCGATCCCGGTCCAGAGGTTGATGTTGACGCCCTCGGCCTTGTCGATGGCGGCCTGGGAGTCGGTGATGCCGGTGATCGTGACGATGACGCCGTACACCACGAACAGGCCGCCGATGATGCGGCGCAGGTCGAAGATGCGGGCCGCGGTCGCCGACTGGGACTCCAGCTCGGTGACTTCCCGCTGCAGGTCTGCCTCGGTGTAGTGCGGCCGGTGGGGCCGCTCAGGCTGCTCGGTCATGGTTACCTCGATCCTCCCGCGTCAGAACGAGAACGGGATGTAGCAGGCGGCGGCCAGTACGACGGCGCCCCAGCCCAGCAGGGCCGGCTTGCGGTACCACGCGTCGTCGCCCTCGGCGGGCGGTTCGGACATGCCGGGGGACCGGGTGCCGTAGACCAGGCCCTGCAGCTCCGCCACCGGCTTGGGCTTGGTGCACAGCGACACCGCGACCATGACGACGGCGCCGGCGACGAAGCCCGCGATCGCGGAGACGAAGTTGGCGCCCTGGTCGGTGGGGATGGAGATGATGTCCTTCTTGTAGAGGACGAAGTAGTTGACCATCGCCGTGACGGTGCCGGCGAGCAGGCCCCAGAAGCCGGACTTGGCGGACGCGCGCTTCCAGAACATGCCGACGATGAAGACGACGAACATCGGCACGTTGAAGAAGGAGAACAGCGTCTGCAGGTAGCTCATGATGTTCGAGAACGACGACGCGAGGAACGCCGTGCCGACGGAGGCGCAGACACCGATCGCGGTGATCAGGCGGCCGAACCGGACGTAGTAGGCGTCCTCGCGGTCCCGCACCACGTACTTCGCCCAGATGTCGTTGGTGAACACCGTGTTGAAGGACGACACGTTGGCCGCCATGCCCGCCATGAAGGCCGCCAGCAGGCCGGTGACGGCGATGCCGAGGACGCCGTTGGGCAGCAGTTCCTGCATCAGGTAGGGGATGGCGTCGTTGTACTGGAGCCCGGAGCCGGAGGTGCCGATCTTCGGTACGAGCGCGGCGGCGACCAGACCCGGGATCATCACCAGGAAGACGATGAAGATCTTCGGGTAGGCGGCGATCAGCGGGGTGCGCTGGCCGGCGGAGAGGTTCTTCGCGGACAGGGCGCGCTGCACCTCGGCGAAGTTGGTGGTCCAGTAGCCGAAGGAGAGCACGAAACCGAGACCGAGGACGATGGTCAGCCAGTTCGCGCCCAGCGGGTTGGCGTGGCCGATCCCGGTGCCGCCCCAGGCCGAGGTGAAGTCGCCGCCGTGGGTCGCGGTGAGCTTGTCGGTCAGGCCGCCCCAGCCGCCGACCTTCTTCAGGCCGAGGATGGTGATCGGGATGAGGGCGGCCAGGATCACGAAGAACTGCAGCACCTCGTTGTAGATCGCCGAGGACAGGCCGCCGAGCGTGATGTAGGCGAGCACGAAGGCGCCGGCGACGACGATGGCGACCCACTGCGGCCAGCCGAGCAGCGCCTCGACGACGATCGCGAGGGCGTAGAGGTTGACGCCCGCGATGAGGATCGCGGCGAACGCGAACAGGATCGAACTGAGCAGGTGGGCGGCCCGGTCGAAGCGCAGCAGCAGGAACTCGGGGACCGAGCGGACCTTGCTGCCGTAGTAGAAGGGCATCATCACCAGGCCCAGGAAGACCATGGCGGGGATGGCGCCGATCCAGTACCAGTGGACGGTGTAGGCGCCGTACTGGGCGCTGTTCGCGGCCATGCCGAGGATCTCGGTGGCCGCCAGGTTCGCCGAGATGAAGGCGAGGCCGGTGATCCAGGCGGGCAGCGAGCGTCCGGAGAGGAAGAAGTCGAGGCTGGTCTTCACCGAGCGCCGGGCGGCGAGGCCGATGCCGAGCACGACGACGAAGTAGATCGCCAGGATCGTGTAGTCCAGCCAGTTGGTCGGGAGCCGTAGCTCGGCCGCCAGAGGCACGGGGCCGTATGGGGGGGTTTGCATGAAGAACTCGCTTCGTTGCGCGAACTGATCAGAGCGGAACCTACGCCCCCGCGTTCAGTATTTGAACACTTCTGTTGGGGTTCTTTGTTTGATTGTGATCGTCCGAGGTGTTGTGGGGTTGTGGTTTGTTATGTTTGATTGTGTTGAGTGATTGGGTGCGGACACACCTCTCGGATGTGGTCCGGGGTGCTTGAACAAGGAGTCCGGCGTGAAGAAGACCTCGACCCGGCTTGCCGACGGTCGTGAGCTGATCTACTACGACCTTCGGGACGACATCGTGCGGGACGCGGCCGACCGCCGGCCCCTGGAACGCACGGTCACCACGTCCGAGATCCGCCGGGACCCGCTGCTCGGCGACCGCGTCGCCGTCGCCTCGCACCGCCAGGGCCGCACCTACCACCCGCCGGCCGACGAGTGCCCGCTCTGCCCCACGCGCGGCGACCGCCTCAGCGAGATCCCGGACTCCTCGTACGACGTCGTCGTCTTCGAGAACCGGTTCCCGTCCCTGGCCGGCGACTCCGGCCGGTGCGAGGTCGTCTGCTTCACCTCCGACCACGACGCCTCCTTCGCCGACCTCGGCCCGGAACAGGCGCGGCTGGTGCTGGAGGCGTGGACGGACCGCACCTCGGAGCTGTCCCATCTGCCCTCCGTCGAGCAGGTGTTCTGTTTCGAGAACCGTGGCCCCGAGATCGGAGTGACCCTCGGCCACCCGCACGGGCAGATCTACGCCTACCCCTTCACCACCCCGCGCACCGCCCTGATGCTCCGCTCGCTCGCCGCCCACCGGGAGGCCACCGGCGGGGAGAACCTGTTCGACGCCGTCCTGGAACGGGAACTCGCCGGAGAGCGGGTCGTCCTTGAGGGTGAACACTGGGCGGCCTTCGTGCCGTACGCGGCGCACTGGCCCTACGAGGTCCACCTGTACCCGAAGCGCCGCGTGCCCGATCTGCTCGCGCTGGACGAGGCGGCGCGCACAGAATTCCCCCAGGTCTATCTGGAACTCTTGAGGCGCTTCGACCGGATCTTCGACAGGCGGGACGGAGGAGGCGGAGAGGACGACCGGGTGGCTGAGCCTCCGACGCCGTACATCGCGGCCTGGCACCAGGCCCCGTTCGGCACGCTGGACGAGTTCGACGGCGTGGAGCGCGACGACTTCGCCCTCCACCTAGAGCTCTTCACCATCCGCCGCACTTCCGGCAAGCTGAAGTTTCTCGCGGGTTCCGAGTCCGGCATGAGTGTGTTCATCAACGATGTGCCGCCGGAGCGCGCGGCAGAGCGACTGCGAGAGGTAGCGAGTTCATGAAGTACCTGGTGACGGGCGGCGCGGGATACGTCGGCAGTGTGGTGGCCCAGCACCTGCTGGAGGCCGGACATGAGGTCACCGTCCTCGACAACCTCTCCACCGGCTTCCGCGCGGGCGTCCCCGCCGGCGCCGCGTTCGTCGAGGGCGACATCCGCGACGCCGCCAAGTGGCTCGACCACTCCTACGACGGTGTGCTGCACTTCGCCGCGTTCTCGCAGGTCGGCGAGTCGGTGGTGAAGCCGGAGAAGTACTGGGACAACAACGTCGCCGGCAGCATCGCCCTGCTCGCCGCGATGCGCGAGGCCGGCGTCCGCAAGCTGGTCTTCTCCTCCACCGCGGCCGCCTACGGCGAGCCGGAGCAGGTCCCGATCCCGGAGACCGCCCCGACCCGGCCGACCAACCCCTACGGTGCCTCCAAGCTGGCCGTGGACCACATGATCACCAGCGAGGCGCACGCACACGGCCTGGCCGCGGTGTCGCTGCGCTACTTCAACGTGGCCGGCGCGTACGGCGCCCACGGCGAGCGGCACGACCCCGAGTCGCACCTCATCCCGCTGGTCCTCCAGGTCGCCCAGGGCCGCCGCGAGGCGATCTCGGTCTTCGGCGACGACTACCCGACCCCCGACGGCACCTGCGTCCGCGACTACATCCACGTCGCCGACCTGGCCGACGCCCACCTGCTGGCCCTGGCCGCCGCCGCCCCCGGCGAGCACCTGATCTGCAACCTCGGCAACGGCAACGGCTTCTCCGTCCGCCAGGTCATCGAGACCGTCCGCGAGGTCACCGGCCACCCGATCCCCGAGGTGACGGCACCGCGCCGGGGCGGCGACCCCGCCGTCCTGGTCGCCTCCGCCGACACCGCCCGGGAGAAGCTCGGCTGGAACCCGACCCGCGCGGACCTCGCGGGCATCGTCGCGGACGCCTGGCGGTTCGCGCAGAGCATCGCAGAGGAGCACTAGTGGGGGCGGAGCAGGTCACGGAGCGCTTCACGCAGCTGTACGGGGCGCGGCCGGAAGGGGTGTGGGCGGCACCGGGCCGCGTCAACCTCATCGGCGAGCACACCGACTACAACGACGGCTTCGTCATGCCGTTCGCGCTGCCGCACCGGGCGGTCGCGGCGGTCTCCCGGCGCACGGACGGCATCCTGCGCCTGCACTCGGGGGACATCGAGGGCGGCCGCGCGGAGATCACCGAGCTGCGCCTCGACACCCTCGCACCGCAGAGCGACGACGACTGGACGGCGTATCCGGCGGGCGTGGTCTGGGCGCTGCGCGAGGCGGGCCACGAGATCACCGGCGCCGACGTCCATCTCTCCTCCACGGTGCCGACGGGCGCGGGCCTGTCCTCGTCCGCCGCCCTGGAGGTCGTGATCGCCCTGGCCCTCGACGAGCTGTACGGGCTCGGCCTCCAGCGCTGGAAGCTGGCCCGCCTGTGCCAGCGCGCCGAGAACGTCTACGTCGGCGCCCCGACCGGCATCATGGACCAGACCGCCTCCGCCTGCTGCGAGCAGGGCCACGCGCTCTTCCTGGACACCCGTGACCTGTCCCAGCGGCAGATCCCCTTCGACCTCGCGGCCGAGGGCCTGCGCCTGCTGGTCGTGGACACCCAGGTCAAGCACGCCCACAGCGGCGGCGAGTACGGCAAGCGCCGGGCCGGCTGCGAGAAGGGCGCGGCCCTGCTCGGCGTCGACGCCCTGCGGGACGTCCCCTACGCCGGACTGGACGCGGCCCTCGCCCGCCTCGGCGACGACGAGGAGGTCGTCCGCCTGGTCCGCCACGTGGTGACGGAGAACCACCGGGTGGAACGCGTCGTCTCCCTCCTCCGCTCCGGCGAGACCCGCGCGATCGGCCCCGTCCTCACCGAGGGCCACGCCTCGCTGCGCGACGACTTCCGCATCTCCTGCCCGGAACTGGACCTGGTCGTCGACACCGCCCTGGCGAACGGCGCCCTCGGCGCCCGCATGACCGGCGGCGGCTTCGGCGGCTCGGCGATCGTCCTGGCGGAGTCCACGGAGACGGACACCCTCACCAAGGCCGTCGAGGAGTCCTTCACCGCGTCCGGCTTCACGGTCCCCCGCGTCTTCGAGGCCGTCCCCTCCACCGGGGCCACCCGCCTGACCTGACCTCCCGGCCCCCGCCCACCCCGCCGGCCCGTCCGCACACCACGCGGACGGGCGGCCGGCATCCCCCCACCCGCCGCAACTACACGCCGCTTAGGCCGCCTTGAGCCCCACCGGTACCGTGAGGACCGACAACACGGCACCCGACGAGGCACCAGGACACGGGGAGGTCCGCTTTGGCATGGGCGGAGTGGGAGGAGCTGAAGGCCACCGCGGCCGACCAGCACTCCACCAAGACAGCCAGCAGACGCAGGCCTCGGTCGCTGATGCCCTGCAACGGCACCGTGTGGAGCTGCCCGAGGACGGTACGAGCGACACCGTCCGCCGGGCCGTCAACGGAGGCTGGGACGACGCCAGTGAATTCTTGAGCAACTCGAAGGAGTGTCCGCGTGGGTGACCGGTCCGGCAGCGGAAGACGCGGGGTAGGAGAGTACAGCGCGAAAAAGCTCGTCGCCTGCGTGGTCGGCCTTCTTCTCGTCGGCACGGGCGCCTGGTTCGCCCTCACCACGGGGCTCGATCGGCTGCCATCCAAAGTGTGCGACGGCGCCGTGGAGCGCGATCTGGTGATCCGGACGCTGCCGCGTACACGGACGGCGGAGGAAGGGTCCGAGCGTCGGCGCGAGGGTGTGGACCTCCGCTTCTCCTGTCACGTGTACACGAGCGCGGACTCGATCCTCTCAGGTGTGGCGCGAGTGGACGACGCCTCCCCGCAGGCCTGGCTCAGCCACTACGGCGGTTCCCCCGCCCGCCGCACGGTCCGCGTGTCCTCGGACGGGATCGAGGCCCTGGCAGAGGTCGACGGTGACGGCGGCAGCTCCTCGGTCTACGTCCCCTGCGACCCACGCGGTGTCCGGGCAGGCGATGCCGACCGGACCTACGCCGTCGTCGCCGAGGCCCAAGTGGTGGGAAAGGCCAGGGTCTCCGGTACGGCACTGGGCCAAGCCCTGACCGACTTCGCCTACCGGCTGACCGAGCACGCCTACGAGCTCGCGGGGTGCGAGAAGCCCCGTGACTTCCCCGACGAACTGCCCCGGTACGCAAGTGGCTGATGGACGTGGACGCGATACGGTCCCGGTTCGACGGGCGGGGGCTGGTGGAGATCCGGGGCACCTTGCCGACCCGTCTCAGTCCCAGCAGATGCACGACGCCCAGGACAACGGGTTGTGCACGAGCGTCGCTCGGCACCATGTGGACCTGCCCAAGGACGGTACCAACGATCTCATGGGCGATGCCGTGAACGAGGGCTGGGACGCCAGTAGCGAGTACCTGAGCAACACCAAGGAGCGTCCGTAGTGGAGAAGCCCCGCAGCAGCCGATTGCTTTCCTCCTGGGGTACCTGGAGGGTGATCCTTCTCTTCTTCACAGCACTCGCGGTCTTCTGCGGCGCCGGATGGGCCTTTCTGAACAAGGGGCTCTATCTGCTTCCGGACAAGATGTGCGAAGGCACGATCGAGCGTGACACGGTCAAGGACGTGCTGCCGAACGCGCGATCGGCCGAGAGCGGCTCCGACCGTCAGGGAGCGGGAGACCGTCTGCGAGTCTGGTGTCACGTCACCACCAGCAACGATTCACTGCTCTCCGGGCAGGCACGGGTCGAGCCCGTCTCCCGCGGTACCTGGCTGAAGAGCTACCAGGAGTCGGGGGAGACGCAGGTGGTGCGCGTCTCCGCGGGTGGGATCGACGCACTGGCCCGGCTGGATACGGACGCGGGAACTTCCTCGGTGTACGTGCCCTGCTCCCCGCCCGATGTCCCCTCCTACAACGCCTCCCGGCCATACGCGGTCGTCAGTGAGGCATGGGTCCACGGACCTGCCAGGGCCGAAGGGGCGCCGTTGCGTCAAACCCTGACCGACTTCGCCTACCGGCTGACCGAGCACGCCTACGAGCTCGCGGGGTGCGAGAAGCCCCGTGACTTCCCCGATGAACTGCCCCGGTACGGGAGTGGCTGATGGACGTGGACGCGATACGGTCCCGGTTCGACGGGCGGGGGATGGTGGCGATCCGGGTCGGGGTGTCCTCGACGGGGCTGGCCGGGAAGGTCGCGTACGCGCTCGGATACGAGCTGATCACCGCGGAGCAGGCCCGCGGTACCGGTCTCGTGGGGCTCGTCTTCCGGCGTGATGACGATCCGCGGGCCCGTCGCCGGGCCGAGCGGACCATCGAGCGGCTGCGGGCGGGCGGTCCCGTCCTGGCGCCCGGTGAACCGCCGCCGCCCCCGCCGCCGCCTCCGGGCCCGCCCCCGCCGCTGACCCCCCGGCAGCCGGCGCCGCGCCCCCGGCGGTCGATGGAGCCGCAGCCGCCCCCGCCGGTGGGGCCGGTGCGGCCCCGGGTGCCCCCTCGGCCGCCCTGTCCGCCGCCGCCACCGCCGCCGCCGGTGGTGTGAGGGGGCGTCAGCCCAGCCGCTTCGTCAGCGTGTACTCCGTGATGCCCGGCGGGTAGTCGGGGATGACGCAGGCCACCTCGTAGCCCTGTTTGCGGTAGAAGTCCGGGGCCTGGAAGTCCCAGGTCTCCACGCGGGACGCCGTGCAGCCGCGGCCGGTCGTGGCGATGTGCTCGGCCCGGGCGAGGAGGCGCGCGCCGAGGCCCGTGCCGCGGTGGGCGGCGTCGACCCACAGGTAGGTGACGTGCAGCCAGGTCGTCCAGGTGTGGCCGACCAGGCCGCCCGCCAGGTCGCCGGCGGCGTCCAGCGCCCAGACGTGGAGCGGGTACTCGCGCTCGGCGGGTGTGCCGCGCAGGGCCGCCAGTACCGGGGATGCCGCCGTGTTGGTGTCCCGCAGCCGTGAGCGGAGCAGATCACGTCGGTCTCTGTCGACTTCCGCCTCAATACGAAACATGCGGCACACCATAAACGTGTCGGACGGCCAGTTCTGCAAATCCCCTTCCGCTGCGTGCTCGCATCCGTACTCTGTGGAACAGTACCGGTGGGGGCCGGTGCCGCTCAGGGGGCGAGACAGGCGGGTACGGCGCTCGCGGTGGGGGTAGCAGTTTCCGCAACGGCGGCGGCCGTGCGGCGTGCGTCCTTGTCCGCGGGTGTCGTGCCCGCGCAGGTCGTCGTTCTCCGGACCTTTTTCCGCGCTTTTTCCGGACCTTGGGTATCCCCTGCTCCACGCGGAGCCTGGGGAAGGGGGTTTCGTGGTTCGCATCCGAGTCCTGGTCGTCGACGACCACCGCATCTTCGCCGAGTCGCTCGCGGCCGCCCTCGCGGCCGAGCCCGACGTCGACGTCTTCGCCGCCGGCAGCGGCCCGGCCGCGCTGCGCTGCCTGGAGCGCGCGGCCGGCGAGGGCCGTCGCTACGACGTCCTCCTGGTCGACGCCGACCTCGGCGGCCATCTGCCCGGCGCCCGCCCGGCCGTACCGGTGCGGGAGGCCAACGAGGAGGGCCTGGTCGACGGGATCTCGCTGGTCGCCGGCGTCCGCACCGCCCAGCCCGCCGTGCGGATCGTCGTCCTCGCGGAGAAGGACGATCCGCGCCGCGCGGCGCTCGCGCTGCAGGCCGGCGCCTCCGGCTGGGTCGCCAAGGACTGCTCGCTGTCCCGGCTGCTGACGGTGATACGCGGCGTGCTGCGCGACGAGACCCATCTGCCGCCCGCACTGCTCACCGGCGTGCTGAAGGAGCTGACGGCCGCCCGCCGGCACCGCACCGAGAGCGAGCGGCTGGTGGAGTCCCTCACCCCGCGCGAGCGGGAGGTGCTGCGCTGCATGGTCGCGGGGCTCGGCCGCAAGGCCGTCGCCGAGCGGCTGTTCCTCTCCCCGCACACCGTCCGCACCCATATGCAGAACGTCCTCGGCAAACTGGGCGTCCACTCCACGCTGGCCGCCGTCGCGCTGGCCCGGCGGGCCGGGGTGGGCCCGGCGGACCTAACCGGGGATGTTGTCGAACGGGGCGGTCAGCTGGCGTAGCAGCCCGGCCAGTTCCCCGCGCTGGGCGCGGGACAGCTCGCCGAGGATCGCCCGCTCCTGGTCCAGCAGACCCGCCAGCGCCTGGTCCGCGCGGTCCCGGCCCTCGTCGGTCAGCCGGACCAGCACGCCCCGCCGGTCGCTGGGGTCGGGCAGCCGCTCCACCAGGCCCTTCTTCGCCAGCCGGTCGATCCGGTTGGTCATCGTGCCCGACGTGACCAGGGTCTGCGTCAGCAGCTGACCGGGCGAGAGCTGGTACGGCGTGCCCGCGCGCCGCAGCGCGGTCAGCACATCGAACTCCCAGGGCTCCAGCTGGTGCTCCGCGAAGGCGAGCCGGCGGGCGCGGTCCAGGTGCCGGGCGAGCCGGCTCACCCGGCTCAGTACTTCCAGCGGCTCCACGTCGAGGTCCGGACGCTCCCGGCGCCACGCTGCGACCAGCCGATCGACCTCGTCCTCCATGGAGATCAGTGTAGTGGTTGTGTCGACGTGAAGTCTCTTGATGTCGAGCTTCTTGACATCGAGAGAAAGCGGGGAGGAGAGTGGCCGGCATGACGAAACCCACCTGGGACCCCGCTCAGTACCTCCGCCACGCCGGACACCGGGCCCGGCCCTTCGCCGACCTCCTCGCCCGGATCCCCGAGCCGCCCGGCGGCCGGCCCCGCATCGCCGACCTCGGCTGCGGCCCCGGCAATGTCACCGCCCTGCTCGCCGACCGCTGGCCCGCGGCCCGCATCACCGGGTACGACAACTCGACCGAGATGCTCGACAAGGCCCACGTCGACCACGAAGGGCCCACGGCCGGGGGCGGCCGGCTCGACTTCGCCCACGCCGACGTCCGGACCTGGACGCCCGAGGAGCCGTACGACCTGATCGTCTCCAACGCCACCCTCCAGTGGGTGCCCGGCCACGCCGACCGGTTCGCCGACTGGATCGCCGCCCTGCGGCCCGGCGGCACCCTCGCCTTCCAGGTCCCGGACAACATCGACGCCCCGCTGCACGCCCTGATGCGCGACCTCGCCGCCGGCCCCCGCTGGCGGACCCGCCTCGGCGGCGTCCTGCGCCGCACGGACTCCGTGCCCGCCCCGGCCGCCTACCTGGACCGCCTCACCCGGCTCGGCTGCGCGGCCGACATCTGGCAGACGACGTACTTCCATGTCCTGACCGGCGAGGACCCGGTGCTCGACTGGGTGAAGGGCACCGGCCTGCGGCCCGCCCTGACCGCACTCGCCGACGACCCCGAGGCGCGGGACCAGTTCCTCGCCGAGTACCGGGACCTGCTGCGCACGGCCTACCCGGGCGAGCCCTACGGCACGGTCCTGCCGTTCCGCAGGCTGTTCGCGGTGGCCGTGAAGGAGGAGTGAGGTCGCGGGGCGGGTGGATCGTCAGGCGGTCCGCCCGAGGTGGGTGACGAGGATGCGGATGACCGCTGCGTCGATGATGTACAGAACCCGGTAAGCGCCGACGCGCAGGCGACGGATGTCCGGACCGTACGCCGCCGATGCCATCGGCCTCGGGTCATGAGCCAGCTCGTCGATCGCGTCCAGGACCTTGGCAAGCCCTGCCGGGTCGTCCTCCAGGAATCGCGCCGCCGTATCGAGGGCGTGCGGTTCGAAGATGATTTCGTAGGTCACGGCTTTTCGAGCCCCAGCCGCCTGCGCACCTCCGCCATGGGGATGCCCTCGCCCAGTGCCCCCTCTGCTTTGCGCAGCTGATAGTCGGCGACGGCCAGTGCGTCTTCGAGATCCTCTATCACCTGCGGCGAGACGAGGAGCGCGGCGACGTGCCCGTGATCGGTGAGCGCGATGGTCTCGCGGCCATGAGCCGCACGGCGGACCAGGTCGCCGAGCTGGGACCGGGCTGCGCTGATCGCGATCTGAGTCATGCCCGAATGGTGTCACAAGATGCATCTAGCGACTACTAGGTTCACCCATCTTGATGGCGCTCAGCTCTTCCGGTGCCCTATCAGCCTCGGCTTCTGCTCCAGGCCGTCCAGGCCGTGCCACGCCAGATTCACCAGATGGGCCGCCACCTCCGCCTTCTTCGGGCGGCGCACGTCCAGCCACCACTGGCCGGTCAGCGCGACCATGCCCACCAGGGCCTGGGCGTAGAGCGGAGCGAGCTTGGAGTCGAAGCCGCGCGACTTGAACTCACGGCCCAGGATGTCCTCGACCTGGGTGGCGATGTCCGAGATCAGCGAGGCGAAGGAGCCCGTCGACTGCGGGATGGGGGAGTCCCGGACCAGGATGCGGAAACCGTCCGTGTACTCCTCGATGTAGTCGAGCAGGGCGAACGCGGCCTGCTCGCACAGCTCGCGGGGGTGGCCGGCGGTCAGCGAGCCGGTCACCATGTCCAGCAGCCGCCGCATCTCGCGGTCCACCACCACCGCGTACAGCCCCTCCTTGCCGCCGAAGTGCTCGTACACCACCGGCTTGGACACCCCGGCCTTCGCCGCGATCTCCTCCACCGACGTGCCCTCGAAACCCTTGGCCGCGAAGAGGGTGCGACCGATCTCCAGCAACTGCTGGCGGCGCTCGGCACCGGTCATCCGGGTCCGGCGCGTCCGCCGCTGCTTGTCGTTGCCTGAAGTGCTGCTGGAGTCGGTCGCCACGGCGTCAATCATGCCGCCTCGGCGGTCTCCCCCCCGCGCCGGGAGCCGCCTTCCCCGGTGTCACGGCGGGAATCGATACGGGAGCGTGACGGCCAGCGCACGTCGTACGCCCAGCCGAGCATCTCGAACCAGCGGATGAACCGGGCCGAGGAGTCGACCTGGCCGCGCATCACACCGTGCCGCGCCGAGGTCGGGTCGGCGTGGTGCAGGTTGTGCCAGGACTCGCCGCAGGACAGGACCGCAAGCCACCAGACGTTGCCCGAGCGGTCCCGCGACTTGAACGGCCGCTTGCCCACCGCGTGGCAGATCGAGTTGATCGACCATGTCACATGGTGCAACAGCGCCACTCGAACGAGTGATCCCCAGAAGAACGCGGTGAAAGCGCCCCACCAGGACATCGTCACCAGACCGCCGATCAGCGGGGGCAGGGCCAGCGAGAGGGCCGTCCAGAAGACGAACTGACGGGAGACCGCGCGGATCGCCGGGTCCTTGATCAGATCCGGCGCGTACTTCTCCTGCGGCGTCTGCTCCTCGTCGAACATCCAGCCGATGTGCGCCCACCACAGGCCCTTCATCAGCGCGGGCAGCGTGTCGCCGAACCGCCACGGGGAGTGCGGGTCGCCCTCCGCGTCGGAGAACTTGTGGTGCTTGCGGTGATCGGCGACCCAGCGGACCAGGGGGCCCTCGACCGCCATCGAGCCCATGACCGCCAAGGCGATCCTGAGCGGCCGCTTGGCCTTGAACGAACCGTGGGTGAAGTACCGGTGGAAACCGATCGTGATGCCGTGGCATCCCAGGAAGTAGAAGAACACCAGCAGGCCCACATCGAGCCAGCTCACCCCCCAGCCCCATGCCAGCGGCACCGCCGCCACCAGTGCCAGGAACGGCACGATGATGAAGAACAGCAGCGTGATCTGCTCGATCGAGCGCTTCCGCTCACCGCCCAGCGTGGCGGAGGAGAAGTCCGTGTCCGTGGCTTTGGGGGTCTCGTCGATCACATCGGAACCTGACGTCATTGCGCGTCCCCTGTGGGGTGTCGAGGGTCGAGGCGGTTGCCGGGCCACCGGGACCGAGCGGGACTCGACGGTCCTTCCCTACGGTTCCGTAACCTACGGCGTCGTAAGTATGGCAGCGTGTCATGCGGCGGCAAGAGCCCCAGACCCTGCGCGTCCTCATGGCCACCTATCCTTGGTCTCGGTCGGACAGCGCGGTCCGCTGAAGTTTCCTTCCCGGACGCTCCGGCCCGTATGCGGCGCCCCCGCCGCCCGGTAGCCGGCCGGGTTCCCTCCCAGACGAGCTTCAACACTGCAAGGAGCCGCACCTGTGAGCAGTGCCGACGACCAGACCACCACGACCAGCACCGAGCTGCGCGCCGACATCCGCCGGCTGGGTGATCTCCTGGGCGAGACACTCGTCCGGCAGGAAGGCCCTGAACTCCTCGAACTGGTCGAAAAGGTCCGCCGCCTCACGCGCGAGGACGGCGACGCCGCCGCCGAGCTGCTGCGCGGCACCGAACTGGAGACCGCGGCCAAGCTCGTCCGCGCCTTCTCCACCTACTTCCACCTCGCCAACATCACCGAGCAGGTGCACCGCGGCCGGGAGCTGCGGGCCAAGCGCGCCGCCGAGGGCGGCCTCCTCGCCCGTACGGCCGACCGGCTCAAGGACGCCGACCCCGAGCACCTGCGGGAGACCGTCCAGCATCTGAACGTCCGCCCGGTCTTCACCGCCCATCCCACCGAGGCCGCGCGCCGTTCCGTCCTCAACAAGCTCCGGCGCATCGCCGCGCTCCTGGACACCCCCGTCCTCGACTCCGACCGCCGCCGCCACGACGTCCGCCTCGCCGAGAACATCGACCTCGTCTGGCAGACCGACGAGCTGCGCGTCGTACGCCCGGAACCGGCCGACGAGGCCCGCAACGCCATCTACTACCTGGACGAACTGCACGCCGACGCCGTCGGCGACGTCCTGGAGGACCTCACCGCCGAACTGGAGCGCGTCGGCGTCAAGCTCCCCGACGACACCCGCCCGCTCACCTTCGGCACCTGGATCGGCGGCGACCGCGACGGCAACCCCAATGTCACCCCCCAGGTGACCTGGGACGTCCTCATCCTCCAGCACGAGCACGGCATCAACGACGCCCTGGCGATGATCGACGAGCTGCGCGGCCTGCTCTCCAACTCCATCCGCTACACCGGAGCCACCGTCGAGCTGCTGGAGTCCCTGGGCTCCGACCTGGAGCTGCTCCCCGAGATCAGCCCCCGCTACAAGCGCCTCAACGCCGAGGAGCCCTACCGGCTCAAGGCCACCTGCATCCGGCAGAAGCTCCAGAACACCAAGCAGCGCCTCGCCACGGGCACCCCGCACGAGCCCGGCCGCGACTACCTCGGCACCGGCGAACTGCTCGAGGACCTGCGGATCATCCAGACCTCCCTGCGCGAGCACCGCGGCGGCCTGTTCGCCGACGGCCGCCTGGCCCGCACCATCCGCACCCTCTCCGCCTTCGGCCTCCAGCTCGCCACCATGGACGTCCGTGAGCACGCCGACGCCCACCACCACGCCCTCGGCCAGCTCTTCGACCGGCTCGGCGAGGAGTCCTGGCGCTATGCCGACATGCCCCGCGACTACCGGGCCAAGCTGCTCGCCAAGGAGCTGAGGTCCCGCCGGCCGCTCGCCCCCGTCCCGGCCCCCGTGGACGCCGCCGCCGCCAAGACCCTCGGCGTCTTCGAGACCGTGAAGAAGGCCCTGTCGGTCTTCGGCCCCGAGGTCATCGAGTCCTACATCATCTCCATGTGCCAGGGCGCCGACGACGTGTTCGCCGCCTCCGTCCTGGCCCGCGAGGCCGGCCTGATCGACCTGCACGCCGGCTGGGCCAAGATCGGCATCGTCCCGCTCCTGGAGACCACCGACGAGCTCAAGGCCGCCGACACCATCCTGGAGGACATGCTCTCCGACCCGTCCTACCGGCGCCTCGTCGCGCTGCGGGGCGACGTCCAGGAGGTCATGCTCGGCTACTCCGACTCCTCCAAGTTCGGCGGCATCACCACCAGCCAGTGGGAGATCCACCGCGCCCAGCGCCGGCTGCGCGACGTCGCCCACCGCTACGGCGTCCGGCTGCGCCTCTTCCACGGCCGCGGCGGCACCGTCGGCCGCGGCGGCGGCCCCTCCCACGACGCGATCCTCGCCCAGCCCTGGGGCACCCTGGAAGGCGAGATCAAGGTCACCGAGCAGGGCGAGGTCATCTCCGACAAGTACCTCATCCCGTCCCTGGCCCGGGAGAACCTGGAGCTGACCGTCGCGGCCACCCTCCAGGCCTCCGCCCTGCACACCGCACCCCGCCAGTCGGACGAGGCGCTGGCCCGCTGGGACGCCGCGATGGACGTGGTCTCCGAGGCCGCCCACGCCGCCTACCGCAAGCTCGTCGAGGATCCCGACCTCCCGACGTACTTCCTCGCCTCCACGCCGGTGGACCAGCTCGCCGACCTGCATCTGGGCTCGCGGCCCTCGCGACGCCCCGGTTCGGGCGTCTCGCTCGACGGACTGCGTGCCATCCCGTGGGTGTTCGGCTGGACCCAGTCCCGGCAGATCGTGCCCGGCTGGTTCGGCGTCGGCTCCGGCCTCAAGGCCCTGCGCGAGGCGGGCCTGCGGCAGGAAGGGGACACCGTCCTGGACGAGATGCACCAGCAGTGGCACTTCTTCCGCAACTTCGTCTCCAACGTCGAGATGACCCTCGCCAAGACGGACCTGCGGATCGCCCAGCACTACGTCGACACCCTCGTCCCGGACCACCTCAAGCACGTCTTCGACACCATCAAGGCCGAACACGAGCTGACGGTCCGCGAGGTCCTCCGGATCACCGGCGGCGACGAGCTCCTCGACGCCCAGCCGGTCCTCAAGCAGACCTTCGGCATCCGCGACGCCTACCTGGACCCGATCTCCTACCTCCAGGTCACCCTGCTCAAGCGGCAGCGCGACGCCGCCGCCGAGGGCGCCGAGCCCGACCCGCTGCTCGCCCGCGCCCTGCTCCTCACCGTCAACGGCGTGGCGGCGGGACTGCGCAACACCGGCTGACGGACACCGGACACGGCCGCCCCGCGGACCCCCGGTCCCGGACGCACAGGTGCCCCCGAGGTCGCCCGACCCCGGGGGCACCCCCGTGTCCCGCACCGTCCGCGGTCAGTCCGCGGCCACCGCATCGCCGCGGTCAGTCCGCGGCCAGGGCAGCCGTCCGCGGTCGGTCCGGCGGCCAGGGCAACCGTCCGCGGTCACTGCACCGCCAGGAACGCCGCCGTCAGCAGTCCCGCCCCGCACAGCCCCAGCACCCAGGCCGGCCGGACCAGCCGCACCCCGCCCGCGACCACCACCGCGGCCAGCAGCAGCGCCCCGCCCAGCGGCACCCAGGCGTACAGGATCCCCGCCGGCCCCGAACGCACCGCGTCCCCGCCGCCGGGCTTCAGCACCACGTCGTACGTCGTCCCCGTACGCACCGCCAGGGACTCCTCGATCTCCACGCGCGCGCGTGGCCGCGCCCCCGCCGACGCGGGTGTGAACGGGCCGCTGCACACAGGCCCCGCGCACGCGGTCACCCGGACCGTGCCCCGCTCACGCCCCTTGGTCAGCAGTACATGCTGTGCGGTCCCCCAGGAACCCCACACCCCGGCGAACAGGATCAGCGCGGCGACCGCGCCCATCGCCGCGACCCGCCCGAACCGCAACGCGGACACGGACGCCTGACGAGTGGCACCGGCAGTGGCAGGCATGGCCGGGATCATTGGCCATACCCCTACGGCCGGTCAACTCCGCTGGGCGTCCCGGCCGGACAAGTCAGGAGTTGTACGTACCCTGCGCCCGTTCGAGCCCCTCGGACACCAGGCACTCCACCGCGTCCGCCGCACGGTCCACGAAGTAGTCCAGCTCCTTGCGCTCCGCCGAGGCGAAGTCCTTCAGCACGAAGTCCGCCACCTGCATCCGCCCCGGCGGCCGGCCGATCCCGAACCGCACCCGGTGGTAGTCAGGACCCATCGCCTTCGTCATCGATTTCAGACCGTTGTGCCCGTTGTCGCCGCCGCCCAGCTTCAGCCGGAGCACCCCGTAGTCGATGTCCAGCTCGTCGTGCACCGCCACGATCTGCGCCGGCGGCACCTTGTAGAAGTCCTTCAGCGCGTTCACCGGACCGCCGGACAGATTCATGTACGACATCGGCTTCGCCAGGATCACCCGGCGGCTCGCCGGCCCCGCCGGACCGATCCGCCCCTCCAGCACCTGCGCCTGCGCCTTGCCGGCCCGCTTGAACTTCCCCCCGATCCGCTCCGCGAGCAGGTCCGCCACCATGAAGCCGACGTTGTGCCGGTTCATGGCGTACTCCGGCCCGGGGTTACCGAGCCCGACGATCAGCCAGGGGTCGCTGGCGGAGGTGGTCACGTCCATGTCTCCTTGATACGCGGCAGCCGCTGCCCCCCGAGGGAACAGCGGCTGACGGAACGACGACTACGGGGTTCGCACCCCGAAGGCGAGGATCAGGCCTCCGCGGTCTCTTCGCCCGCGGCCTCTTCGCCCTCGGTCTCCTCCGCCTGCGCGGCCAGGACCTGCAGGACGACGGCGTCCTCCTCGACGGCCAGGGTCACGCCGGAGGGCAGCGCGATGTCCTTGGCGTGGACGGAGGCACCGGCCTCCAGGCCCTCGACGGAGACCGTGACGGCCTCGGGGATGTGCGTGGCCTCGGCCTCGACCGGCAGCGCGTTCAGGACGTGCTCGAGCAGGTTGCCACCGGGGGCAAGCTCACCCTCGGCGTGCACCGGGATCTCGACGGTGACCTTCTCGCCGCGCTTGACCAGCAGCAGGTCGACGTGCTCCAGGAAGCCCTTGATCGGGTCGCGCTGGACCGACTTCGGGATCGCCAGCTCGTTGGTCTTGCCGTCGATGTCCAGGGAGATCAGGACGTTCGGCGTACGCAGCGCGAGCAGCAGGTCGTGACCCGGCAGGGTCAGGTGCACCGGCTGGGCGCCGTGGCCGTAGAGCACGACCGGAACCTTGTTGTCACGGCGGATACGACGGGCCGCACCCTTGCCGAACTCGGAACGGGTCTCGGCGGCGAGCTTCACCTCGGACATGGGAATCACTCCTCGTGGAAATCAGGAACGGACGTGGTCACCCGGCCACGAACGGCCTGCTACGAAGAGCGCGTCGATAACGGACACCGGTTCGTGGAACGAACACGGCCTCCCTCGCCGAGCAACTCGGGCAGTCTACTCGGAGAGGGAGGCCGCACTCAAAAGGATCACGGGCTAGCCGGACCGGCGCACCCGCAGAAACCTCACTGCTCGTCGAAGAGGCTGGTCACCGAACCATCCTCGAAGACCTCGCGCACCGCGCTCGCGATCGTCGGAGCGATCGACAGCACCTTGATCTTGTCCAGGTCCCGGCCCAGCTCCGACGGCGTCGGCAGGGTGTTCGTGAACACGAACTCGCTCACCCGGGAGTTCTTCAGCCGGTCGGCCGCCGGACCCGACAGCACACCGTGCGTCGCCGTCACGATGACGTCCTCCGCGCCGTGCGCGAACAGCGCGTCGGCAGCGGCGCAGATCGTCCCGCCGGTGTCGATCATGTCGTCCACCAGCACGCACACGCGGCCCTTGACCTCACCCACGACCTCGTGGACGGTCACCTGGTTCGCGACGTCCTTGTCGCGCCGCTTGTGCACGATCGCCAGCGGCGCACCGAGCCGGTCGCACCACCGGTCCGCGACCCGCACCCGGCCCGCGTCCGGCGACACCACCGTCAGCTTCTCCCGGTCCACCTTCTTGCCCACGTAGTCCGCCAGCAGCGGCAGCGCGAACAGGTGGTCCACCGGCCCGTCGAAGAAGCCCTGGATCTGGTCCGTGTGCAGATCGACGGTCAGGATCCGGTCCGCACCCGCGGTCTTCATCAGGTCCGCGATCAGACGCGCCGAGATCGGTTCACGGCCGCGGTGCTTCTTGTCCTGCCGCGCGTAACCGTAGAACGGCACGATCACCGTGATGGAGCGAGCCGACGCGCGCTTCAGCGCGTCGATCATGATCAGCTGCTCCATGATCCACTGGTTGATCGGAGCCGTGTGGCTCTGGATCACGAAGCAGTCCGCACCACGCGCCGACTCCTGGTACCGCACATAGATCTCGCCGTTGGCGAAGTCGAAGGCCTTCGTCGGGACGACCCCGACACCCAGCTGTTGGGCGACCTCCTCGGCAAGCTCGGGGTGGGCGCGGCCGGAGAAGAACATCATCTTCTTCTCGCCGGTCGTCTTGATCCCGGTCACAGCACTGTCTCCTCAGAGGTTGTCTCAGCCAGCCGGCTGCTCGGCGACCTCTCGGCTGGGCATGAGAGGCCGAATCAGCTGGTAAGGGTGCGGGTGCACGCGTGCGGATGTGCACTTATCACGGTACGCCGTGTTTGACGCACACGATTCCCGTCAGCCCTCGCCCTCACCCTGCCGGGACGCCGCCTCGGCCGCCTTGGCCGCCGCGCTCCCCGGACGCTTCCGGGCCACCCAGCCCTCGATATTCCGCTGCTGACCACGGGCCACGGCCAGCGAGCCGGGCGGCACGTCCTTCGTGATCACCGACCCGGCGGCGGTGTACGCACCGTCCCCCACCGTGACAGGAGCCACAAACATGTTGTCCGAACCGGTCCGGCAGTGCGACCCGATCGTCGTGTGGTGCTTGTCCTGGCCGTCGTAGTTCACGAACACGCTCGCCGCGCCGATGTTCGAGTACTCGCCGATCGTGGCGTCCCCGACGTACGACAGGTGCGGCACCTTCGTGCCCTCCCCGATCGACGCGTTCTTCGTCTCCACGTACGTGCCGATCTTGCCCTTGGCGCCGAGCCGGGTGCCCGGCCGCAGGTACGCGAACGGCCCCACGCTCGCCCGCGCGCCCACCACGGCCCCGTCCGACACCGTGTTGTCCACCCGCGCCCCGGCGCCCACCGACGTGTCGTTCAGCCGGCTGTTCGGACCCACCTCGGCGCCCTCGCCGAGCCGCGTCGCCCCGGTCAGCTGCGTGTTCGGATGCACCAGGGCGTCCCGCTCGAACGTGACCGTCACATCCACCCAGGTCGACGCCGGGTCCACGACGGTCACGCCGTCCAGCATCGCCCGCGTCAGCAACCGGTCGTTCAGGATCCGCCGGGCCTCGGCCAGCTGCACCCGGTTGTTGATCCCCGCGATCTCCCGGTGGTCACCGGCCACCGACGCCCCCACCCGGTGCCCGGCCTCCCGCAGGATCCCCAGCACGTCGGTGAGGTACTCCTCGCCCTGGCTGTTGTCCGTGCGCACCTTCTTCAGCGCGTCCGCCAGCAGCTCGCCGTCGAACGCGAACACCCCGCTGTTGATCTCCCGGATCGCCCGCTGGGCCTCGCTCGCGTCCTTGTGCTCCACGATCGCCGTGACCGCGCCCGTCGCCTCGTCCCGCACGATCCGGCCGTAACCGGTCGCGTCCGGCACCTCGGCGGTCAGCACCGTCACGGCGTTGCCGTCCGACTCGTGGGTCCCGGCGAGCCGCGTCAGCGTGTCGCCGGTGAGCAGCGGGGTGTCCCCGCACACCACGACCACGGTCCCGGCCACCGTCCCGCCCAGCTCCTCCAGGCCCATCCGCACGGCGTGCCCGGTGCCGTTCTGCTCCGCCTGTACGGCCGTCCGCACGCCGGGGTCGATCTCGGTCAGGTGCGCGGCGACCTGCTCACGGGCGTGGCCCACCACGACGACCAGGTTCTGCGGGTCCAACTCACGGGCGGCGGCCAGCACATGACCGACCAGGGAACGGCCGCAGATGTCGTGCAGGACCTTCGGCGTGGCCGACTTCATACGGGTGCCCTCACCCGCTGCGAGAACGACGACGGCGGCCGGGCGAATGGCGCTCACGGGGTTGCCCTTCGGCTCTGGATGGGTGGGGGTGACAGCCGCAGGATACCGGGGGGTGGTGTGGGGGACATGAGTGCGGGCCCTGACGGTGGTCACCGGTCAGGGCCCGTATGGAGCAGCTGCTCCCCCGCCAGGACTCGAACCCGGACAGATGGCACCAAAAGCCACAGTGCTGCCAATTACACCACGGGGGAACGTCTCGACTAAACCGGACATTCGGTCTGGTTGCCGAGCGGCGCCTCCTACTATGCCGCACCAGGCGCCTTCCACGCGACGGTACAGGGTCATGCGCTGCCGGATGTGGATCATGGGGTGGCCGGATCGGCGGGGACGGGGAATCGAACGGGAAAGGTTCGCCAGTTCGAGGGATTCCGGTGGGTTTCGAGGTCGTCCGGTCACTGGGTGTGGTGTGTGGAGGTAGGTGAAAGTCACCGGAAAAGCCGTACCTGTCGCCCGTAGGCTGGAGACATGACCACGACGGGGGAAGAGCACGCCAGGGAGCTGACCGGCCCCTGGTGGTGGGCCAGGCGGCGCAGTGCGGTGTTCGACGGGGCTCTCGCGCTGGTGTCCGCCGTGGAGTGCGCGGCGGAGGGCATTCCGTTCGCCCGGGACGCGGGGATCCCGGTGTCCGTGGGGATCGTGTTCGGGCTCCTCGCCGGTTCGGTGCTGCTGGTGCGCCGGAAGTGGCCGATCGCCGTGGTGCTGGTGGCGATCGCCGTCACGCCCGCCGAGATGGGCTATCTGATGGGCGTGGTCGGTCTGTACACGCTGGCGGCGGCCGAGCTGCCCCGGCGGGTGATCGGGTCGCTGGCGGGGATGTCGCTGCTCGGTACGGCGATCGTGACGTTCGTACGGGTGCGGCAGGAGATGGCCCGCGGGGATCTGACGCTGGGTGACTGGTTCGTGCCGTTCGCGGCCGTCACGACGGCGTTGGGGCTGACGGCTCCGCCGGTGCTGCTGGGCCTGTACGTGGGGGCGCGGCGCCGGCTGATGGAGAGCCTGCGGGAGCGGGCGGATTCCCTGGAGCGGGAGCTTCAGCTGCTCGCGGAGCGGGCGGAGGAGCGGGCCGAGTGGGCGCGCAACGAGGAGCGGACGCGGATCGCGCGGGAGATGCACGACGTGGTCGCGCACCGGGTGAGCCTGATGGTGGTGCACGCGGCGGCGTTGCAGGCGGTCGCGCGGAAGGATCCGGAGAAGGCGGTGCGCAATGCCGCGCTCGTGGGTGACATGGGCCGGCAGGCGCTGACCGAGCTGCGGGAGATGCTCGGGGTGCTGCGGGCGGGCACGGACGCGGGCCTGCGTGCTGCCGAGGTGTCGCTGGCGGCGGTGGGCGAGGCCGCGGCGGAGGCGGCGTCCCGGGCGGCTGTCGAGGCGGGCGTGGCGGACGGGCCGTATCTGTCGGAGCTGGACGAGTTGATCGCGCAGTCGGCCGCCGCCGGGATGGTGGTGAACCTGTCGGTGGAGGGCGACGAGCGGCCGTACGCGGCGGAGATCGAGCAGACGACGTACCGGGTGGTGCAGGAGGCGCTGACGAACGTCCACAAGCACGCGGCGGGCGCCAAGACGCATGTGCGGCTGGCGCATCGCGGGTCGGAGATCGCGATGCAGGTGGAGAACGAGCCGCCGCCGGAGCCGGCGTCCGCACGGGCCGCGGGGCTGCCGTCGGGCGGGAACGGCCTGGTGGGGATGCGGGAGCGGGTCGTCGCGCTGGGCGGAGTGTTCGTGTCGGGGCCGACGGACGCGGGCGGGTTCCGGGTGTCCGCGGTGATTCCGGCGGTGTAGGCGACCGGGGCGGGGCGCGGGGGCGCGGTCCCCGGCGGTCAGCCCGCGGTGAGGCGTACCGGTGGGATGCCGGTGATCAGGGTGGTCAGGGCGTGGTCGATGTCGGGGCCGACGTACCAGTCGCCGGTGTGGTCGATGGTGTAGACGCGGCCTTCGGCGTCGATGGCGAGCAGGGCGGCGGTGTCGGTCTCCTCGCCGAGGGGGCTCAGCTCCGTGCCGAGGGCGCGGCCGAGGTCGCCGAGGGTGCGGGCCAGGTGCAGGCCGTGCAGGGGGTCGAGGTGGAGGGCGGCCGGGGCGATCTGGCGGCCGGGGCCCGCGGGGGAGATGCGGAGGGCGCCGAACTCGGCCCAGGCTTCGACGGCGGCGGGGAACACGGTGTGCCGGTGTCCGGCGGGCGAGGTGTGTTCGCGCAGGGTGTCGGCCCAGATCTCGGCCTGCTTTATGTCCCAGCGCCCGGGCTGCCAGCCGGCGCCGCGCAGGGCGGCGTCGACGGGTACGGGGAAGCGCGTGGTGGAGGTGCGGTCGGCGTGCATCTGCCCTTCGTTCGTCGTGCGTGTGCGTGCGCTCGTACGCGTGGTGGTACTCGTGCGGGTGCTCACGTGGCGGTGCGGGTGGTGTCGGTGTCGTCGGTGTTGACGGGTGCGGTCAGTCGTCGGTTGCGGCGGGGTCGACGATGCGGACGCCGAAGTGGGCGCTGAGCGCGGTGCAGGTGCGGCACGGGGTGGCGAAGCTGCCGTGGAGGGGGTCGCCGTCCTCGCGTATACGGCGGGCGGTGAGTTTGGCGTGTTTGAGCGCTTTGCGGGCTTCGCCGTTGGTCATGGGTCTGCGTGCGGCGCGTTTGCTGCGTGCGGCGTCGGCGGCGGCGATGTGCCGGGAGATGAGGATGGTCTCGGCGCAGCGGCCGGTGAAGCGGTCGCGCTGGGCGCTGGTCAGGGCGTCGAGGAAGTCCTGGACCAGGGCGTGCAGGGCCGGGGGCTGGTCGCTGCGGGCGGCGGTGCCGGTGAGGGTGGCGCCGCGGACGGAGAGGGCGGCGGCGACGGTGGGCAGGATGCCGTCGCGGCGTTGCCGGAGGGCGGGGGCGGGGGGTGTGTCGGTTCCGCTCCAGTCGATGCGTGGGTCACCGGCCCGCACGTCGGCACCTCCGGTCTGCAAGGCGTTCATGATCTTCTTCCCTCCCCGGGCATCCCCCCGAAGGACACAGGGTGCCAAATGCCGTGGCTCGTGCGGAAGCTGGGGCGCTGCGACACGCCCGGTCGGGGCGGGGTGTGACGGTGGGGTGACGGCTGGTCACGGTGGTGGTGCGACGGCCCCGGCGGGGCGGGGCGGGGGGCCGGACGCGGGGATGCGGTGGGCCGGTGACCGGGGTGCGCGTACCGCATAGGCTGTCGCCATCCGCGATCGACACCGCCGTTCAGGCCCAAGAGAACGCCGCAGGGGGCAACCGCCATGACGACAGGTCGGCTCGGGCAGCAAGCCGCGCCGCCGAACGCGGCCTACGCCGGGCAGGTCGTGCACTTCCCGGATCCGGTCCGGGCGGCACGTCACCCGAGAGGGGTACGGGTCGATGAGCGCGGTCACCCCGATTTCTCCCCGTACGCGCGCGTGGCGGTGGAGATCGCCGAGCCGCCGGAGGGTTTCGGGGTCGACGAGCTGCGGCTGACGGACTACGTGTCGGCGAACGCGGCGCTGGCCGCGGCGGGGCACGAGTTGTGGGACACGGTGCCGGATGTGGCGACGCCGCACGGCTGGACGTGGCACCACGTGGCGGGCACCCGGCGCCTTGAGCTGATCCCGGTCGACGTGAAGGCGCTGTTGCGGCATCACGGCGGGGTGGCGACGGCGCAGGTGGACCACGCCAAGCGGGGTACGCGGCCGTTGCAGGAGTCGCGTCCGGCCCACTTTGGGCTGCCGAAGTCGGGTGTCGCGGTGACGGAGGCGCAGGTGCAGGGGGTCGAGGAGGACCTGGGGTACCGGCTGCCCGGCGCCTACCGCTCGTTCCTGAAGGCGGCGGGCGGCTGCGCGCCGGCCGGCACGGCGCTCGCCGCCGAGCTGGGGCTGCTGGTGGACCAGCCGTTCTTCACCGTGCGGGACGAGGCCGCGGTCAATGACCTGGTGTACGTGAACAAGTGTCTGCGCGACCACCTGACGAAGGACTACCTCGGTGTGGCCTTCGTGCAGGGCGGCCTGCTCGCGGTGAAGGCGAAGGGCGAGCGGACCGGTTCGGTGTGGTTCTGCGCGTACGACGATGTGCGGGACGTGGATCCGTCGTGGTCGCCGGCGGAGCGGGTGGAGCGTCTGCTGCTGCCGTGCGGTGACGACTTCGATGCCTTCCTGTCCCGGCTCGCGGGCAGCCCGCCGGAGTTGGAGACGGTGGCCAATCTGATGGTGGACGGCGGTTTCGCCCGTGTCGTCCCGGTGTCTTCCGGCTCGGCGTCTTCCGGCCCGGTGGGGGAGTGAGCTGCAGGCGATGGTGACGTACGCGCAGGCGCAGGAGCGCGCCGAGGAGTGGATCAACGGCGATGTGCCCGCCTACCAGCACCGTGAGGTGCGGGTGCGGGAGTTCGAGCTGGGGTTCGTGGTGTGGGGCGAGGACCGGGCGGAGGGGCCGCGTTCGGACGCGGGCGGGCAGCGGCTCGTCATCGCCCGGGACAGCGGGGAGGCGACGCTGTGGCCCGCGCTGCCGGTGGGCGAGGTGATCCGCCGGTACGAGGAGGAGTACGGCCGCGCCGACGAGCCGCGGGACGCGGTGCCCGCGCCTGCTCCGGCCCGGCTTGACCTCAATCAGACGTCGTTCCTGCTGACTCCTCCGGAGTGGTTGCAGGAGGCGGCGGACAAGCTGGGGCTGGGGGAGCGGCGGCCGGAGGGCACGGGTGCCGGGGGCGCGGGTGCGGTTTCGGGTGCGGCTTCGGACGAGTCTGTCGAGTCTGCTTCTGGCCGGGGTCCGGTTTCCGATGGGCCGTCGGTTTCTGCCGGCGGGGCGGGGCCGGCCGGGGGCGCGAGTGCCTCCGGCGGGGCGGCTGCCTCTGCGGGTGGGGCTGCCTCCGGTGGAGGCGGGCCGGCCGAGACGCAGGCCGGGGTGCCCGCTCCGGCGGACGTGCCCGACGGGGCCACGCCCTGGGCCGGCACCGACACGAACGCGGACAACGGTGAGGACGACCGTTCCGTGCCGCTGCCCGCGACGGTGTTCGCGCCGCCCTTGACCGACCCGGACGACGCGCGGCGTCCGCCGGCGGTGGCGGCCGACGCGCCGACGGCGCTGATGTCGGGCGGCAGCCAGTTGCCGCCCACGGCGGTCGCGCCGGCGCTCGATGTACCCGACGCGCCGGGAGCGCAGGGCTTCGCGCCCGGTGCGCCCGGTGCGCCCGGTGCGCCCGTTCCGCCTGGTGCGCCGGGCGCCGGCCCGGGCCACACGCCCCCGCCGCCACCGGGCACACCGGCGTACGGCCATCCGCAGGCTCCGGCGGCCCCGGGCACCCCCCCGGCGGGCGTGGCGCCCTACCCTCCGGCGCACGGCACTCCGCCCGCGCCCCCCATGGCTCCCGCGCCCCCCATGGCTCCCGCGCCCCCCATGACTCCCGGTGCGCCGGGTCTTCCGCAGCAGAACACCCCGCCTCCGCCTCGGCCGTACGGCTACCCGCAGGGGCCCGGCGCTCCGCAGGGCGCCCAGGGGTACGGCTATCCGCAGACGCCGGGCGGTGCGCAGGACGCGCCGCAGCCTCCGGCGGGCCCGGGTGCGCCCGCGCGGCCGCTCGCGCCGAACGCCGGGGACATCGCGGACGCCGCGACCAGCAAGGCGGCGCCGCCGCCGAAGAAGGCGCGCGGCGGAGTGGGTGCGCCGCCTCCGCCGCCGGGCGTGCCGGGCCTGCCGGGCGCGCGCCCGGGGACCGCGACGCCGCCGCCCGCACCGGGTGCGCCTGCGGGCGGGTACGTGCCGACGCAGCTCGTGTCGGCGCTGGGTCCTGAGGGGCCCGAGGGGCCGGGCGGTGCGGGTGCGCCGGCCGGTCCAGGGGCTCCGGGGAGTGCCCAGGGGGCTCAGGCGCCGGGCGTGCCGAACGCTCCGGGCGCCCCCAACCCGCCCGCCGCGCCGCCGGGTGCGCCCGGTGGTACGCCGCCGGGCGGCGTGCACCACGCGGCCACGATGCTGGCCGATCCGAGCGGCATGGGCGGGGGTGCGCCCCCCCGTCCGGGTGCCCCCGCCGCCCCGGGCGCCCCTGGTATGCCGGGCGCCCCCGGCATGCCGGGCGTCACGCAGCCGCCGGGCGCCCCCGGTGCCCAAGGCGCCTCCGGTGCCGTGCACCACGCCGAGACCATGCTGGCCGCTCCGCCGGTGGCCGGCCCGGGAGCACCCCCGCCGCCCCCCGCCCCCGGCGCTCTCGGGGCGCCGGGCGCCCCCGGTATGCCTCCGGGCGTCCCGGGTGCCCACTCGCCGATGCCGCCCGGTGGGATGCCGCCCGGCGCCATGCCGCGGGGCGCTGTGCCGCCGGGCGCCATGCCCCCGGGTGCGATGCCGCCGCCCGGCGGGCCGGTGCCGGGGCAGGCTCCGGCGTACGGGTATCCGCAGCAGGGGCAGCCGACGGTGGGCCCCGGCTACCAGGCGGTGCTGCGCTACCGCGCCCAGGACGGCTCCGAGCAGCAGCTGATCCGGCGTTCGGCGCCGGGCACGCCGCACCCGGAGTGGCAGATCTTCCACGAGCTGCGGGCCATGAACGTGCCGCCGGGCCAGGTGCTCGAGCTGCACACGGAGCTGGAGTCGTGTGAGCTGCCGGGCGCCTACTGCGCGCGGATGATCCGTGAGCAGTGGCCGCAGGCGCGGATCGCGAGCATCGCCCCGTACGGCGCTGACCACGCGAGCCGGCAGCAGGGCATGCAGCAGTTGCTCGCGCATCAGGGCGAGTTGCACCAGGTGGCGGACGGTCCCGCGCGGCCCGCGCCGGTACGGGCGCCGCTGCCGCCGGTGCAGGCCGTGCCGCCGGTGCCGCCGGAGGCCATCGCGCAGGAGCTGGCCGCGGCGTTCGGTCCGGGGATCTTCCGGTTCGAGCAGCAGGCGGTGTCCCGGCAGGGGGTGCCGCCCGTCGTGGCGCACACGCTGGTCGTGGCCGGACTGCCGCTGGACATGGGCCCGTTCTTCTGGGCGCAGGCGCAGCCGGGCCGCCCGGTGCCGACGCTGGCGGAGCTCGCGGCCGAACGCGGGGTGCAGCCGGCGCCTGACGCGGGCTCGTACCTCGTCATGGGCACCGACTTCGGCAAGGCGCTCTGTGTGCAGTACGGGACGGCGAACATCGTGGCCGTGCCGGTGGAGGCGGGCCCGGGCGGTGCGCCGGTACCGCCGCAGTTCGTGAACACCGGGCTGCCGGAGTTCGCGCGGTGCCTGGCGTTGCTGGGGCGGATGTGGCGGCTGCGGTTCGGGCTGAACCAGGAGCAGGCGGGCCGCTGGACGGTCGACTTCCAGGCGCAGCTGGCCGCACTCGACCCGGCGGCGCTCGGTTCGCCGGAGAGCTGGTGGTCGGTGCTGCTGGAGCAGATGTGGGACGGGTTGCTGTAGCGCGTCCGTCGCCCGCCCGCCGGCCGGGTGTGAGACCTCGGGCCCTTCACGCGCGCGCGTGAAGGGCCCGCCGTCGTTCGCGAGTGTGGTTCCCGGGCCGGTGGGTGGCGCCGTTCGGAGCACGTTCATCACCCTTGCGGTGGGTTCGTTCCGCGGGGGCCGCGGAGAGACTCCAAGGGGGCCCGGGGTGGGCTCCGAGTGGCCGTGTCCGCCACGCCGGGGGCGACGTGCGGCGTTCCGAGCGTGACGCAACTGCGGAGTGTCGCGTTATGCACCCTTACATCCGATCCATCAAGATGTGCGCGCAATCATCCCGTCGTGTACGTCCGGTGGAAGGGGACCCCACGGTGAGCAGCGCAGCGATGCCGCCCCACGGCTTCGTGACCGTCCGGGGGCGCGGCTACCGCCCCGACCAGGTCGACGCGTACATGGAGGCGCTGTCCGAGAACCGGGACGCCGGCTGGGAGCGCGCGGCCCGGCTGACCGTGCTCGCCAAGGACATGGAGGCGGAGGCCGTGCGGTTGCGCGAGGCCGTCGCCCAGCTCGCGCCGCAGGAGTACGAGACGCTCGGGGAGGGCGCGCGGCGCCTGTTCCAGAGCGTGCGGGAAGAGGCGGCGGACCTCCTGGAGCGCACCCGGCGTGAAGCTCGCGAGCAGATCGCACAGGCGGAGGCGAGCGCCGAGGGCGTGCGCGAGAAGGCGCGCGAAGCGGCGGACGCGCTTCGCGCGGAGGCCGACGAACACGCCCGTCAGCGGCTCCTCGCCGCACAGACCGAGGCCGACGACCTCCGCATCGGCGCCCGGCGCGATGTGAAGGACGGGCGCGGAGACGCGCTCACCGCGTTGCGCGAGGTGCGCCGGCGGACGGCGGCCCTGCTCGCCGAGCAGTCCCGCGAACACGCCGCGCGCCTGTCCGAGGTCCAGCGCGCGGAGGCGGAGGCGGCGGCGGCGCTGGACGCCGGGGACGCCGACCGGGTGAGCCGGGCGGAGACGGCCCTGTCCGAGGCCGAGCGGGCCCTCGGCGAGGCCGGGGAGTTCGCGCGCCGCTCCGAGGAGGAGGCACACGCGCGTGCCGCCGAGATCATCGCCGAGGCGCGGGTGCGTGAGGAGTGCATCGCCGTGGAGACCGAGCGGATGCTGCGTGAGCACAGCGAGACCTGGGACGACGTCCAGGCGCACATGGACTCCGTCCGCGACAGTCTCATCACGCTGACCGGCCGGGTGTCCATGGAGTAGCGGCCCCGGCCGCCGGCCGGAGCGCTCACGGAGACCCGAGGACGCCCGCCGAGGCGGCGCCCGCCGGGAGCACCTGCGGAAACGTCAGCTGCCGGAAGCGCCCGCGGAAACGTCACCCGCCGGGAGCCCCCGCGGAAACGTCGGCTGCCGGGAGCACCTGCGGAAACGTCACCTGCCGGAAGCGCCCGCGGAAACGTCACTCCTGAAGCACCGGAAACCGTCGGGGTGCCACCAGCAGCAGCACCACGAACGCCAGTGCCGCCGCGCCCGCCGCCCCCAGGTAGACCGCGTGCACCGCGTCGGCGATCGCCCGCCGGGTCGCCTCCGGGGCCGTACCGTCGTCCAGGGCGCGCGTGATGGAGTCCAGGTCGCCCGCGCCGCCGAGCCGTGCCGCCAGCACCCCGTTGGCGACGGCGCCGAACAGGGACGCGCCGAGGGTCTGGCCGGTCTGCCGGCAGAACAGGACCGACGCGGTCGTGGTGCCGCGCTCCGACCAGCCCACGGTCGACTGCACGCCGACGATCAGCGGCAGCTGGAACAGTCCGAGCGCCCCGCCCAGCAGCAGCATCAGCAGCGTCGGCTGCCACCAGGAGCCGGGGTAGGGCAGGAACGGGAACGCGAAGAGGATCAGCGACGCCAGGCCGATGCCGAGCAGCGCGGTGTCCCGGAAGCCGATCCGCCGGTAGACGTGCTGGCTCAGCGCCGCGGTCACCGGCCAGCTGAGCGTCCACACCGACAGCACGAACCCCGCGGCCACCGGCGCGAGTCCGAGCACCGACTGCGCGTACGTCGGCAGGAACACCGACGGCGCCACCATCAGCAGCCCCAGCGCCCCGAGCGAGAGGTTGACGGCCGCGATCGTACGGCGCCGCCACACCCACCCCGGGATGATCGGCTCGGCGGCCCGCCGCTCCACCGCCACCACCACGACGGCCAGGAACAGGCCCGTGCCGAACAGGGCCAGCGACGGCACCGACACCCACGGCCACGCGACCCCGCCCTGCACCATCGCGGTCAGCAGCACCCCGCCGCACGCGAACACCGCGAGCGCGCCGGCCCAGTCCACGCGCGCGCGGGGCGCCCTCTCCCGCTCCGGCTCGTGCAGATGGCGGACGATCAGCCACAGCGCGGCGGCGCCGATCGGCAGGTTGATCAGGAAGATCCAGCGCCAGTCGGCGTAGGCGGCGAGCACCCCGCCGAGCCCGGGCCCGGCCACCGCGGAGACCGCCCACACCGTGGACAGCTTGGACTGGATCTTCGGGCGCTCCGCCAGCGGGTACAGATCGGCGGCCAGCGTCTGCACGGTGCCCTGCAACGCCCCGCCGCCCAGGCCCTGCACGATCCGGAACGCGATCAGGGTCCCCATGTTCCAGGCCGCCGCGCACAGCAGTGAACCCAGCAGGAACACGGCCGCGCCCACCACCAGCACCGGCTTGCGGCCGAAGGTGTCGGACAGCTTGCCGTAGACGGGGAGCGTGACGGTGACGGCGAGCAGATAGCCGGAGAACAGCCAGGAGAAGACGGAGAACCCGCCGAGGTCGCCGACGATCTGCGGTACGGCCGTGGAGACGACGGTGGAATCGAGCGCCGCCAGTGCCATCGCCAGCATGAGCGCGGCGACCACCGCACCGCGCCGTCCGCTGTCCCGCCTGCCGGCGGTGCCCCGTATCGCCGGTGTCGTACTCCCCACCGCACACCCCTCCCGTGCTCCCCGCGGGAAGCTACCCCGTTGCCCCCTGCACCTATGTGCGCGACGCCAGCTTCCCACGGGACGTCAGGCGGTGCCCGGACTTGCCCCTGACGCGACGGCAGGGTGGAGCCTTTCCGCGTCGAAGGGTGGAGCCGGCCCCGAGAAGGGCTCCACCCGCCGGTGGAGCACCCCTAGGGGTACCTCCGTCCTATGACTCGGGGAGGGGTCGTCCCGGCGGAGGACGAGACCGGGCCGGGGTGCTCCTTAACCTGGCTTTACACCGCTGGGGGGCGGTGGGCCGCACCGGCCGGGGTGGGGTTTTCCCCCCGGAAAGACGGGGCTTCGCACCAGCGCGCGAGCCCCCGGCCGGCCGCGAGACTCGACGACGTACCGCACACGACACCCGGGACCGGGCGACCGTTCTCGACCTGTCAACCGACATAGGAGACATACAGTGACATCGGCTGTGACCATTCCCAGGCACGGGGGCACTGGAGGGCGTACGGCCGTTGCCGCTCGGGCGCGGCAGGTCGTGAAGGCGTACGGGTCCGGCGAGACCCGTGTCGTCGCCCTCGACCACGTCGACGTGGACATCGCCCGCGGTCAGTTCACCGCGATCATGGGCCCCTCGGGGTCCGGCAAGTCCACCCTGATGCACTGCCTCGCCGGTCTCGACACCGTGACCAGCGGTCAGATCCACCTGGACGACACCGAGATCACCGGCCTGAAGGACAAGAAGCTCACCCAGCTGCGCCGGGACCGGATCGGCTTCATCTTCCAGGCGTTCAACCTGCTGCCCACGCTGAACGCGATCGAGAACATCACGCTGCCCATGGACATCGCCGGCCGCAAGCCCGACCGGGCCTGGCTGGACCGGGTGGTGGAGACCGTCGGGCTCGCCGGGCGCCTCAAGCACCGGCCGACCCAGCTCTCCGGCGGCCAGCAGCAGCGCGTCGCCGTGGCCCGCGCGCTCGCCGCCCGCCCGGAGATCATCTTCGGGGACGAGCCGACCGGAAACCTCGACTCGCGCGCGGGGGCGGAGGTTCTGGGCTTCCTGCGCCGCTCGGTGGACGAACTCGGCCAGACCATCGTCATGGTGACCCACGACCCGGTGGCCGCCTCCTACGCCGACCGCGTGCTCTACCTCGCCGACGGCCGCATCGTCGACGAGATGTACCAGCCGACGGCCGACCAGGTCCTGGACCGCATGAAGGACTTCGACGCCCGGGGGCGCACGTCATGACGGTCCTGAAGACCTCGATGCGCAACTTCTTCGCGCACAAGGGGCGCATGGCGCTGTCCGCCGTGGCGGTCATGCTGTCGGTGGCGTTCGTGTGCGGCACCCTCGTGTTCACCGACACGATGAACACCACCTTCGACAAGCTGTTCCAGGCGACCTCCTCGGACGTGACGGTCAGCGCCAAGGGCTCCTCCGACAGCGGCCGGACCACCTCCCGCACCGGCAAGCCGCCGGTCATGCCGGCCGCCGTCCTCGGCGAGGTCCGCAAGGCCGAGGGCGTGCGCTCCGCCGAGGGCACGGTGTTCTCCACCTCCGCGACCGTCGTCGACGCCGACAAGGACAAGCTGTCGCCGGGCAGCGGCGCCCCGACCATCGTCGGCAACTGGAACGCCAACGACGCCCGCACCATGGAGATCACCTCCGGCAAGGCGCCCAAGGGCGCGGACCAGGTGATGGTCGACGCCGACACCGCCGACCGGCACCACCTGAAGCTCGGCGACGAGATCGGTGTGATCACGGCCGTCGGCACGCACCGGGCGCACGTGTCCGGCATCGCCTCCTTCCAGGTCACCAACCCCGGCGCGGCGATCTTCTACCTGGACACCAGGACCGCCCAGCAGGCCCTGGTCGGCGAGAGCGGCGTCTACACCGGCGTCAACGTCACCGCCGCCAAGGGGGTGACCGACGCGCGGCTGAAGGAGAACGTCACCGCCGCCCTCGGGCACGGCTACAAGGTGCAGACCGCCAAGGAGGTCGCCGACGCCAACCGGAAGGACCTCGGGGACATCCTGAACGTCATGAAGTACGCGATGCTCGGCTTCGCCGGGATCGCCTTCCTGGTCGGCATCTTCCTGATCATCAACACCTTCTCCATGCTGGTCGCCCAGCGCACCCGCGAGATCGGCCTGATGCGCGCCATCGGCTCCTCCCGCAAGCAGATCAACCGGTCCGTGCTGGTCGAGGCGCTGCTGCTCGGCGTGGTCGGCTCGGTGCTCGGCGTCGGCGCGGGGGTCGGCATCGCGGTCGGCCTGATGAAGCTCATGGGCCTGATGGACATGCACCTGTCCACCGACGATCTGACGGTCGTCTGGACCACGCCCGCGATCGGCCTGGCCCTCGGCGTGGTCGTCACCGTCCTCGCCGCCTACCTGCCCGCCCGCCGCGCCGGCAAGGTCTCCCCGATGGCCGCCCTGCGCGAAGCGGGCGCCCCGGCCGACGCCAAGGCGGGTGCCGTCCGGGCCGTCATCGGCCTGCTCCTCACCGGCGCGGGCGGTTACGGCCTCTACGTCGCCGGCACCGCCGACGAGGCCAAGGCCGGGTCGGGCTGGCTGGGCCTGGGCGTGGTGCTCACCCTGATCGGCTTCGTGATCATCGGCCCGCTGCTCGCCGCCGGCCTGGTCCGCGTCCTCGGCCTGATCATCCTGCGGATCTTCGGACCCGTGGGCCGCATGGCCGAGCGCAACGCACTGCGCAACCCGCGCCGCACCGGCGCCACCGGCGCCGCCCTGATGATCGGCCTCGCCCTGGTGGCTTGCCTGTCGGTGGTCGGCTCCTCCATGGTGGCCTCCGCCACCGACCAGCTGGACAAGACCGTGGGCACGGACTTCATCATCCAGAACGACAACGGCGACGTCCTCACCAAGCAGGCGGTCAAGGCCGTCAAGGACACGCCGGGCCTCGCCCGGGTCACCGAGTACAAGCTGCTCGACGCCAAGCTGACCACACCCGACGGCCGTGTCTCGGACGGCGAGACGATCAACGCGGCCGACCCGACCTACGCACAGGACCTGCGCACCAAGACCGTGGCCGGCGATCTCGCCGACGCCTACAAGCCCGACTCGATGTCCGTCTTCGAAGGCTTCGCCGAGAAGCACGGCATCAAGGTCGGTTCCACGGTCGCGGTCGACTTCAAGGACGGCACGACGGCCAGGCTGACCGTCCGCGCGATCACCAGCGACGACGCCGTCATCGACAAGGGCGCGATGTACGCGTCCATCGCAACGGCCGCCAAGTACGTGCCCGCCGGCGACATGCCCCTCGACGACCTGCTCTTCGCCACGGCCGACGACGGCCAGGAGAAGACCGCCTACGCGGCGCTGAAGTCGGCCCTGCACGACTACCCGCAGTACACCGTGCGCGACCAGACCGACTACAAGCAGGAGCTGAAGGACCAGATCGGCCAGCTGCTGAACATGATCTACGGCCTGCTGGCGCTCGCGATCATCGTCGCGATCCTCGGTGTGGTGAACACCCTGGCGCTCTCCGTGGTCGAACGGACCCGGGAGATCGGCCTCATGCGGGCCATCGGCCTCTCCCGCCGCCAGCTGCGCCGCATGATCCGCCTGGAGTCCGTGGTGATCGCCGTCTTCGGCGCCCTGCTCGGCCTCGGCCTGGGCATGGGCTGGGGCGCGACCGCCCAGAAGCTGCTCGCCCTGGAGGGCCTCAAGGTCCTGGAGATCCCGTGGCCGACGATCACCGGGGTGTTCATCGGCTCGGCCTTCGTGGGCCTGTTCGCCGCGCTGATCCCGGCCTTCCGGGCCGGCCGGATGAACGTGCTGAACGCGATCGCGACGGACTAGCCGCGCGGGCTGGACCGACGACCACCGCATACGGGGGTTGCGGGGGAGAACCCGGCGCCGGGGAGTCTTGGGGGACTCCCCGGCGCCGGGCTGTGCGGGTCCGCCGGGGGGCGGGGCACACAGCGACGGCCGACCGCGTCCGGGGGCGCCGGGGCGCAGCGGGGGCGGCCGGGGGCGGCCGGGGCCGTGGGTGCCGGGGCGCAGCCGGGGTGGCCGGGGGGCTGTGGGTGCCGGGGTGCACGGAGGTGCACGGAGGTGCACCGGGCGTGGACAGGGCCGTGGGGACAGGGCCGTGGGGACGGGGGTGCGGGTACGCGGGGACAGGTCTGCGGTCGGGGGGGTGCGGCGGGGCGGCTCTGCGGGGCGGGCGACCGGATCGGCCGCCGGGGCTCACGGGGGATCGGCCGCCGGGGCTTACGGGGGATCGGCCGCCGTGGCGCACGGGCGTTGTCCACAGCCTCCCGCGCCGCCGCCGACACCGTCGTACGCTGGAGACCCCCCGGCCCGTCATCCGAGTCGGGCTGTTCGCGTTGCCCACACCCGGACGGAAAGCCTCCCCATGAGCCTGCACGGTCTGCTCGACGCCGTCGTCAAGGACCCCGCCCTCGCGGAAGCGATCGTGGCGGCGGCGGACGGCAACCGCCCGCACGTCGACCTCGTCGGCCCCCCGGCGGCCCGCCCCTTCGCGGTCGCCGCCCTGGCCCGCGAGGCCGGCCGCCCGGTGCTGGCGGTCACGGCCACCGGCCGGGAGGCGGAGGACCTCGCCGCCGCGCTGCGCTCCCTGCTCCCCGAAGAGGGCGTCGTGGAGTACCCCTCCTGGGAGACCCTCCCGCACGAGCGGCTCAGCCCGCGCAGCGACACCGTGGGCCGCCGCCTGGCCGTGCTGCGGCGCCTGGCCCACCCCCGTCCCGACGACCCCGAGACCGGCCCGGTGTCGGTGGTCGTCGCCCCCGTGCGCTCCGTGCTCCAGCCCCAGGTCAAGGGCCTCGGCGACCTGGAACCCGTAGCCCTGAGGACCGGCCAGAGCGCCGATCTGAACGCCGTCGTCGAAGCCCTCGCCGCTGCCGCCTACGCGCGCGTGGAGCTGGTCGAGAAGCGCGGCGAGTTCGCCGTGCGCGGCGGCATCCTGGACGTGTTCCCGCCCACCGAGGAACACCCCCTGCGCATCGAGTTCTGGGGCGACGACGTCGAGGAGATCCGCTACTTCAAGGTCGCCGACCAGCGCTCCCTCGAAGTCGCCGAGCACGGCCTGTGGGCGCCCCCCTGCCGCGAGCTGCTGCTCACCGACGACGTGCGCGCCCGCGCGCGTGACCTCGCCGAGCACCACCCCGAGCTGGGCGAACTGCTCGGCAAGATCGCCGAGGGCATCGCGGTCGAGGGCATGGAGTCCCTGGCCCCGGTCCTGGTGGACGACATGGAACTGCTCATCGACGTGCTGCCCAAGGGCGCGATGGCCGTCGTCTGCGACCCGGAGCGGGTCCGTACGCGCGCCGCCGACCTCGTGGCGACCTCGCAGGAGTTCCTCCAGGCGTCCTGGGCGGCCACCGCGGGCGGCGGCGAGGCCCCGATCGACGTCGGCGCGGCCTCCCTGCGGTCCATCGCGGACATCCGCGACCACGCGCGCGAGCTGGACATGATGTGGTGGTCGGTGTCCCCGTTCGCCGCCGACCTCGAACTGGAGGCGGACACCCTCAAGCTCGGCATGCACGCGCCGGAGACCTACCGCGGCGACACCGCGCGGGCCCTCGCCGACACCAAGGGCTGGCTCGCCGACGGCTGGCGCACGGTGTACGTCACCGAGGGCCACGGCCCGGCCGCGCGCACCGTGGAGGTGCTCGGCGGCGAGGGCATCGCGGCCCGCCAGGACTCCGACCTCGGCGAGCTGAGCCCCTCCGTGGTGCACGTCTCCTGCGGCTCGATCGAATACGGCTTCGTGGACCCGGCGCTCAAGCTCGCCGTACTCACCGAGACCGATCTGTCCGGGCAGCGCGCGACCGGCCGCGAGGGCGCCCGCATGCCGGCCCGCCGCCGCAAGACCATCGACCCGCTCACCCTGGAACCGGGCGACTACATCGTCCACGAACAGCACGGCGTCGGCCGCTACATCGAGATGGTCCAGCGCACCGTGCAGGGCGCCACGCGCGAGTACCTGGTCGTCGAGTACGCGCCCGCCAAGCGCGGCCAGCCGGGCGACCGGCTCTACATCCCGACCGACCAGCTGGAGCAGATCACCAAGTACGTCGGCGGCGAGGCACCCACCCTGCACCGCCTGGGCGGCGCGGACTGGACGAAGACCAAGGCCCGCGCGAAGAAGGCCGTCAAGGAGATCGCGGCCGACCTGATCAAGCTGTACAGCGCGCGCATGGCCGCCCCCGGCCACGCCTTCGGTTCCGACACCCCCTGGCAGCGCGAGCTGGAGGACGCCTTCCCCTACGCGGAGACCCCGGACCAGCTCACCACCATCGCCGAGGTCAAGGAGGACATGGAGAAGACGGTCCCCATGGACCGCCTGGTCTGCGGCGACGTCGGCTACGGCAAGACCGAGATCGCGGTGCGGGCCGCCTTCAAGGCCGTACAGGACGGCAAGCAGGTGGCCGTCCTCGTCCCCACGACCCTCCTGGTGCAGCAGCACTTCGGCACCTTCTCGGAGCGGTACGCGCAGTTCCCGGTGAACGTGCGGGCGCTCTCCCGCTTCCAGACCGACACCGAGGCCAAGGCCGTCCTGGAGGGGCTGAAGGAGGGCGCGGTGGACGTCGTCATCGGCACCCACCGCCTGTTCTCCTCGGAGACCAAGTTCAAGGACCTGGGCCTGGTCATCGTGGACGAGGAGCAGCGCTTCGGCGTCGAGCACAAGGAGCAGCTGAAGAAGCTCCGCGCCAACGTCGACGTGCTGACGATGTCCGCCACCCCGATCCCGCGCACCCTGGAGATGGCGGTCACCGGCATCCGCGAGATGTCCACGATCACCACGCCCCCGGAGGAGCGCCACCCGGTGCTCACCTTCGTCGGGCCGTACGAGGAGCGGCAGATCGGCGCGGCCATCCGCCGCGAACTGCTGCGCGAGGGCCAGGTCTTCTACATCCACAACCGCGTCGAGTCCATCGACCGCGCGGCGGCGCGACTGCGCGAGATCGTCCCCGAGGCGCGCATCGCCACGGCGCACGGCCAGATGTCGGAATCGGCGCTGGAGCAGGTCGTCGTCGACTTCTGGGAGAAGAAGTTCGACGTGCTGGTGTCGACCACGATCGTGGAGTCCGGCATCGACATCTCCAACGCCAACACGCTGATCGTGGAGCGCGGCGACACCTTCGGCCTGTCCCAGCTGCACCAACTGCGCGGCCGGGTCGGCCGGGGCCGCGAGCGCGGCTACTCGTACTTCCTGTACCCGCCGGAGAAGCCGCTGACGGAGACCGCGCACGAGCGTCTGGCGACGATCGCCCAGCACACCGAGATGGGCGCGGGCATGTACGTGGCGATGAAGGACCTGGAGATCCGCGGCGCCGGCAACCTGCTCGGCGGCGAGCAGTCCGGGCACATCGCCGGCGTCGGCTTCGACCTGTACGTCCGCATGGTCGGCGAGGCGGTCGCGGACTACCGGCGCCAGCTGGAGGACGGCGGGGCCGAGGAGGAGCAGCCGCTCGAAGTCAAGATCGAGCTGCCCGTCGACGCGCACGTCCCGCACGACTACGCCCCCGGCGAGCGGCTGCGCCTCCAGGCGTACCGGGCCATCGCCTCCGCCAACAGCGAGGAGGACGTCAAGGCCGTCCGCGAGGAGCTGACCGACCGCTACGGCAAGCTGCCCGAGCCGGTGGAGAACCTGCTGCTGGTGGCCGGGCTGCGGATGCTCGCGCGCGCGTGCGGCGTCGGCGAGATCGTCCTGCAGGGCACCAACATCCGCTTCGCCCCCGTGGAGTTGCGCGAGTCGCAGGAGCTGCGGGTCAAGCGGCTCTACCCGGGCACGGTCATCAAGCCGGCCGCGCACCAGGTGCTGATCCCGCGCCCGAAGACCGCGAAGGTGGGCGGCAAGCCGCTGGTCGGCCGCGAACTGCTGGCCTGGGTCGGCGAGTTCCTCACCTCGATCCTGGGCTAGCGGACGAGGGACGGGGGCGTGAGCGGGGACGGGGGCGCGCGTGCGGATCGGTGAACTGGCCGAGGCGACCGGAACGACACCGCGCGCCCTGCGCCACTACGAGCAGCAGGGCCTGATCGGCTCGGCGCGCGCCGCCAACGGCTACCGCGCGTACGACGCCCGTACGGCGGTCCGGGTCCGCAACATCCGCCGGCTGCTGGAGGCCGGCCTCACCCTGGACGACGTACGGGCGTTCCTCACCTGCCTGGACGGCGACGTCACCGCCGGTCCCCCCTCCGCCGAGGGGCTGAGGGTCGCCCGGGACCGGCTGGCCGTGCTCGACGCCCGCATCGCCGCCCAGACGGCGCTGCGGGACCGACTGGCGACGGCGCTGCGGGAGGCGGGCGAGAGCGTCTGACGCGTTCAGGGAGCCGGCCGGCCCCTGGGGTGCGTGTCAGGGGCGCGTGTCAGGGGTGCGTGTCAGGGGTGCCCGTCGGCCGGTGGCACCGGGCGAGCACCCCGCAGGGGAGATCGGCGGTGGGTGCCGAGGACACGGGCCGCCGGTGCCGTCCGGTGTCGGCCGGTGTCGTCGCGGGCGGCGGCTCGGCGGCCCGGCGGTCAGGCGACGACCGCCCCGCCGTCCACGGGCAGCACCACGCCCGTCACGAACGACGCCTGCGGGGAGGCGAGCCCGGTGATGGCCCAGGCGACCTCCTCGGGGCGGCCGATCCGGCCGAGCGGGGTGTGGTCGAGCTGCCATGCGCGCAGGGCGGCGCGCTGCTCGGGGGTGAACCCGGAGTGCTCGGCGATCGGCGTCTCGATCGCGCCCGGGGCCACGGCGACCACCCGGATGCCGTGCGGCGCCAGCTCCACCGCCCAGCTGCGGGTCAGCACCTCCAGGGCCGCCTTGCCCGCCGCGTACAGGGAGTTGCCCGGCCAGGCCCGCTGGCCCACCGACGTCGTCACGTTCACCACGACGCCCCGGCTCTCCTCCAGCGCGGGCAGCGCGGCCTGGGTGAGGAGCACGGGTGCCAGGAGGTTGGTCTCCAGCAGCGGACGTACCGACGCGCGCGTGTAGCCGCGCAGGGAGTCGGCGGATACGACGCCCGCGTTGTGCACGAGCACGTCGATCCGGCCGTACCGCTCCAGCGCGGCCCGTACGACGGTCCCGGGGCCGTCCTCGGCGGTCAGGTCGGCGGTCAGCGGGGTGATCCCGGGGTGCCCCTCGGCGGTCTGGGCCAGGGGCGCGGCCCGGCGGCCGACGGCGACGACCTGGGCGCCCTCGGCGGCGAACGCGCGTGCGGTGGCGCGGCCGATGCCGGTGCCGGCGCCGGTCACGATGACGGTACGGGGACCCTGGGGAAGGCTGTTCTCGCTCATGCCGGGATCGTCGGACCCTGACGCCAGTGGCAGGGTCAAGTCCGGTCGGCGTCCGGGGCCGGCGAGTGGACGAGCAGCGCCGGCAGGGCCGCCTCGTCCTCGTCGGACGCGCGGAGGCGGGTGAGAGGCGCACGGGCGCACCGGCCCGGGCGCCGCACTCCCCCTGCGTGGGCGTCACATGCCCCAGGTCGAGCCCTGATTGCCCGCCGATCACCCCTTAATGCCCTATCTGGCGGGCGGTGCGGGGACGTTACCGTGGGAGCGGAACGATCCGCCCCGCACCCGAGGAGCGGACCAGGGCGAACAAGGGGGACGCGTGACGCGTCTGAGGGGCGGAGCGGTCACCGCGGTGGCCGTGCTGGTCGCCGTGACCGGCTGCACGGTCGAGCGGACCGACGGGGCCTCCGGGCCCGAGGAGACCGGAGGCGGGGGCGCGGCCCTGACCGCCGCCGGCTCACTGACCGTCAAGGGCAGGGCGCCGAAGACCGGTTACTCCCGGGCCCGGTTCGGCACCGCCTGGGCGGACACCGACTCCAACTCCTGCGACACCCGCGACGACATACTCAAGCGCGACCTGAAGAAGGTGAAGTTCACCGGCGGCACCTGCAAGGTCACCTACGGGCTGCTGGAGCCCGACCCCTACTCCGGCAAGGAGATCACCTACCGGCGAGGTCGCAGCCAGGTCGACATCGACCACGTCGTCGCCCTCTCCGACGCCTGGCAGAAGGGCGCGAAGTACTGGGCCCCCAGCAAGCGCATAGCCCTGGCCAACGACCCGCTCAACCTCATCGCGGTCGACGCGAGCACCAACCGCGGCAAGGGAGACGGCGACACGGCCACCTGGCTCCCGCCCAACAGCGGCTACCGGTGCACCTATGTCGCCGCCCAGGTCGCGGTCAAGAAGAAGTACGGCCTGTGGGTCACCGCCGCCGAACAGGCGGCCATGAAGAAGGTCCTCGCCACCTGTCCCCGCCAGAAGCTCCCCACCGGCGGCAACCCGACCAAGGCACCCGAGCGCTTCCGCGCCCGCTGACCACTCGCCGGCCCGGTAACTCGCTGACCCGCTCATTCGCTGACCCGGTAATTCGCTACCGGGCCCGGGCCGGTCCGCCTACGGTGACCGCCATGGACATCAAGGTGAGCAGCCTCGCCGAGCGGCCCGACCGGCTGCCGGCGGTGCGCGAGATGGCCGACACCTGGCCCGAGTTCGTCACCCACGACCCCGTGGGCACCACCCACTACGGTCGCATCCCCACCGAACTGCCGGAGTACGCGCTGTTCGCCGAGGACGAGCACGGCCGGATCGCCGCCCACGCCTACAGCGTGCCGTTCGCCCTCGACACGGAAGGCCGGCGCACCCTGCCCGCCCGCGGTTGGGACCAAGTGCTGGCCTGGGCCTTCGCCGACCTGCGCAGCGGCACCCGCCCGGACACCGTCAGCGCCATCTCGGTCACCATCGCCCCGCACGCCCAGGGCCGCGGCCTGTCCGCCGTCATGCTCTCGGCGATGCGGGACAACGCCCGCGCCCGCGGCTTCGGCGAGGTCGTCGCCCCCGTCCGTCCGAACGCCAAGCACCGCGAACCGCGGACCCCGATCACCGAGTACGCCCGCCGGGTCCGCCCCGACGGGCTGCCCGAGGACCCGTGGCTGCGCGTCCACGCCCGGGCCGGCGCCACCATCGACTCCATCGCCCCGGCCTCGATGACCGTGAGCGGCTCCCTGGAGGAGTGGCGCAACTGGACCGGGCTGCCCTTCGACGCGGCGGGCGACATCGAGGTGCCCGGCGCGCTGGTCCCGGTCCGCTGCGAACCGGAGCGCGGGTACGCCGTCTACGTCGAACCCAACGTATGGGTGCGCCACCCGCTCTGACCCCGCGCCGGGCCCCTGCCCGGTGTCGAGCGCCGCCCGCTGTCGAGCACCGCCCGCTGTCGAGTGCTGCCCGGTATCGGCGCCGCCAGGTGTCAGCCGCCCAGTGCGTCCAGGTCGATGATCTTCCCCGCGGGCTTCTTCGCGGAGACCGGCCGGCCGTAGTCACCGAACGTCAGGTGCTCCGGCTCCTTGGCGCCGGACGCGCTGTCGATCTTCAGCAGGTAGGGCTTGCCCTCGGTCGCCACATACGCCGTGTAGCGCTCCTTGCCGTCCTTCTCGTGCAGGGTGATCGCGGGCGTGCCGTCGATCCGCGTGGTCTTCCCGCGGGTGGTGCCCGCGGCGTCGCCGTCGCGCACATCGCCGAGCAGCGAGTCCAGGTCGCAGAAGCTCGCGATGTCCTTGGCGTCCTGGCCCTTCGCGGACATCTGGGTCCACTTCCCGGCCAGCATGTTCACGGCCGCGTCCGTGTCGGCCTTGGATTCGCCCTCGCTCTGGGCGCGCAGGAACGCCTCGTCGTACTTCATGTAGACGACACTGCCGGTCTTGATCAGATCGGCCTTGCCCTGGCCGCCCATGCTCATCGTGCCGGCGCACTCGCCCTTCCGGTTGAGCGCCATGTCGATCTCGATGGTGCCCTTGCTCTCGTCGTCGGCGATCCGGCCCTTCATCCGCACGGACGAGGCACCGGTGGTGGCCTTCATCGCGCGCTCGACGATCTCATTGCCGCTCTGTCCGGCGAAGGGCCCCTTCGGCTTGCTGTCCGCCGAGTTCTGCCCCGGCTGGCAACCGGTGGTGAGTCCCGCTGTGGCCGCGGCGGCGAGACAGAGGGCGGCAAGTGCGGTACGGCGCATGGCAGTTCCTTGCTGAGAGAAGTGTCTGTTGAGCGGGGAGCCGAAGGGCTCCATGGGGTGGGTCTTGCTGGTGCTGGTGTTGTTGCTGTCGCCAGTGGTGCTGGCGATGCGGCCTCCCCCTTCGGTGACCGCTCGTTCCGCTGGGTCAATAAGAGCAGAGCCTGTGAACCGAGTCAACACGGTTCACAGTTACGAGTCGATACACGCTCGTGAATCCCCGGAGCTTGTGTACGTCGGTATGCTCAGCGCACACATGGGACGAGGGGAGCGGAACCGGTGCAGGACAACACAACAGAGGTGACCGCAGCCGGAATCGCACGGCTCGCCGGAGTGGGCCGTGCCGCCGTCAGCAACTGGCGCCGCCGGCACGCCGACTTCCCGAAACCGGTCGGCGGCACTGAGACCAGCCCGTCCTTCGCACTCACCGAAGTCGAGAACTGGCTGCGCAAGCAGGGCAAACTCGCCGAGGTGCCGCTGCGCGAACGGGTCTGGCAGCAGCTCGCCGGCCACCCGGAAGGCCCGCTGACGGCCCTGGTGCACACCGGCTGCGCACTGCTGCTCATCCACGAGCGCCCGACCGTCTGGCTCGACGCGAGCGCCGGTTCCGACGCGCGGCTGGCCGCGATGCTGCCCGGAGCGCTGGACGAGGTACTGATGCCGCGTCTCGGCGGCACGACACCGGGCCGTGCGGCGCCCCACGGCCACCGGGGGCGGACTCATTCCGGTGTGAACGCCACGACCGACGCCGAAGCTGTGAACGCACCACGCACGCCCCTCGCTGTGAACTCGTCACCGACGGCCCACGCCGCCCAGCCCGGCCCCCTCACTCCCACTCGCAACACCACCCCCACCCCCACCCCCACCCCCACCTCCAGCCCCGCCCTCTCCACCCCCACCGGCCCCCAACTCCTCCCCTCCACCCCCCTCCTGCGCGGTGCCGCCGAGCTGGCCGCCGAGGTGGGGGCGCGGCAGGCGTTCGAGTTCCTGCTGGGCCGGCACCTGGACGCCAACCCGCGCCAGTACACGCTCACCCCGGCCGAGCTGGCCGGTCTCATGGCCGACCTCGCCGGACCGGCCCGTACCGTCCTGGACCCGGCCTGCGGTACCGGCGCCCTGCTGCGTGCCGTGGACCCCCGTCCCGGCCAGGAGCTGTGCGCCCAGGACAGCGCCCCCGAACTGGCCGCGCTCACCGCGCTGCGCCTCGCGCTGCACAGCAGGGCCGCCGTGCGCGCCGCCGCCGGCGACACCCTGCGCGCCGACGCGCACCCCGGGCTGCGTGCCGACGCGGTCCTGTGCCATCCGCCGTTCAACGAGCGCAACTGGGGCCATGACGAACTCGCCTACGACCCCCGCTGGGAGTACGGCTTCCCGGCGCGCACCGAGTCCGAGCTGGCCTGGGTGCAGCACGCGCTGGCCCGGCTGACCGACGGCGGCACCGCCGTGCTGCTCATGCCGCCGGCCGCCGCCTCCCGCCGTTCCGGGCGCCGGATCCGTGCCGACCTGCTGCGCCGGGGCGCGCTCCGGGCCGTGATCGCGCTGCCGATCGGCGCGGCACCGCCGTACAACATCCCGCTGCACCTGTGGGTGCTGCGCCGGCCCGACCGGGCCCCGGTGACGCCCGAGGTGCTGCTCGTGGACACGGGGAGGTTCGCGGGCGAGGGGCGGGGCGGTCCGGACTGGGAGGCGGTGCGCGAGGCCGTGACGGACGCCTGGCGTGCCCACGCGCGCGCGGGGCGGCTGGCGGAGCGGCCGGGGCTCGCCCGTACGGTGCCGGTCATCGAACTCCTCGACGACGACGTGGACCTCGCTCCCGCCCGCCATCTGCCGCCGGCCGCGCCGGCCGACGGCGCGGGGCAGCTCGCTGAGATGCGTGAGCGCCTGGGCGCGACCCTGCGGCTGACCGCGGACCTCACCCCGCCGCCCGCCGACCCCGCGCCGCCCGCGCGCTGGCCGCTCACCACCGTCGGCGAACTCGCGCGCGGGGGCGCGCTGGTGATGCGCACCGGCGGAAACGGCGGCCACGCGCGCGTGCCGGTACTCACCGATCACGACGTGCTCGCCGGGACGGCGCCCTCGGGCTCGCTCCCCGAGAGCGAGGAGGAGGCCGTGCTGACCGAGCCGGGCGATGTCGTCGTACCGGTGCTGGGCGGAGGATCGGTGGCGCGCGTGATCGACGAGGCGACGGGGGGCGCCGCCCTGGGGCGCAACCTCGCGCTGCTGCGCCCGGACCGCACGGCGCTCGACCCGTGGTTCCTCGCCGGGTTCCTGCGCGGCACCGCCAACAACCGGCAGGCCAGCAGTTACGCCTCCACGGCGACCCGGCTGGACGTGCGCCGCCTGCAGCTGCCCCGGCTCCCGCTGGAGGAACAGCGGCGCTACGGCGCGCGCTTCCGCGCGCTCGACGAGTTCGAGCGGGCGCTCCGGCAGGCGAGCCGGCTCGGGGAGCAGCTCGTGCGCGGGATGTACGACGGCCTCACCGACGGCACGGTCGCCCCCGAGTGACCCGGCCCCGCCCGACCCCGTACCGCCCGAACCCGCCCCCGTACCGCCCGGCCCCGCCCCTGTCCGCCTCAGCCCCGCCCCGCCCGATCCCGCACCCTGACCTCGTGCCCTGACCTCGCACCCTGATCCCGTGCCGGCCCCCGGACAACGGTTCGGTACAACCCGGACCGCATGTCCCTGCCGGGCCATATGCTCGAAGCGACAATCACACGACCGGCGTTGTCCGTGCCCGCGCGGACCACGCCGGACGGGCAGGCGTACGCACTTTCAGGATCAGGAGCAGCCATGCAAGGCCACGGCTACGGACAGCCGGTGAAGCAGCCGCCGCACACCGCGTGGCTGGTCTTCCTGCGCGTGCTGTTCGTGGCGCTGGGGATCCTGTCCATCGGCTTCCTGACCTGGGTGATGATGCTGCGGCTCGCCGCCGTCACGCGCCGGTCGCTCGACTGGGGGCTGTTCGTGGCGGTGCTCGCCGCCGACATCCTCAGCATCACGCTGGTGGCGGCCGAGCCCGGCGACGAGATCCACACCACCGGCGGCTACGTGGGCATCCTGCTCCTGATGTGCACGCTCGTGGGCACCATCGCGTACTACCTCGCCGCCGACATCCGCCACCACCTCCTGCTGCAGCAGGCGTACGAGGCGCGGCATCCGGCGCCGGCCTACGGCTACCCGGGCCCGGCGGCGCCGCCGTACGGCTCGACGACCGTACCCACCCGGCCGGCCACGCACGGGATGCCCTCCGTGCCGCCGCTCGCCGCGCACACCCCGCCCCCGATGCCGCACGTCTCGCACACCCCGCCCCCGATGCCGCACGCGCGCGTGCCCCAGCCGCCGCCGGTCGCCCCGCCGCCGCAGCGCCCGGCGCCCGCGCGGATCGACCAGGTGCGGGCCGAGCTGGACGAGCTGAGCGACTACCTGCGCAAGCAGGACGGCCACGAGGGCGGACGGTGAGCGTGGCGACGGGACGTGTCGTCGCCGGCCGCTACGAACTGTCCACGCTCATCGGACAGGGCGGCATGGGCCAGGTCTGGACGGCGTACGACCGCAGACTCGACCGGCGCGTGGCGGTGAAGCTGCTGCGCCCCGACAAGGTGGCGGGGCACGAGGCGGACGAGCTGCGCCGCCGGTTCCTGCGCGAGTGCCGGGTGACCGCGCAGGTGGACCACCCCGGCCTGGTGACGGTGCACGACGCGGGCAGCGAGGGCGAGGAGCTGTTCCTCGTCATGCAGTACGTCGACGGCGCCGACCTCTCCGACCACCTCGCCGAGCACGACCCGTACCCGTGGCAGTGGGCGGTCGCGGTGGCCGCGCAGCTGTGCGCCGTGCTGAGCGCCGTGCACGCCGTGCCGATCGTCCACCGCGACCTCAAGCCGCGCAACGTCATGGTGAAGCAGGACGGCACGGTCACCGTCCTCGACCTGGGCGTGGCCTCGGTGATGGACACCGACACCACCCGCCTCACCCACACCGGCTCCCCGATCGGCTCGCCCGCCTACATGGCGCCGGAGCAGGCGATGGGCGGCGCGGTCGGCCCGTACACGGATCTGTACGCGCTCGGCGTGCTGATGCACGAACTGCTCAGCGGCGAGGTGCCGTTCGCCGGCTCCACCGCGCTCGGCGTGCTGCACCGGCACCTGTACGAGCCCCCGCTGCCCGTGCGCCGGATCCGCCCCGAGGTCCCCGAGGCGCTCGAAAGCCTGGTGCTGCGCCTGCTCGCCAAGGACCCGCAGCACCGGCCCGCGTCCGCGCAGGAGGTGTACGAGGACCTGGCGCCGCTCCTGCCCGCGCGCGGGATACCCACCGGGTCGCCCCTGGACCCCACGCGCCCCTTCCTGCGCCCGCACGCTCCCTGGCCGGACCGCGCGCGGACCCCCGCGCCCCAGCCCGCTTCCGTCACCCCGGCACCGCCGGTGGCCGAGAAGCCCGATGTCGCCGCCGCCGTCGACGACGTCAAGCGGCTGCTGGGCGAGGGCCGTATCACCCAGGCCGTGGACATCCTGGGCGCGATCCTCCCGACCGCCGCCGAGCAGCACGGCGAGCACTCAGCGGTCGTGCGCACCCTGCGCAAGCAGTACGCGGCCACGCTCATGGACGACGGCCAGTACCGGCGCGCGCTGCCCGAACTGCGCCGCCTCGCCGACGAACGCGCCGCCGAGGCGGGCCACGCCGACCCGCAGTCGCTGCGCTACCGCTACGAGGCCGCGCAGTGCCTCGAGCAGCTGGGCGAACCGGCGGCGGCGCTCGCCGAGTACCGCGCGCTGCTGCCGTACTACGAGAACCAGTACGTCTCCGGGGACCCGCAGCTCGCGCACGACGTCCGCCGCCGCATCGGCCATCTGCTGCTCGCCCTGGGCGACCGGCCGGCCGCCCATGACGTGCTCGCCCGGCTGGTGGTGGACGTCGAGCGGCTGCACGGCCCCGGACATCCGCTGGCCGTCGAGGTCCGGCGGACCCTGCAGTGGCTGGGGCAGGTGCGCGGGTAGATTTTGCCGGTCCCTGAGAGATTCTTGTGGACCGCAGGGGCTTGAGTTTTCCAAGGGCGGACCCGGCGTTCGATACGGTGCGCTTCGTTTTCGCCAAGCACGCACGTGCGTGGGGCACAGTGCACGACCAGGGGTGGGATGGATGGCCGGTCATCGGCAGTCGAAGAAGCGCAAGTACATCAGCTGGGCGGTGGCCGGAGCGGCCGTCGTCGCCGGGGGCGGCATCGCCGCGCAGACCTCCATGGCCGCCACCGCGTGGCCCGCGCAGAAGACCTTCACCGGCCGCGCGTTCGACACCTGCACCGCGCCCTCGCTGTCCGCCATGAAGGCATGGCACACCGGCTTCTACGGCGCCGCCGCCGTCTACGTGGGCGGCAAGAACCGCGGCTGCGCCCAGCCCAACCTCACCGCCTCCTGGGTGAAGTCGGTCAACTCCCTCGGCTGGAAGCTCATACCGCTCTACGTCGGCGCCCAGCCGCCCTGCCAGAAGAGCGCGAGCCCCGAGAAGCTGACCGCGGGCACGGCCGCCTCCCTGGGCGCGAAGGACGCCGCCGACGCCGTGGCCAAGGCGTCCGCGCTCGGCATGAAGGCCGGCAGCCCGATCTACCTGGACATGGAGCCGTACGACATCGGCGACAAGGCGTGCAACGGCGCCGTGCTGACGTATGTGCGCTCCTTCATGAAGACGCTGCGCACCAAGACGTACCGCGGCGGCTACTACGGCTTCAGCAGCTCCAGCGCCAAGGCCATCGCGACGGCGTCCGACAAGACGGACCTGCCGGGCAATCTCTGGTACGCGCTGTGGGACAAGAAGAACACGACGACCGCGGACTGGCCGTGGGGCTCGGGCCAGTTCACGAACCACAGCCGCGCCCACCAGTACATGGTCAACAGCAAGGAGACGCTGGGCGGTGTCACGCTGACCGTGGACCGGAACGCCTGGGACGCGCCGGTGGCCCTCGTCGGCTGACCCGGCGCCCGCTTCCCTCGGCGGCGCGGCGGTGCCCGAAGCGCCCGCGAATCGTTGGTCGAATGGGTTGGCCGCAGCCTGCCCACTGCCTACCATCGATCACCGCAAGACTTTGTGCACCGTCGCACAATCTCCTCGGGAGGTTTCCTTGCACCGCCGCCGTCGCACCGCGCTCGTCCTCACCGCCGCGATCGCCGCCGCGGCACCCCTGCTGACCGCCTGCGGGAACGACGCCCACCCGGGCGCCGCCGCCGTCGTCGGAGGCCAGCGGATCACCGTCGCCCAGCTGGAGAACCGGGTCGACGAGGTCCGCCGGGCCCAGCGGGCCGCGGTACCGGACGAGACCCAGTACCAGCAGGTCCTCTCCTCCACCAGCAGCCTCACCCGCGACACCCTGCACAACATGGTGCTCGACCGGGTCCTGCACCGCGCCGCGCAGGACGCCGGCGTCTCGGTCACCCGCAAGGAGATCCAGCAGATGCGCGCGGGCCTGGAGCAGCAGGCCGGCGGCAGCAAGGGCCTGAAGACGGCCTGGCTGCAGAAGTACGGCATCGCCCCCGGCCGCCTCGACGACAACCTGCGCCTCCAGCTGGAGGCGCAGAAGCTCGCCGAGAAGCTCGGCACCGACACCAGCCAGCCCGCCTTCTGGAAGGCCCTGTCCAAGGCCTCCGGGGAACTCCACATCGACCTCAACCCGCGCTACGGCTCCTGGGACGTGCGGAAGAGCAGCCGGGTGGACGCCGAGACACCGTGGGTGCGGGAGGTCACGACCGCGGCCGACCGGCCGCTGACGGCGTAGCCGGCGGCACGGCCCCTTGGCCCTGTGGATAACTCAATCCGCTCCCTCGCCCCGTGGGTTACGTTCGGGTGGTGAACGAAACCAGCCCCGGAACCAGCCCCGCCTCCCGCCCCGAGCCCGGCCAGGAAGCCGCCACCGGCCGGATCGTCCTGCTCACCACCAGCCACCGCGTCGCCCCCGGCCTGCTGTCCTGGCCCGCCTGGCAGGCCCTGCGCTCCGCCGACGCCGTGCTGTGCGCCGACGGCACGCATCCGCAGCTGCCCTATCTGCGCGAGGCCGGGATAGCGGTGGCGGAGGCGTCCCCCACCGCGCAGGGGCTGGTCGACGCCTGCGCCGGCGGGCGGACGGTGGTGGTCGTGGCCATGGGCGAGGGCGAGCCGGCGCTCACCGACGGCCTCGCCCGGCTGGCCGGCTCCGGCCGGGTCGCCATGCCGGAGCTGGAGCTGCTCCCCGCCTCCTACGATCTGCCGGGCGCCCGCCTGCTGGACCTCGTGCAGGTGATGGACCGCATCCGCGCCGAGTGCCCGTGGTCCTCCCGGCAGACCCACGAGGGCCTCGCGAAGTACGGCATCGAGGAGGCGTACGAGCTGGTCGAGGCGATCGAGGCGGGTGACCGCACCGAGCTGCGCGAAGAGCTGGGCGACGTCCTCCTCCAGGTCGTCTTCCACTCCCGGATCGCCGAGGAGGACCAGGACGCGCCGTTCTCCATCGACGACGTCGCCGGTGGCATCGTCGCCAAGCTCATCCACCGGCACCCCCATGTCTTCGGCGACGAGCAGGCCGAGACCCCGGAGGACGTCAAGGCGCACTGGCTGCGCACCAAGGCGGAGGAGAAGCAGCGCAGCTCGGTCACCGACGGCGTCCCGCTCGGCCAGCCCGGCCTGGCCCTCGCCGCCAAGCTCGCCTCCCGCACCCGTACGGCGGGCCTGGCGGTGCCCCTGCCGCAGGGGGAGGGCATCGGCTACGAACTGCTGGCGCTGGCGGCCCGCGCCGAGGCGGACGGTGTCGACCCGGAGGCGGCGCTGCGTGCGGCGGCACGGGCGTACCGGGACGCGATACGGGCTGCCGAGGGGCTGTCCTCTTAGTACCGCGCCGCACTACGGGCGGAGGCGGGGCGTCGGGGCAGGGCGCGACAGCGGAGCCGGAGGAGCCCGGAGGAGCCCCGGCACGAGCTGCCGGGCACGTCCTGACGCTCACGGGCCGTGGAACGGCGGGCCGGGAAGGCGGGGGCAGAGCAGGCGCGGGCCGGGAAGGTGCGAGCCGGGGAGGTGCCGGCACAGGCGGCCACCGGGCTGGACGTCGCACGCAGGGTCCCGGCCGGACACCGGCGACACCCGCGAGGCCCACGCCGCGCCGGCCCCCGTCCGACGCCCCCGCCCCGCCACCCGGACGGACGCCCGCCCGCAAGCCGGATACGGTCGAGGAGTGACCGAGCAGCTCCACCCCGACCAGCCGGGCCCCACCCCCGACCAGCCGAGTTCCCCTCCGGGCCAGCCCGCCGGCGACCCCGCCGCCCCGGCTCCCCACTCCGGTGCCCCGAGTTCCCGTCCGGGCCAGCCCGCCGGCGACCCCGCCGCCCCGGCTCCCCACTCCGGTGCCCCGAGTTCCCCTCCGGACCCGCCCGCCGGCGACCCCGCCGCCCCGGCTCCCCACTCCGGTGCCCCGAGTTCCCCTCCGGACCCGCCCGCCGGCGACCCCGGCGACCCCGCCGCCCCGGCCCCCCGCCCCGGCCCACCGTCCCCGGCCTCCGCCACCCAGCCCTGCCCCCACTCCGCGTCCCCCCACTCCGCGTCCCCCCACCCGGCCGACGCACCCTCCACCCCGCCCTCCACCCCGCCCCCGCCCCCGGCCCTTTTCACCTGGGAGTTCGCCACCGACCCGTACCCCGCGTACGCCTGGTTGCGGGAGCACGCGCCCGTGCACCGGACGCGGCTGCCCAGCGGGGTCGAGGCGTGGCTGGTCACGCGGTACGGCGATGCCAAGCAGGCCCTCGCCGACCAGCGGCTGAGCAAGAACCCGGCGCATCACGACGAGCCCGCGCACGCCAAGGGCAAGACGGGCATCCCGGGCGAGCGCAAGGCCGAGCTGATGACGCATCTGCTGAACATCGACCCGCCGGACCACACCCGGCTGCGCCGGCTGGTCAGCAAGGCGTTCACGCCCCGCAGGGTCGCCGAGTTCGCGCCCCGGGTGCGGGAGCTGACCGACCAGCTCATCGACGGGTTCGCGAAGACGGGCTCCGCCGACCTCATCCACGAGTTCGCCTTCCCGCTGCCCATCTACGCCATCTGCGATCTGCTCGGTGTGCCGCGCGAGGACCAGGACGACTTCCGGGACTGGGCGGGCATGATGATCCGGCACGGGGGAGGGCCGCGCGGCGGGGTCGCCCGGTCGGTGAAGAAGATGCGCGGCTACCTCGCCGAGCTGATCCACAAGAAGCGGGAGGCGCTGCCCGCCGAGCCCGCTCCCGGCGAGGACCTGATCTCCGGCCTGATCCGCGCCTCCGACCACGGCGAGCACCTCACCGAGAACGAGGCCGCCGCGATGGCCTTCATCCTTCTCTTCGCCGGCTTCGAGACCACCGTCAACCTCATCGGCAACGGCACCTACGCCCTGCTCACCCACCCCGGGCAGCGCCACCGGCTGCAGCGGTCCCTGGCCGCGGGCGAGCGGGACCTGCTGGAGACCGGCGTCGAGGAACTCCTGCGCTACGACGGCCCGGTGGAGCTGGCCACCTGGCGGTTCGCCACCGAGCCGCTCACCCTCGGCGGCCAGGACATCGCGGCGGGCGATCCGGTGCTCGTCGTCCTCGCCGCCGCCGACCGGGACCCGGAGCGGTTCGCCAATCCGGACGTGCTGGACCTCGCCCGCCGCGACAACCAGCACCTCGGTTACGGCCACGGCATCCACTACTGCCTCGGCGCCCCGCTCGCCCGCCTGGAGGGCCAGACCGCGCTGGCCACCCTTCTCACCCGGCTGCCCGACCTGCGGCTCGCCGCCGACCCGGCCGACCTGCGCTGGCGCGGCGGACTCATCATGCGCGGCCTGCGCACGCTCCCGGTCGAGTTCACACCCACCGCGTGAACCGGAGACGTTCACTTCTGTGATCTTCACGTGATCTGCGCGGCATTAACTTGTGACAAGTGATCGTCTGCCTATACGTTCACCCCTCAGTGTGGCGCGGAGTTTCGGCGCCCACCGCTCCAGCTGTCGCTCGAAAGGCTTCCGCATGCTCTCCGGGAACGGTCGACACCGTCGCCCCCGTCAGGCTCCGGCCCTCCTCGTCGCGGCCGGAGTGACCGGCTCCGCCATCGCCATCCCGCTCCTCGGCGCGGCGAGCGCCAACGCGGCCGAGGGCACCACGTGGGACAAGGTGGCCGAATGCGAGAGCGGCGGCTCCTGGAGCGCCGACACCGGCAACGGGTACTACGGCGGCCTGCAGATCTCGCAGGACGACTGGGACACGTACGGCGGCGGGCAGTACGCGGGCAGCGCCGACCAGGCCAGCCGCCTCCAGCAGATCTCCGTGGCCGAGAAGATCCTCGCCGACCGGGGCACGACGCCCTGGGCCACCTGCGCCCTGCTGTCCGGCCTGACCTCGGACTCAAGCTCCGTGGACGTCGACACGGGCGTCGGCGGCTCCGGGGGCGGCAGCGGCTCGGGAGACACGTCCGGGGCCGGCGACTCCGGTTCGTCGGACGACTCCCACGGCTCCGACTCGTCCGGTTCGCCCGATTCTCCGTCCTCCACGGATGCCGACTCCGACGCCAACTCCGGCTCCGGCACGGGCTCCTCCTCGAAGGAGACCGGAAAGCCGTCCGCGAAGCCGGGCGAGGACTCCGGCAAGGACGCGGGCAAGGGCTCCGGCAAGGACACCGGTTCCAGCGGGAGCGACACGCCCGAGTCGGGCAAGTCCACCCCGCCGGCGACCGGCGGCCCGCGGGAGACCGAGGGGTCCCCCACGGCCACCCCGGACGCCGGGATCGCCGACAACCCCCAGCAGGCCGCCGGTGCTTGGAGCCTGGTCGACACCGGGTCCCTCGCCAGCGGCGGACGGCACCGGGGTGCGAGTGCGGACGAAGGTGCGGGAAACGGACAGGAGGCCGCCTCCTCGGGCCGGCACGCCTCCCGTGAGCCCGGCACCTACACCGTCCGCGAGGGCGACACCCTCTGCTCCATCGCCGACTCCCTTGACGTCGACGGCGGATGGCGGGCGCTGTACGCGGGGAACAAGGAGTCCGTCGGGTCCGACCCGAACCACATCTCCGCCGGTCAGACCCTGGAAGTTGGGGACGAAACAGGCGGTAAGTAGCGGGAGTTGACGCCCCACTTAGAGCCTAATGTCCGATTTGGCGAAAGTGTGGGATGAGTCTCAGAAGCCCTGATCGTCTTTGAAATTCCGGCGATCGCCTGCCTACGGTCAAGGCCGCTCGTCACCACGGGCCCCGGTGCCGCAACGCCGAATCCTGCCAGCGGCCGTCCGGGAACAGTCGACGCGTCAAGCGCCGTAGGCAGGAGCGGGGGACCCAAGGTAGGCGCCGGAACCAGCACTTGAGGCTGGAACCGGCTGGGGGTGAAGCCGCACTCCGCGCAAGCGGGAGGTGCGGCCGGGCAACTCAACCGGCCCGAACCCGACAGCTCACCTCGCAGGCGTCGGTGAGGGGATCGATCCATGCTGTTTTCCGGCAAGGGCAAGCACCGTCGTCCGTCCAAGGCCGTCCGCGCCGTCGCGCTGGCCGGTGTCACCGGCGCCGCCGTCGCCGCCCCGCTGATGGCGGCCGGCAACGCCTCCGCGGCCACCACCTCCGAGTGGGACACCGTCGCCCAGTGCGAGTCCGGCGGCAACTGGTCCATCAACACCGGCAACGGCTACTACGGCGGTCTGCAGTTCTCCGCCTCCACCTGGGCCGCGTACGGCGGCACCGCCTACGCCTCGCAGGCGAACCAGGCCACCAAGGCCCAGCAGATCGCCGTGGCCGAGAAGGTCCTCGCCGCGCAGGGCAAGGGCGCCTGGCCGGTCTGCGGCACGGGCCTGTCGAGCACCCCCAATGGCGGCTCCGCCCCGACGACCCCGTCGGCCCCGTCCACCCCGTCGACCTCCACGCCGGACTCGGGCAGCACCACCACCCGCTCCTCCGACGGGCAGGCCGCCTCCCGCTCCGCCGAGCGCCCGGCCGCCTCCGCCAAGAGCGAGACCGTCACCACCCCGACCGGCAAGACGGTCAAGAAGGGCGACGGCGAGTACAAGGTGGCCGCGGGCGACACCCTCAGCACCATCGCCGAGAAGCACAAGGTCAAGGGCGGCTGGCAGAAGCTGTTCGAGCTGAACAAGGACATCGTCCAGGACGCCGACCTCATCTACCCGGGTCAGCAGCTGCACCTGAAGTGACCTCCGGCTCCGGCCGGACCACGGGCCCGCACCCTTCCGCGGGCCCCGCCGCAGGGCCCCGTGCGGGCCACCCCCGTCCCCACGGGCTCCCCGCCCCGGTGCGTGTTCCCCCGTACGCACCGGGGCGGGGCTTTTTCGCGTCCGCCGCGCCCCTTCCCTTTGTTTCGTGAAGAAACAAAAGGTACCGTCGGCCTGTCCACGGGACGGTCGGTCGGTGGCCGACGCCTCAGGGACGGTTAGGCTCTAGTCGCAAGGCACACCAGCCCCGCACAACCAGCGTCACATCCACGAAGGAGATGCTCGTGCCGTCCATCGACGTCGTCGTAGCCCGGGAAATCCTGGACTCCCGAGGCAACCCCACGGTCGAGGTCGAGGTCGGCCTCGACGACGGCAGCACGGGTCGTGCCGCCGTCCCGTCCGGCGCCTCGACCGGTGCCTTCGAGGCCATCGAGCTGCGCGACGGTGACCCGAACCGCTACCAGGGCAAGGGCGTCGAGAAGGCCGTCCTCGCCGTCATCGAGCAGATCGGCCCCGAGCTGGTCGGCTACGACGCCACCGAGCAGCGCCTGATCGACCAGGCCATGTTCGACCTGGACGCGACCGACAACAAGGGTTCGCTCGGCGCCAACGCCATCCTCGGCGTCTCGCTCGCCGTCGCCCACGCCGCCTCCGAGGCCAGCGACCTCCCGCTCTTCCGCTACCTGGGCGGCCCGAACGCGCACCTGCTGCCGGTGCCGATGATGAACATCCTGAACGGCGGCTCGCACGCCGACTCCAACGTGGACATCCAGGAGTTCATGATCGCCCCGATCGGCGCGGAGTCCTTCTCCGAGGCCCTTCGCTGGGGCACCGAGGTCTACCACACCCTCAAGAAGGTCCTGAAGGGCAAGGGCCTGTCCACCGGTCTCGGCGACGAGGGCGGCTTCGCCCCGAACCTGGACTCCAACCGCGCCGCCCTCGACCTCATCCTCGAGGCCATCAAGGAGGCCGGTTACGTCCCCGGCCAGCAGATCGCCCTCGCGCTCGACGTCGCCGCCTCCGAGTTCTACAAGGACGGCAAGTACCTCTTCGAGGGCAAGGAGCGCTCCGCCGCCGAGATGACGGAGTACTACGAGGAGCTGGTGGCGGCCTACCCGCTCGTCTCCATCGAGGACCCGCTGTTCGAGGACGACTGGGCCGGCTGGAAGGTCATCACCGACCGTCTCGGTGACAAGGTCCAGCTGGTCGGCGACGACCTGTTCGTCACCAACCCGGAGCGCCTGGCCCGCGGCATCGAGGACGGCGCCGCCAACGCCCTGCTGGTCAAGGTGAACCAGATCGGCTCGCTCACCGAGACCCTGGACGCCGTCGAGCTGGCCCAGCGCAGCGGCTTCAAGTGCATGATGTCCCACCGCTCCGGCGAGACCGAGGACGTCACCATCGCCGACCTGGCCGTCGCCACCAACTGCGGCCAGATCAAGACCGGCGCCCCGGCCCGCTCCGAGCGCGTCGCCAAGTACAACCAGCTGCTGCGCATCGAGGAGATCCTCGACGACGCCGCGGTGTACGCCGGCCGCAGCGCCTTCCCGCGCTTCAAGGGCTGAGCCGTACAGGGTCACAGCTGAGCCAGTCGTACGTACGTCCCCGTACTCGGTCCCGTACCGTGTGCGGGGACGTACGCGCGTGGAACGGGAGGCGGGGAAGATGGCCGTGAAGGACCGTGACCGGTTCTCCACCGCGACCAGGCTGCGGCTGCTCGGCGAGCAGACGGCGGCCCGGGTCTACCGCTCCCAGGCCAAACGGCAGGTCCGCCGCTCCCGGCTCACCGGCCGCGCGGCCCTGCTCGCGCTGGTGCTGTGCTCGCTGGTCGTCGCCCTCGCCTACCCGATGCGGCAGTACGTCTCGCAGCGCGCGGAGATCGCCGACGTCCGGCGCAAGCAGGAGCAGGCACGCGAGCGCGTCGAGCAGCTGCGCGACCTGAAGGCCCGCTGGCAGGACGACGCCTACGCCGAGCAGCAGATCCGCCGCCGGCTGCACTACGTGATGCCCGGCGAGACGGGGTACGTGGTCGTCGACCCCGGCGCGGCCCGGCCCTCCCGCGCCGACCTCGGGGCCGCCCAGCGGCCCTGGTACGCGAACGTCTGGGACGGGGTCGACAAGTCCGACGCCTCCGACCAGTGACCGGCCCGCCGGGCCGGGAATCCGACAGAAAGCCATTCTGGAAGCAGTCATGGAAACGCCTCCGCCGCCCACTCCGCGCACCGAGCCCACCGACGCGGACGTAGCGGCCTTCAAGCAGCAGCTGGGCCGTCCGCCGCGGGGCCTGAGGGCCATCGCGCACCGCTGCCCGTGCGGTCAGCCCGACGTCGTGGAGACGGCGCCGCGCCTGCCCGACGGCACGCCGTTCCCGACGGTCTACTACCTGACGTGCCCGAAGGCGGCCTCCGCCATCGGCACGCTGGAGGCGGACGGCGTCATGAAGGAGATGACGGCGCGGCTGGGGACCGACCCCGAGCTGGCCGCCGCGTACCGGGCCGCGCACGAGGACTACATCCGGCGCCGGGACGAGATCGAGGTCCTCGCGGGCTTCCCGAGCGCGGGCGGCATGCCGGACCGGGTCAAGTGCCTGCACGTGCTGGTCGCCCACTCCCTGGCCGCGGGACCGGGCGTGAACCCGCTCGGCGACGAGGCCCTGGCGATGCTGCCGGAGTGGTGGCGCAAGGGCGCGTGCGTGACGCCGCCCGGCGCCGGGTGCCAGGCGGAGGACGCGAAGGACGCGGAGGACGGCGCGGGCCGCGCTGCGGCCGGCACCGCAGGGGAGGACGAGCAGTGACCCGTGTGGCCGCCGTCGACTGCGGCACCAACTCCATCCGGCTGCTGGTCGCCGACGCCGACCCCGCGACGGGCGAACTGACCGAGCTGGACCGCCGGATGACGATCGTGCGGCTCGGCCAGGGGGTCGACCGCACCGGCCGGCTCGCGCCCGAGGCGCTGGAGCGCACCTTCGCCGCCTGCCGCGAGTACGCCGCCGTCATCAAGGAGCACGGCGCCGAGCGGCTCCGCTTCGTCGCCACCTCCGCCTCCCGGGACGCCGAGAACCGCGACGACTTCGTGCGCGGGGTGCTGGACATCCTCGGCGTCGAGCCCGAGGTCATCACCGGGGACCAGGAGGCGGAGTTCTCCTTCACCGGGGCGACCAGGGAACTCACCGGCCGCGACGACCTCGCCAAGCCGTATCTCGTCGTGGATATCGGCGGCGGCTCCACCGAGTTCGTCGTCGGCGACGACCGGGTGCGCGCGGCACGGTCGGTGGACGTCGGCTGTGTGCGGATGACCGAGCGGCACCTGGTGCACGACGGCCGGGTCACCGACCCGCCCGCCGAAGAGCGGATCGCCGCCGTGCGGGCCGACATCGAGGCCGCCCTAGATCTGGCCGAGCGGACGGTCCCGCTGCGCGAGGCGCGCACCCTGGTGGGCCTTGCCGGGTCCGTCACCACGGTGTCCGCGATCGCCCAGGAGCTGCCCGCGTACGACTCCGCGCGCATCCACCACTCCCGGATCTCCCGGGACCGGGTGCGCGAGATCACCGAGTGGCTGCTGCGCTCCACGCACGCCGAGCGCGCCGCGGTCCCGTCCATGCACCCGGGCCGGGTCGACGTCATCGGGGCGGGCGCCCTGGTGCTGCTCGCGATCATGGAGCGGACCGGCGCCGAGGAGGTCGTCGTGAGCGAGCACGACATCCTCGACGGCATCGCGTGGTCGGTGGCGTGAGCCTCATTTATTACTAGCCAGTAGCCACCTGCTGAGCAGGTTGGATAACGTTTGAGCGTGCCGAGGGCCCCCTGGAGGGGCCCTCCGGCATGAGCGCGCGGAAAAGTTCGTGAAGTTCTTCACAAGGAATTCCGTCCGGCCGACCCCTGGAAGGGGTCCGAATGGCCCTTCCGGGGGCCCAAAGGCCGTTTGAACATGTTCAGATGAGGGGTGCGAAGGGGCCCCGGAGTGGCTGGTTCCGAGCGTGCCGTGACGCCCTCGCGGTCGCCCGAACGGCCCGGAGGAGCAGCTCACGCGGCATTGACAACGGGGCGAACCGCCCCGCGGTTCCCCCTTGATCGCATGACCTGCGTCACGCGAGTGGCGGAGGATAACACAGGGCCTGTCAGACCTTGTGAAGGGGCGCACGAGCGACCCCCCGGGGGCGGGTGGATACTCGATGGCATGAGCACCACGGAGCGTCCCAGGATCCTCGTAGTAGGCGGTGGGTACGTAGGCCTGTACGCAGCTCGGCGCATCCTCAAGAAGATGCGCTACGGCGAGGCGACCGTCACGGTCGTCGACCCCCGGTCGTACATGACCTACCAGCCCTTCCTCCCCGAAGCCGCCGCCGGCAACATCTCCCCTCGCCATGTCGTCGTCCCGCTGCGACGCGTGCTGCCGAAGGCGGAGGTCCTCACCGGCCGGGTCACCACCATCGACCAGGACCGCAAGGTCGCCACGATCGCCCCGCTGGTGGGCGAGGCGTACGAGCTGCCCTTCGACTACCTCGTCATCGCGCTCGGCGCGGTCTCCCGCACCTTCCCGATCCCCGGTCTCGCCGAGCAGGGCATCGGCATGAAGGGCGTCGAGGAGTCCATCGGCCTGCGCAACCACGTGCTGGAGCAGCTGGACAAGGCCGACTCCACGACCGACGAGGAGATCCGCCGCAAGGCGCTCACCTTCGCCTTCATCGGCGGTGGCTTCGCGGGCGCCGAGACCATCGGCGAGGTCGAGGACATGGCCCGGGACGCGGCCAAGTACTACAAGAACGTGTCCCGCGAGGACATGCGCTTCATCCTGGTCGACGCCGCCGACAAGATCCTTCCCGAGGTCGGCCCCAAGCTCGGCCAGTACGGCAAGGAGCACCTGGAGAGCCGCGGTGTGGAGATCTACCTCTCCACCTCGATGGACTCCTGCGTCGACGGTCACGTGGTGCTCAAGAACGGCCTCGAGGTCGACGCCAACACCATCGTGTGGACGGCGGGCGTCAAGCCGAACCCGGCCCTCGGCCGCTTCGGTCTGCCGCTCGGCCCCCGCGGTCACGTCGACTGCGAGCCGACCCTCCAGGTCAAGGGCACGGACTACATCTGGGCCGCCGGTGACAACGCCCAGGTCCCCGACCTCGTCGGCCGCAAGGCGGGCAACGAGAACGCCTGGTGCCCGCCGAACGCCCAGCACGCGCTGCGCCAGGCCAAGGTCCTCGGCGACAACGTGATCTCCGGTATGCGGGGCTTCCCGCAGAAGGAGTACGAGCACGCCAACAAGGGCGCGGTCGCCGGTCTCGGCCTGCACAAGGGCGTGGCCATGATCGTCATGGGCAAGATGAAGATCAAGGTCAAGGGCCGCCTCGCCTGGTACATGCACCGCGGCTACCACGGCATGGCGATGCCGACCTGGAACCGCAAGATCCGCGTCTTCGCCGACTGGACCCTCGGCATGTTCCTCAAGCGCGAGGTCGTCTCCCTCGGCGCCATGGAGAACCCGCGCGAGGAGTTCTACGAGGCCGCCAAGCCGGCGCCGGTCGCCGCCGGCAAGACCGAGGAGAAGGCCAAGGCCTCCTGACCCTCCCGGTCTTCCGAACCGAAGAAGGACCTCCCGCCATCCGTGGTGCGGGAGGTCCTTCGGCGTTTCCGGCCCCGGCTCGCTGCATGGGCCGTACAACTGTTTTGCCCAGTCGTAACTCCGTTGCGGGACTGCACCGGGGACCGCACGGTGTTTACGTGGTAACCGGCATCCGGGATCGTCGTCTTGGAGGTGTGCGCCATGGCCGACGCCGCGCAGCGGCTGAGGAGTCTTGCCGAGCAGATGCTGGGAGCCCCGCTCCCGGTGAGGTTGAAGGCGTGGGACGGGTCGCAGGCGGGACCGCCGGACGCACCCACGCTCGTCGTGCGCAACCGCCGCGCCCTGCGCCGCATCCTGTTCAAGCCGGGCGAGCTGGGCCTCGCCCGTGCCTGGGTCTCCGGCGACCTGGACATCGAGGGCGACCTGTACACCGCGCTTGACCTCGTGGCGGGCCTCGTCTGGGAGCGCGACGAGGACGCCCGCGGCCTGGTCCAGGCCCTGCGCGACCCCGCCGTCCGGGCCGCGGCCCGCGATCTGCTGAAGCTGGCCGGACCCCCCGTCCCGCCCGCCCCGCCGCGCGAGGAGGTCCGCCGCCCCCGGCGCGGGCTGCACACCCGCCGTACCGACAGACGGGCCATCAGCCACCACTACGACGTCGGCAACGACTTCTACGAGATCGTCCTCGGCCCCTCCATGGTGTACTCCTGCGCCTACTGGGCGGCCGGGGAGGGGGCGACCCTGGAGGGCGCCCAGCGCGACAAGCTCGAACTGATCTGCGCCAAGCTGGGCCTGAAGGAGGGTCAGCGGCTGCTGGACGTGGGCTGCGGCTGGGGCTCCATGGCCATCCACGCGGCCCGCGAGTACGGCGTGAGCGTCGTCGGGGTCACCCTGTCGCAGGAGCAGGCGGCGTACGCCCGCAAGCGCGTCGCCGACGCGGGGCTGACCGACCGGGTGGAGATCAGGGTCCAGGACTACCGGGACGTCGTGGACGGCCCCTTCGACGCGATCTCCTCCATCGGCATGGCCGAACACGTCGGCGCCGAGCCGTACCTGGAGTACGCCCGCCAGCTGTACGCCCTGCTCAAGCCCGGGGGGCGGCTGCTCAACCACCAGATCGCCCGCCGCCCGCAGCGGGACGAGTCGGCGTACGAGGTGGACGACTTCATCGACGCCTACGTCTTCCCCGACGGCGAACTCGCCCCCGTCGGCACCACCGTCACCCAGCTGGAGCGGGCCGGCTTCGAGGTGCGGGACGTGGAGGCCATCCGCGAGCACTACGCCCGCACCCTGCGCGGCTGGGTGGCCAACCTGGAGGCCGGCTGGGACCGCGCGGTCCGGCTCACCAGCCCCGGCCGCGCCCGGGTCTGGCGGCTCTACATGGCCGCCTGCGCGCTCGCCTTCGAGCGCAACCGCATCGGCGTCAACCAGGTCCTCGCGATCCGCACCCCCGAGTCCGGCGCCTCCGGCCTCCCGCCGCGGCCCCGCACCTGGCACGGCTGACCGGCCGGCCCCGGTACGGCAGGGGCCCCGCTCCGCGTCGGCGGAGCGGGGCCCTTCGGCGCCGTGGCGCTACTCGGCCTTGATGGCCGTCAGCATGTTCAGCCGGGCCGCCCGGCGGGCCGGCCACAGGGCGGCCAGGACACCGACCGCGCCCGCCAGCAGCAGGAAGACCGCGATCCGGGCCCAGGGCAGGACCAGTTCGTACGTCGGCATCTTCGTGCCCAGCAGCTGACCGGCCGCCCAGCCGAAGAACACGCCGAGGCCGATGCCGAGCACCCCGCCGAACAGGGAGATCACCAGGGACTCCAGGCGGACCATCCGCTTGACCGCCTTGCGGTCGAGGCCGATCGCCCGGAGCATGCCGATCTCCTGCGCGCGCTCGAAGACGGACATGGCCAGGGTGTTGATGACGCCGAGCACCGCGACGATCACCGCCATGCCGAGCAGGCCGTAGAGCATGTTCAGCATCATCGTGAACATCTGCCCGATCTCATTGGAGATGTCCTGCTTGTCCTGCACCTTGATCGCCGGGTTGGTGCCGAGGGCCTTCTCCAGCGAGTCCCTGGCCGCGGCGCTGGCGCCGTCCGCCGTCTTGACCATGACCTGCATGTCGGACGGGTCGCTCAGGTGCGGGGTCAGGGTCTTGTTGTCGAGGATGATCCCGTTGAGCATGTCGTTGCCCTCGTAGACCCCGGCGACGGTCAGCTGCCGCGCCTTGCCGTCCTCGAAGTGGGCGGTGAACCGGGAACCGGCCTTCCAGCCGAACGACTTGGCCCGGTCCTTGTCGACGACGACCCGCGTGCCGCCCACCGTGAAGGAACCGTCGTCCACCTTCAGGTCCGTGAGCTTGCCGATGGCCGCGCCGTTGACGCCGGTCAGGTACTCGGTCTCGCCGTCGATGCGGGACTCGGCGTTGCGCAGCGGACTGCTGAGGGTGACGCCGTCGGTCGCGGCGATCTTCTTCTCCACGTCGGGGGAGAGCGGGCCGCGGTTGGCCATCGAGACGACGTAGTCCGCGCGGATCGCCGAGCTGGCCATCTTGTCGATCGCCGTCTGCAGGCTGCCCGCCATCACCGTCATACCGGTGATCAGCGTCAGGCCGATCATCAGCGCGGACGCGGTGGCCGCCGTACGGCGCGGGTTGCGCACCGAGTTCTGCCGGGCCAGCTTGCCCGAGACACCGAACGCGCGCAGCACCGGGGCGGCGGCCGCGATCAGCGGGCGGGACAGCAGCGGGGTCAGGATGAACACGCCGATGATGAGCAGGACCGCGCCGATGCCCATGGGGGCCTGGCCGTCCGAGCCGTCCATCGAGGTGGCCGCGAGGACCACCGCGATGCCGGCCGCGGCGAACAGCGCGCCGAGCGTGTTGCGCAGCACCAGCGACTTGGCGGTCGCCTTGGCGTGCACGCTGCTCATCGCCGCAACGGGCGGGATCTTCGCGGCCCGGCGGCCGGGCAGCCAGGCGGCCAGCATGGTGATGAGGACGCCGACCGCGAGCGCGGTCGCCACGGTGCCCGGCGTGATCACCAGCGGCCCGTCCGGCATGGCGGCGCCGAAGGAGCCCAGCAGGCTCCGCAGCCCCGCGCCGATGCCGACGCCGGCGGCCAGACCGGTCACACCGGCGACCGCGCCGACCGCGAACGCCTCGATCAGCACCGAGCGGGTGACCTGCCGGCGGGAGGCGCCGACGGCCCGCAGCAGGGCCAGTTCCCTGGTGCGCTGGGCGACCAGCATGGTGAAGGTGTTGGCGATGATGAACGTACCGACGAACAGGGCGATCCCGGCGAACACCAGCAGGCCCTGCTTCAGACCGCTCATCGACGAGGCGATCGTCTCGGCCTGGTCGTCGGCGAGCTGCTTGCCGGTGGTGGTCTCCACCAGCTTCGCCGGCAGCGCCTTGTCCAGGGCGGCCTTGAGCGCGCCCTGGGTGGTGCCGGCCGCCGCCCGCACGTCGATCTCGTCGTACGTGCCCTTCTTGCCGAACAGCGACTGCGCGGTCGGCGTGTCGAACAGGGCGAGGCTGCCGCCCGCTGCGACGTTGCCGTCGTCGGTGGTGAAGATGCCGCTGACGGTCGGTTCGAGGACCGGCCCGTCGACGGAGACCCGCACGGTGTCGCCGACCTTGTAGCCGGCGCGCTCGGCGGTCCTGGAGTCGAGCAGCACCTCGCCCCTGCCGTGCGGGGCGTGGCCGCTGACCAGCGGGTAACGAGGATCCTGGGTGCCCCAGTAGTTGCCGCCGGCGGACTGCCAGTCGCCGCCGAGGAGCTTGCCGTCCTTGTCGGCGACAGCGGTGAAGCCGCTGACCACACCGGTGGCGGAGGCGGCCCCGGGGACCTTGGCGGCCTTGTCGAGCAGGGCCTGGGTCAGCTCGGGGTCCTTGCCGACCCTGTCGCCCTCGGAGTGCTGGTACTGCGCCCGTACGGCGACGTCGACCCGGTCGAAGCCCTTGGCGGAACTCTTCTGGTAGGCGTCGGAGATGGTGTTGGTGAAGACCAGCGTCCCGGAGACGAACGCGACGCCGAGCATGACGGCGAGCACGGTCATCAGGAGCCGGGCCTTGTGCGCGAGAACGTTGCGCAGGGCGGTGCGGAACATCAGCTGGTACGGCCCTTCGCGTCGAACTGCTTCATGAGGTCGAGTACGGAGTCGGCCGTGGGCGCGTACATCTGGTCCACGACCCGGCCGTCCGCCAGGAAGATCACCCGGTCCGCGTAGGCGGCGGCCACCGGGTCATGGGTCACCATGACCACCGTCTGGCCCAGCTCGCGCACGGAGTTGCGCAGGAAGCCGAGCACCTCGGCGCCGGAGCGCGAGTCCAGGTTTCCGGTCGGCTCGTCACCGAAGATGATGTCCGGCCTCGACGCGAGCGCACGGGCGACCGCCACGCGCTGCTGCTGGCCGCCGGAGAGCTGCGAGGGCCGGTGGCTCAGCCGCCCGGAGAGTCCGACCATCTGGATGACCTGGTCGAGCCAGGCCCGGTCGGGCTTCCGGCCCGCGATGTCCATCGGGAGGGTGATGTTCTCCAGGGCGGTCAGCGTCGGCAGCAGGTTGAACGCCTGGAAGATGAAGCCGATCTTGTCCCGGCGCAACTTGGTGAGCTGCTTGTCCTTCAGCGAGCCCAGCTCCGTGTCGCCGATGCGCACCGAACCGGAGGAGAAGGTGTCGAGGCCGGCCACGCAGTGCATCAGCGTGGACTTGCCGGAACCGGAGGGGCCCATGATCGCGGTGAACTCCGCCTGCCGGAAGTCGACGGAGACCCGGTCGAGGGCGACCACCCGGGTCTCACCCTGCCCGTAGATCTTCGACAGCTCCGTGGCGCGCGCGGCCACGGCGGTGGTCCGGCCTGCGGTGGGTGTGGTGGTCACGGGAGGGTGCTCCTGTCGGGACGGCGTGTGTTCCTGGGGACCGCTCCATCGTCTCGGCGCGAAACGCGCGCGGAGTCAGCCGCTGCTCCCGTTCCGGGGGGCGACTGGGGTCGGACGGGACGCCGCCGTGTCATACCTGGGGAGGACGGCCGACCCTGAGAGGGCGTTCGCGCCGGACGGCGCGGGCGGCTCTGTCGAGAACAGGTGGAGCGCCCTTGTTCGGACGGTGAAATTCCGTCATTTCGCGTACGGGCGCACACCCGTCACGTCACGCTGATGGCAAGTGCGGACGGCGTGTTCCGGGGGCTGATGCACCCTCAGACCTCAATAAAATAAGACAACATCGGTCCACCCGTCCGCTGTTCGGGGGAGGGGTCCCGATAGGCTCGGAATCTCGATGCGGAGCCCACGGCCTGCCCGGATGGTGGAATGCAGACACGGCGAGCTTAAACCTCGCTGCCCCTTCGCGGGCGTGCCGGTTCAAGTCCGGCTCCGGGCACCTTCCGCCTCCGACCCCCCCCTTGAGAACAGCCGCAGGACCGTTGACAGCGGTGCCCGTGCGGCCGGAGACTCACGCTCGGCGGTCAGTGAAGGAAATTTCACCAGGCGAACAGCAGGGTGGAAGGGGACGGGCGATGCGCACCACCGTCGGGATCATCGGAGCGGGGCCGGCCGGGCTGCTGCTCGCGCGGCTGCTGCACCGCGCCGGGATCGAGTCGGTCGTCCTGGAGAGCCGCGACCGCGCCTATGTCGAGCACCGGCAGCGGGCCGGGGTCCTGGAGCAGGGCACGGCCGACGTGCTGCGTGCCGTCGGCGCCGGGGAGCGGATGGACCGGGAGGGGCTGCGGCACGACGGGATCGAGCTGCGCTTCGAGCGGCGCCGGCACCGCGTCGACCTGCCCGCGCTCACCGGCGGCCGCTCCGTGACCGTCTATGCCCAGACGGAGGTCTGCAAGGACCTCATCGCGCTCCAGCTGAAGGAGGGCGGGCCGCTGCTGTTCGAGGCGCAGGCGCTGGCCGTGCGGGACGCGGAGCGCGGCCGGCCGCGGATCTCCTTCCGGCACCAGGGGCGCGAGGAGGTGCTGGAGTGCGACTACGCCGTCGGCTGCGACGGCTTCTGGGGCGTGGCGCGCTCGGCCTTCCCCGCCGAGGTCCGCCGGGTGTACGAGCGGACGTACCCCTATGCCTGGCTCGGCGTCCTCGCCGATGTCGCGCCCTCGCACGACGAACTCGTCTACGCCCGCCACGAGCGCGGCTTCGCCCTGCTCTCCATGCGGTCGCCCTCCGTCTCCCGGCTCTATCTCCAGGTGCCCGCCGGGACGGACGCCGGGCGGTGGAGCGAGCGGGAGATCTGGGACGAGCTGGAGCGCCGCTTCGAGACCGGCGACGACTGGCGCCTCGCGCGCGGCCCCCTCATCCAGAAGTCGGTCACGCCCATGCGCTCCTTCGTGCACGAGCCGATGCGGCACGGCCGGCTCTTCCTGGCCGGCGACGCCGCGCACATCGTGCCGCCGAGCGGAGCCAAAGGGCTGAATCTCGCCGTCGGCGATGTGGTGACCCTCGCCCGTGCGCTCGTCCATGAGAAGGAGACCGGATCCGCCGGACTGCTCGACGCCTACTCGGCGACCTGTCTGCGCCGGGTCTGGCAGGCCGAGCGGTTCTCCTGCGAGATGACGACCCTGCTGCACCGCCCCCCGGACGCCACCGCGTTCGATCTCCGTCTCCAGCTGGCCCGGCTGGAGCGGATCGCCTCCTCGCGCGCGGCCGAGACCGACCTGGCCGAGGCGTACACGGGATTCCCGCCCGGTTAGGGGCCCGTCCATGGCCGGGAATCAGCCGTCCGCGTAGCGTGTTGCCCAGCACGGCAGGGGAAAGATCCTCCTCAAGTATCATGGTCCGCCCTTTGCCAATCCATTACTCTTGAGGCCAACGCTGCGCTCGGCAGCCATGGAGGAGTGAAATGAGGAGCAGCAACCCGGTCTTCTCGCGACGGGGGTTCAGCCGCGACAACGGCTACGCCGGCTTCAACACCGCACCGCAGGCCGGGCACGCGCAGGGCAACCCCTACGCGCAGAATCCCTACGCGCAGAACCCCTACGCACAGACGGACGTCCAGCACGGCGCACCGCCGCAGGCCCCGGCCACCACCGACCGGATGACCATGGACGACGTCGTCGTCCGCTCGGCCATCACGCTCGGCACGGTCGCCGTCGGCGCGGTCCTCGCCTGGGCGCTGCTGCCGGTCTCGGGCACGAGCTACGGGCTGGCGATCGGCGCCGCGCTGATCGCGTTCGTCCTGGCGATGGTCCAGAGCTTCAAGCGGACCCCGTCGCCCGCGCTGATCCTCGGGTACGCCGCCTTCGAGGGCGTCTTCCTCGGCGTCATCAGCGAGATGTACAACAGCCGCTGGAGCGGCGCCCCCTTCCAGGCGGTGCTCGGCACCATGGCGGTCTCGGGCGCGACCCTGCTGATCTACAAGGCCGGCTGGATCCGCGTCACCGCACGCTACGCCCGCATCGGTCTCGCCATCGCGATGGCCTTCCTGGTGGTCATGGCGGTCAACCTGCTGCTGGTCGCCTTCGGTGTCGCCGACGACGGCGGACTGCGCAGCTTCGGTCCGCTCGGCGCGCTCGTCGGCATCATCGCGATCGTGCTCGGCGCGTTCTTCCTGACGCTCGACTTCAAGCAGATCGAGGACGGCATCGCCTACGGCGCCCCGCGCAGCGAGTCCTGGCTCGCCGCGTTCGGTCTCACCATGACCCTGGTGTGGATCTACGTGGAGATGCTGCGGCTGGTGGCGATCTTCAGCAGCAACGACTGACGCACCGGCGGCCGGCGTGACCGCCGGCGGTGCACAGGGCCCCGGGCGACCGCCCGGGGCCCTTCGGCGTTCACAGCAGGTTGCGGGCCGCTCGCCTCAGGTCGTACTCGTGCACGATCGCCTTGGCGTGTCCGTACGCCAGGTCGTACTCGTGCCGGAGCCAGCTGACCTTCTCCTCGAAGCGGATGAGGGCGGGGCCTTCCTCGACGGTGCGCAGCCAGTCGGAGATCTCACGACCGGTGCAGTGCGGAATGCGGGCGATCAGATTGCGGTGGGTCTCCTCGGACAGGACGTGGGACATCGGCGCCTCCGAACGCAAAGGGGATGTAGGCCGGTCCTTCACGTCACCGTGCCTGAGCGTTCGCGTATTGGCAACAGTGCGGCGCGTTACGCTCGGCGCGTGGTTGATACGACGCCCTTGACCAAAGCAGTGGATCACTTCGCCGACCGGTTGCGGGCGGCACCGCAGAGCCGGCTGCAACGCAGCGCGGCGGCGGAGGCGCTCGGACTGGCCCGGCAGTTGGCCGGCTGGGCCCAGCGTGTCGAGGCACCCGGGGCCGAGCCCCGGGAGATGCCGGACGCGGGAATGTTCGCCGTGGCCGACCAGATCCTGGTGGCCGCGCACGACTTGGCCGTCGTGCTGGAGAGCGACGAGCAAGTCGCCGAGGCGGTGCGGCTGGTGGAGGAGGCGCGGCAGCGGGCGGGGGTGTGAGGGCCGTCAGAGGGACGCGATGACCCGGTCGGCCAGGACGTAGACCATCTCCTCGCCGCAGGCGAAGGTCAGCGTGTAGGCGCCGGCGATGCCCGAGCCGCCCAGCAGGTACGGGGCCTCGCCCGACTTCAGGGCCGCCGCCAGACGTTCCGCCGTCTCGCGGTGGCCCGGGGTCATGCACAGGGTGGTGCCGTCGGCGAAGACATAGACGTCGAGCGTGCCCAGCGGGCCGGGGCGGACATCGGAGAGTCCGACCTGGTCGGCGGCGAGCTGCTCCAGGGCGGTCACCGTGCGCTCGTGGTCGTTCACGACCGGCGACTGCACCGGGACGAAGTCGGGGTGCGAGGGGTGCCGGCGGCGGGCCGCGGCCAGCTCGGGGGAGTCCCCGGAGAACTCGTCGGCCTCGACGCTCGGCTCGGCCACCGGCTCCAGCGACTCCACGCCCACGAAATCCGCCTGCCGGGGCAGGAACATCTCGGTCTCGGGCAGGCCGAACAGCGAGGGCGCGTCGGAGGCGTCACGGGCCTCCTGCGCCGCCCAGAAGGCGCGCGCCTCGGCCAGCTCGCGCTCCCGCTCCTCGGCGAGCGCCTCGGCCACCGCGGCGCGTATCTGCTCGGCGTCGGCGGTGGAGCGGGCGTTCGGCAGCAGGGCACGCGTGGTGGCCGCCTGGTTCTCAGCGAGTTGCCGCTGCAACTCGGTGAGCTGGCGGCGCAGCTTCAGCACGGTGCGCAGGACGGCGACGCCCACGGCGCCCGTGGCAGCCGTGGTGAGCAGCAGGGCGATCGGCATGGCGCTCACTGACATACTCCCGGTTCAAAGTCGACCCCCGACTTCCTACATCAGCTTGAAGGGCGGACTATCCAGCTGTCAGTGCGTAACGTCACGAATCGGACAGGACTTTGCCCTCATGGTTTCGTCGTGGGCCGTGCTGAACTGCGTTGACCTGCACCGATGTGCCCGGTGGGCGAGATAGGTCACATCCTGGGGGAGATTGGATCACAGAAGGGCCCAGAACCGCGGGGTTTCCGCGATCGCGGGCCCTTCCACGACGGGGCGTGCCCGGCCCGCCACGGACGGTGGGTCAGCTCAGGCGTTCGATGACCATCGCCATGCCCTGGCCGCCGCCGACGCACATCGTCTCCAGGCCGAACTGCTTGTCGTGCCACTGGAGCGAGTTGATGAGCGTGCCGGTGATCCGGGCGCCCGTCATGCCGAAGGGGTGGCCGACGGCGATGGCGCCGCCGTTGACGTTCAGCTTGTCGATGTCGATGCCGAGGTCGCGGTAGGAGGGGATCACCTGGGCGGCGAAGGCCTCGTTGATCTCGACCAGGTCGATGTCGTCGATGGTCAGGCCGGCGCGGCGCAGGGCCTGCTTGCTCGCCTCGACCGGGCCGAGGCCCATGATCTCGGGGGACAGGCCCGAGACGCCGGTGGACACGATCCGGGCGAGCGGGGTCAGGCCCAGCTCGCGGGCCTTGGTGTCGCTCATGATCACGAGGGCGGCGGCGCCGTCGTTGAGCGGGCAGCAGTTGCCGGCGGTGACGAGGCCGTCCGGGCGGAAGACCGGCTTGAGGCCCGCCACGCCCTCCAGGGTGACGCCGGCGCGCGGGCCGTCGTCCTTGCTGACCACCGTGCCGTCGGGGAGGGTCACCGGAGTGATCTCGCGCTCCCAGAAGCCGGCCTTGATGGCCTCTTCGGCGAGGTTCTGCGAGCGGACGCCGAACTCGTCAAGCTCCTCGCGGCTGATGCCCTTCCAGCGGGCGAGGTTCTCGGCGGTCTGGCCCATCGCGATGTAGGCGTCCGGGACCAGCCCGTCCTCGCGCGGGTCGTGCCACGTGGTGCCCTCCTGCTGGGCCACGGCGGCGGTACGGGCCTCGGCCTCGGCGAAGAGGGGGTTGTGCGTGTCCGGGAGGCCGTCGGAGCTGCCCTTGGCGAAGCGGGAGACCGTCTCGACACCGGCCGAGATGAAGACGTCGCCCTCGCCGGCCTTGATGGCGTGCAGGGCCATGCGGGAGGTCTGCAGCGAGGAGGAGCAGTAGCGGGTGACCGTGCAGCCCGGCAGGTGGTCCATGCCCATCTGCACGGCGACGATCCGGCCGAGGTTGTGGCCCTGCTCGCCGCCGGGCAGGCCGCAGCCGAGCATCAGGTCGTCGATGTCCCTGGGGTCCAGCTCGGGGACCTTGGCGAGCGCCGCCTCGATGATGGTCGCGGTCAGGTCGTCGGGGCGCAGGTCCTTGAGGGAACCCTTGCCGGCGCGGCCGATGGGGGAGCGGGCGGTCGAGACGATGACGGCTTCGGGCATCACGGCTCCAGTGAACGGGGATTTCGGGCAAGGCCGGTTCGGAAGTTACCCGTACGTATGGTCCAGGTCACCGGTGCGGTGGTGTGACACTGACCGCAGTTTTCTAAGCGCTTGCTTGGTCGATGCGGACGCCCCGGGACCCGGACGGCGCGGGTTCGGCCGCCCGGGACCGCTGGCCGAAGGGAAAAGCCAGGTCAGAGGGACGGGGTCGCCGGTTCGGCCTCCGGCACGCGGCGCCGGCGCCTGCGCTTGAGGAGGGCCCATGGTCCGCGGGGGCCCGTCGGCATCGCCGCCGTGACCTCGGTGCCGGCCTCCGAGGCGGCCTCCGCCGCGGCGCGGGCCACCGGCAGGAAGCCCTCGCGGCGGGACAGGTCGGGCCGCTCCTCCTCGGCGGGCCACAGCCCCAGTGCCGCGCACACCGTGGGCAGGACGGCCATCGCCGCCGTGGCGTAGCCCTCCGCCGACGGGTGGTAGTTGTCCGGCCCGAACAGCTCCCGCGGATTCGCCTCGAACTCCGGGCCGAGCAGGTCACCCAGCGACACCGTGCGCCCGCCCTGCTCCACCACCCCGATCGTCTGGGCCGCCGCCAGCTGCCGCGACGCCCGCCGGGCCAGCCACCGCAGCGGCTGCTGCACCGGCTCGATCGTGCCGAGGTCGGGACAGGTGCCCACCACCACCTCGGCACCGGCCGTGCGCAGCCGCCGTACCGCCGCCGACAGGTGCCGTACCGAGCGGGTCGGCGGCATCCGGTGGGTCACGTCGTTCGCGCCGATCATGATCACGCACACGTCGGGGACGGGGAACGGGGAGGACAGCACCAGCGCGACCTGGCGGTCCAGGTCGTCGGACTGGGCCCCCGGCTGCGCCACGTTCCGCAGGTCCACCGGCCGCTCCGCCACCGCCGCGAGCCCGGAGGCCACCAGCGCCCCTGGCGTCTGGCCCGCCCGGTGCACCCCCTGTCCCGCGGCCGTGGAGTCGCCGAGCAGGGCGAGGCGCAGCGGTGGTTCGCCGGGGATGTCGTACGCGTGGCCGTACACCCCGTCGGCCGCCGGTACCCGGCCGCTGCTGCCGTTGCCCACATGGCGCCGCGCCAGCCGCACCTCCGCCAGCACCAGGCCGACGGCCGCCGCGCCGACGAGCCCCACGCCGCCGCCGCCGTACGCCGCCCCGGCCGCGATACGCCGGGCCACCCGTGCCCTCGACATGCTCGTCATGCGTCGCCGCCACCTCCTCGTAGCCCTACATCCACTCCTTGCCCCGTACAGGCCGTGTGCCAATCTCAACGGGGAGTGAACGGCCACACCGGCCACACCGCTGGCCTTAGGCTGGCGACACCACTACAAACACACCTTTTGCAGCGACCGGAGACAACGGTGCAATTCCACGACTCGATGATCAGCCTCGTCGGCAACACCCCGCTGGTGCGGCTCAACAACGTGACCAAGGGCATCCAGGCCACCGTCCTGGCCAAGGTGGAGTACTTCAACCCGGGCGGCTCCGTGAAGGACCGCATCGCCCTGCGCATGATCGAGGCGGCCGAGCAGAGCGGCGAGCTCAAGCCGGGCGGCACGATCGTCGAGCCGACCAGTGGCAACACCGGTGTGGGCCTCGCCATCGTGGCCCAGCAGAAGGGCTACAAGTGCATCTTCGTGTGCCCCGACAAGGTGAGCACCGACAAGATCAACGTGCTGCGCGCGTACGGCGCCGAGGTCGTCGTGTGCCCGACCGCCGTGGCGCCCGAGCACCCGGACTCCTACTACAACGTCTCCGACCGGCTGGTCCGTGAGACCCCGGGTGCCTGGAAGCCCAACCAGTACTCCAACCCCAACAACCCGCTCTCCCACTATCACTCGACCGGCCCCGAACTGTGGGAGCAGACCGAGGGCAAGCTCACCCACTTCGTGACGGGCGTGGGCACCGGCGGCACCATCTCCGGCACCGGCCGCTATCTGAAGGACGCCAGCGAAGGCCGGGTCAAGGTCATCGGCGCCGACCCCGAGGGCTCGGTGTACTCCGGCGGCTCCGGGCGGCCCTACCTGGTCGAGGGCGTCGGCGAGGACTTCTGGCCGACCGCCTACGACCGCACCGTCGCGGACGAGATCGTCCCCGTGTCCGACAAGGACTCCTTCCAGATGACCCGCCGCCTGGCCAAGGAGGAGGGCCTGCTGGTGGGCGGCTCCTGCGGCATGGCCGTCGTGGCCGCGCTGCGGGTCGCCGAGCGGCTCGGCCCGGACGACGTCGTGGTCGTCCTGCTCCCGGACAGCGGGCGCGGCTACCTGAGCAAGATCTTCAACGACGAGTGGATGGCCGACTACGGCTTCCTGGAGGACACGGGCCCCAGCGCCCGCGTCGGCGACGTCCTCAGCGACAAGGCGGGCGGCTCCATCCCGTCCCTGGTGCACATGCACCCGGAGGAGACCGTCGGCGAGGCCATCGAGGTGCTGCGCGAGTACGGCGTCTCGCAGATGCCGGTCGTCAAGCCCGGCGCCGGCCACCCGGACGTGATGGCCGCCGAGGTCGTCGGCTCCGTGGTGGAACGGGAGCTGCTGGACGCCCTGTTCAGCAAGCGCGCCTCGCTGGAGGACCCGCTGGAGAAGCACATGTGCGCCCCGCTGCCCCAGGTCGGCTCCGGCGAGCCGGTCGGCGACCTGATGCAGGTGCTGGGTACGGCGGACGCGGCGATCGTCCTGGTCGAGGGCAAGCCGACCGGCGTGATCAGTCGGCAGGACCTGCTGGCGTTCCTGGCCAAGGGCGGCAACAAGTAGCAAACGCCCGGTGAACCGTCCGTGACCCCGGCGAACTTACGGTGACCTGGGCCGATCGAGCCGTTCCGTAAGCGGTACGAGCGTGTCATGTGCGCGCAGCACCCGCTTAACACGGGTCCGGCACAGTAGAGGTGTCGGCAGGGCGGGATCGGCTCCCCGCCCGGACCGGCACCGAACGGCGCCAAGGACCTCCGGAGCGGCTCCCGGACCTCCATGGACGCCACGGACGCGCAAGCCCGGCCTGACCCGGCCCGCGTCCCTCGCGGGGACCGCCGTCGTCCCGCCCCCCGGCAACGGGGGTGCGGCGGTCCCCGCGCAAACTCCTCCCCGCTCCGCCCGGCTCCCGCCGGCGCTCTTCGGCCGGGCCCTCAGCGGGCGCCCGCCGACTCCCAACTCGCCAGCAGCGCCAGCCGCTCCGCCGTCTCCGAGCCGGCCCGCGGGACGTACGCCACGATCGTCTGGGCCGGCTCCGCCGGGACCGTCAGGGTCTCGTACGGCAGGGTCAGCAGGCCCGCGACCGGGTGCCGGATCTGCTTCACGCCGTACGCGCACTCCCTGACCTCGTGGTCCGCCCACAGCCGGCGGAAGTCCTCGCTCTTCAGCGACAGTTCGCCGACCAGCGCGCACAGGACGGGGTCGTCGGCGTACCGGCCCGCGTTCAGCCGCAGATGGGCCACCGTCTGGGCGGCCACCGCCGTCCACTCGGGGTAGAGGTCCCGGGCGCCCGGGTCGAGGAAGACCTGCCGCGGCATGTTCCGCCCGGCCGCCGTCATCCGGCTGAAGCCGTTCACCGCGTCGCCGAGCGCGTTCCAGGCCAGGACGTCCATGCGGGCGTCCAGCACGAGCGCCGGGGTGCGGTCCATGCCGTCGAGGAGGGCCTGGACGCCGGGGCGCACGCGGGGCGCGGGATCCGGCTTCGCGCGCCGCCTGCGCGGACGCGCCACCGTACGCAGATACGCGTGCTCGGTCTCGTCCAGCCGCAGCACCCGCGCGACCGAGTCCAGGACGGCGTCGCTGACGCTCGTCCCCCGGCCCTGTTCCAGCCGGATGTAGTAGTCGACGCTGACGCCCGCGAGCTGCGCCACCTCCTCGCGGCGCAGGCCCGGCACCCGGCGCCGCCCGTGCGCGGGCAGCCCCACCTCCTCGGGCCTGATGCGTGCGCGGCGCGAGCGCAGGAAGTCGCCCGCCTCGGCTTCGGTCCAGTCCCCGGTCGTCATGTCTTCGAGCGTAGGGGAGCCGCGCCGTCCCGTCCTGGTACTGCCGTACCCAGGAAAAGCGCATCCCTGGGTGCGGCGGCGGGACGCGGTGACAGTGGTGTCAGCCGCCGGGGAGCCGCCCCGGCCAGCACTCCCCGAGGGAACTCCCATGTCGTACACCGACCTGTCCGGCCGTACCGCCGTCGTCACCGGAGCCGCCAGCGGCATCGGCGAGGCCGTCGCCCTGCACCTCGCCGCCGAGGGCGCCCGGGTGGCGCTGCTCGCCCGGCGTACCGACCGGCTCGACGCGCTGGCGGAGAAGATCGCGGCCGGCGGCGGCCGAGCGCTCGCCGTGGCCGCCGACGTCACCGACGACGCCTCCGTGCAGGCCGCCCGGGACCGGATCCATCAGGCGTTCGGGCCCGTCGACCTCGTCGTCAACAACGCCGGAGTCATGCTGCCGAACCCGGTCGAGGAGGGCCGGCTCGACGAGTGGCAGCGGATGCTCGACACCAACGTGGCCGGGGTGCTGCGGGTCGTCCGCGCCTTCAGCGCCGACCTGCTGGCCGCCGCGGCCGGCGGGCACACCGCCGACCTGGTCAACATCTCCTCCATCGGCGCCCACATCCCCTTCCCCAACTACGCGGTGTACGGGGCGACCAAGGCGGCCGTCACCTATCTCTCGCAGTCCCTGCGCGGCGAGTTCGGGCCGCGGGACGTGCGGGTCACCAACATCGAGCCGGGGCTGACCGAGACCGAGCTGAAGTCGCACATCGACAGCGCGGAGCTGACCGGGCAGCTGGACGGCATGCTGGCGGAGGTCGGCGCGCTCTCGGCGGCGGAGGTCGCGGACGTCGTCGCCTACGTGACCAGCCGCGCCCGGCACGTCAACCTCCGCCAGATCATGGTGCTGCCGACCCGGCAGGCGTGAGTGCCGGGCCGGCCGGTCCGCTCAGTCGTCCCCGGCGGACCGGTCCGGGCCGGAGCGTCCGGTGAGGAGCTCGGGGTTGAGCCGCACGGCCTGCACCGCGTTGACGCCGACGATGCCGATCCAGGTGGCCACCATCCCGGACATCCCGGCGAAGGCGCCGGAGATCGCGGACAGCGGGATCGCCAGGACGAGCGTGATCAGCGCGAAGCCGTAGCGCTCGGGCCAGGTGTCGGCGGCCTTCGGCCGCCGGGTCTCGCGGGCCGTCGCCATCTGCTGCTCGGCGAGGCGGCGGCGCACCCGGCGGTCCACCGTGTCGTCGATCCGCTGCCCGACCTTCTCAAGGAAGGAGTCCACCAGGGCGGAGTCGTAGTCTTCGCCCAGTTCCCTGCGGGCCCGCACGGTCGCGTCGAGGTCCTTCCCGAGGTCGAGTTCGACGTTCCGCGGATCGAGTGTGGTCATGCCGGTCAGCCTAGGGAACCGTGTGCCGGGCCGCACTGGGGCTAGCCCCCCGGTCCGGGTCAGGGAGGACCCCCGCGTTCCGGCGCGCGACCAGCCAGTACAGCAGCGCCGGCACGGCGAGGCCGATGATCCAGGAGATGTCCGCGCCGCCGAGCGGGTCCACCAGCGGGCCGGTGTAGAAGCTGGTGGCGAGGAAGGGCAGCTGGGCGAGGAGGCCGGCGGCGTAGACGGCGAGGGCGTCCCAGCGCCAGGCGCCGTAGCGGCCGTGCGGGTCGCAGAGGGCCACGAGGTCGTAGCGCTCCTTGGAGATCAGGTAGTAGTCGACCAGGTTGATCGCCGACCAGGGCGTGAAGAACGTCAGCAGGAACAGCAGGAAGTCCTTGAAGGAGGACAGGAAGCTGTCCTTGCCGAGCAGGGCCACCGCCGTGCCGGCGACCATGACCAGCGCGATGTACCCGGCGCGGCCGGCGCGGGACAGCTGCCGCTGCCCCCGGAAGCCGCTCACGCTGGTCACCATCGACATGAAGCCGCCATAGGTGTTGAGGACGTTGACGGTGAGCTTGCCGAGCGCGATGACGAAGTAGAAGAAGGACGCGACCAGGCCGGTGCCGCCGAGGGCGACGACATAGCCGACCTGGCTGTCCAGGAACTTCTCGCCCGCCGTGGCCGCGACCAGCACCCCGAAGGTCATCGACCACTGGCTGCCCAGCGCCGACCCGGACAGGGTCCACCAGAAGGTGGCCTTCGTGGACGTCGTGCGCGGCAGGTAGCGCGAGTAGTCCGCCACGTACGGCCCGAACGCCAGCTGCCAGGACGCCGACAGGGACATCGCCAGCAGGAACATCGGCAGCGAGAAGTGCGCGTCGTGCAGCAGCGCGGAGGTGTCGGCGCGCTCCAGGAGGCGTACGGCGAGATAGACGAAGGCGAGTGCGCAGACCGCGCTGGCGACCCGGCCGAGGGTGTGGATGACCCGGTAGCCGACCGTCGCCGTGACCGCCGTGACGGCCGCGAAGACGATGATCCCGGTGGTGTCGTTCGTATGGGTCAGCTCGCCCACCGCCTGCCCGGCGAGCACGCTGCCCGAGGCGAAGAAGCCGACGTACATCACGACCACCAGCAGCAGCGGGACGACCGCCCCGCGCACCCCGAACTGGGCCCGCGACTGGATCATCTGCGGCAGGCCGAGGCGCGGACCCTGGGCGGAGTGCAGGGCCATCACCGCGCCGCCGAGCAGGTTGCCGAGCAGCAGACCGGCGAGGGACCACACCACGTCGCCGCCGAAGACGACCGCGAGGGCGCCCGTGACGACGGCCGTGATCTGCAGGTTGGCGCCGAGCCACAGGGTGAACTGGCTGAAGGCCGTACCGTGCCGTTCGTCGTCCGGGACGACGTCGATGGAGCGCAGTTCCACGAGCTGTGCCATGCGTTCTCCCCACACTGGGCTGTATAACGGTATGCAGCGACACACTGTCTGAATAGGCGGCCGGTGTTTGTCAATGCCTCGGCGCTGTACTCTCCCGGGGCGTCCGAGGAGATCTGGAGGGGGAGTACGTGATGAGCGCGACCGACAGCCCTGCCAACCGGTTGCAGGCGCTCTTCGAGGGCCACCGGCTCACGCCGACCCAGCGCCGCATCGCGCACAGCATGGTGCGCCGGGCCGCCGACGTGCCCTTTCTGTCCAGCGTGGAGCTGGCCGAACTGGCCGGGGTCAGCCAGCCGTCGGTGACCCGGTTCGCGGTCGCCCTCGGCTTCGACGGCTATCCCGCGCTGCGCCGGCACCTGCGCGAGGTCGTCCCGGCCGAACCGGCCGCCGGCGCCGGGGCCTTCAACGAGTACCAGCAGGCCGTCGAGGCCGAGATCGAGAACCTGAGGCACCTCGCCGAGCTGCTCGCCGACCCGCGCCCGGTGCAGCGGGCCGGCCGGATCCTCGCCGCCTCCCGCCCGCTGCCGGTGCTCGGCCTGCGCGCCGCCGCCTCCCAGGCCTACGGCTTCGCCTACTTCGCCGCCAAGGTCCACCCGGACGTCCGGCTGCTGAACGAGGGCGGCACGATGATCCACGACCGCATCGACGCCGCCGTCCGGGCCGGTGCCGACGCCCTGCTGTGCTTCGCGCTGCCCCGGCATCCGCGCGAGGTCGTGGACTGCCTCGCCTACGCCAAGGACGCGGGCCTGACGGTGGTCACGGTCGCCGACTCGGCGTTCGCGCCGGTCGCCAAGTACTCCGATCTGCTGCTGCCCGCCGCCGTCGGCACCGGGCTCGCCTTCGACACCGCGTGCGCGCCGATGCTGCTCGGGCGGGTGCTGCTGGAGGCGCTCTGCGACGACCTGCCGGACGCCCAGGCCCGCCTGGAGGAGTTCGACACACGGGCGGCGGCCCGGGGGCTGTTCGTGGAGTGACACTCCGGGGCCCGTCCTCTCAGACTCGTCTCACGTTGTGCCGCTAGGTTCCGTGCGAGACACAGGACCGAGTGGATACGTGACACGGGAGGGTGACGTGGCGCGCGGAGGACAGGGGCTGGCCCGGCTGGCCGTCGTCGTACGGGCGGGGGCCGCCCCGCTGTGGTGGCTCGGAGTGGCCGCCGCCGGGATCGGTCTGGCGCCGCAGGGCGTGACCGGGCGCCGGATCGGGGTGCTGGCCGGAGCGGCGCTGTTCCTGGTCGGCGCCGCCGCCGTGGCGCTGGCCCGGCGCGGCCGGTACACCGCCCTCGCCCGCGGGGCGGCCCGCGCGGGCAAGTACGACGTGCTGCAGGACCGGGCGGTGACCGTGCGCGTCTGGCGCCGGGGGCACCGCTGGTTGCTGCTGCTCGGCTGGGCGGTCGCGCTCGGCTCCGCCTTCGCCGTGCCCGCGGCCGGCGGCATGCTGCTGGCCGGGCTCGGCACCGGGCTGCGGCTGAAGGCCGCCTGGCTCGGGCGGCTGGAGCGGGCCGGCCAGACGCTGCTGTGGGTGCGCGTCGACTGGCTCGGCCGGCGCGGCGGCGGCCCGGTGGGCAAGGCCGTGAAGGGCCTGCGCGGTACGGGCGTCGCGGCCGGCGACGCCGCCCCGGGCGGGGCCCGCCGCCGTACCGCCGAGCCGGCCCGATAGGCCGTCAGACCTCCAGGTCCTCCTCGATCCTCTTCAGCTGGTGCCGGGCCATCGCGAGGTTGGCCCGGCTCGCGTCCAGGACCAGGTAGAGGAAGAGGCCGTTGCCGCCGCGGCCCTTGAGCAGGCGGATCAGGTGGTACTGGTCCGACAGCGTGATCAGGATGTCCTCGATCTCGGCCTTGAGGCCGAGGTGCTCCATCGTGCGCATCTTGGCGCGGATCACATCGGTGTTGCCGGCGGCGGCCACGTTCAGGTCGAAGCTCTTGCTGCCGCCCATCGTGCCCAGCGCCATCCCGCTGGTGTAGTCGACGAGCGCGGCGCCGGTGGCGCCCTCGATGGAGGTGAGCGCTTCCTTCAGTGCGGTCTCGGTGTTGGCCATGGTGGTCCTCTCAGCTGTCCGTCGTGGTGCGTGGTTCGGCGGCCGCCGTGCGGGGCGCGCGGGGGGTGCGGGTTCGTACGGGTGGGGTCCTGGCGGGCGTGGACACGGCCCGGGCCGCGGCCTCGGCGGCGTCCAGCAGCTCCCCGATGCGGGCGCCGGCCCGGCGGCCCTCCAGGTGCAGCCGGCCGACGTTGACCCGGTCCTGGGCGAGCAGCGTCAGGACGGCGGTCCGGCCGGCCGCGTAGGTGGCGATGTAGCCGCGCTCGCCGCGCACCAGCAGCTCCCGGAAGCCGCCGTGCCCGGTGGCGTCGGTGACCCGGACGGCGACGCCGAGCGACGCGGCGGTCAGCGCGGCCAGGCCGTCCGGATCGACCCCGGGGGTGTCGTGGGCGACGACGAGCCCGTCGACGCCGGCCGCGAGGGCGCCGGTGAGCTGCGGTACCCGGGTGCGCAGCCGGAGCAGTTCGTCCAGGACGGTGCGCAGGTCGTCTTCGGCCACCATCAGGTGTCTCCTCTCGGCGGGGCGGTGCCGTTCAAAGCGCCTCCAGCGCATCCCTGAGCCTCTTCAGCAGCGCGATGTCGGGGTCGGTGGTGACCTGGTGGACCGGCGGCGGTACGGGGACGGGCGGCGCCGGTGCGGCCGGTGCGGCCGGCGCGACATGTCCGGCCGCGATGAGCCGGCGCACGTCGACCAGCGTGTGGAACGCCTGCCGGCCCAGGTTCCTGGCGATGTCGGTGGCCGTGCGCACGCCGTCCACGCGGTCCAGGACCGCTCGCTGCCGGGGCGTGACCGGCACGGCCCGCGCGCGGCCCGCCGCCGGGTCCGCGCGGATCAGCGGGGCGCTGTCGGCGGCCGGGTCGGGCCACAGCCGGTGCAGCAGCAGCCGGCGGCGCAGCGTCTCGCGCTCCAGCGCGACGACCGGGACCGAGGGCAGCGGGCCGAGCCGGGGCGTGTGGTCGTAGCGGAACCGGCCCGGGGTGCTGCTCGGCGCCAGCGCGAAGTAGCCGGCGTCGTACAGCGCGTCCAGGTGGCACAGCTCCAGCGCGCCGGTGGGCAGCACCCCGGAGCGCAGCAGGAGTTCGGCCGCGTGCGGCGGGCCCGGGGTACGGGCCGCCGCCTGCTGCCAGGCGGCGCCGGCGAGGGTGCCGTGGGCCGTGAGGAGCACGTCGATGCCGGGGGCGAGCGGGCTCTCGGCGTGCACCACCCGGCCCTCGGCGAGATGCAGGACGCCGTGCTCGCGGACCAGGACGCCGGTGGCCCGTTCCTCGGCGAGCCGGGTCAGCATCGGGGACAGCGCGCGCGGGGCCCGCTTGTCCCGTACCGGCAGGGCCGGCGGCGGGGTCCTGACCACGGTCATCCCAGCACCAGCCGGGCGGCCATCTCGCCGAGCCGGATCCGGGCGAGCGCGAGATTGCCCTCCTCGCGGCCCAGCCACAGGTGCAGGAACACGCTGCTGTCGAAGGACGTGTCCACGAAGCGCAGCAGGTGGTAGCTGTCCCCGTTGCTGATGATCACGTCCTCCACGGGCTGCGGCGCGTCGCCGCGCGCCGCGAAGGTGCCGTGTTCGGCCGCCATCCGGGCCAGTTCGGCGGCCTCGGCGGCGGTCGTCTCATGGTCGCCGCCGGGCGCCTCCCCGACCGTGCCGAGGGCCAGTCCGCTCGTCCAGTCCACCAGCGCGGCCCCCCGGGCACCGGGCAGCCGCATCGCTTCCAGTAAGCACTCGTCGATTCCGGGCACCGTGGCTCCCCTCCCGCCTGGGACTCCGGCTGAGTGACGCCGACACTACGCAACGTGTGCGCGGGGAGTGAGGCCTTTGGCATTTTCCGGTGGAACATGCGTCCGGCGTACTAGTGTTGCTCAACTGACGTGTGTTCCCGGGCCGTTGATCCATTTGTTCGAGAGGCGGCCGGGGTGTGTCAACGGCTCCCGGGCGCCTACAGGGTGGTGAGCGCGGACGCGTGCGCCCCGCCGGACTCCGCCACCACCTCCGCGATGGTCTGCGGCTCCCGTACAGCCGCGAAGGCGACGCCCCCCGCGCCGTCCGGCGCGAAGCCGTAGACGCCCGGCCGGGCCAGGGAGTTGTAGGCGTAGTGGTGGGCGAAGTAGTACGCGCCCGTGTCCAGTGCCGCCGCGTAGTCGCCCTGCTCCAGCGGGGGCAGGGTGCGTCCCTCGGCGAGCAGGTCGCCCGAGAAGCAGGCGGGCCCCGCCACGTCCTGGACCGTCCCCGGCCCCGTCTTCGGCCGCCCCGCGCCGTCGTACGCGGCGATCCTGAGCGGCCACGCCTGCGGCGCGTACACCGTCCGCGCCGCCACCTGCGCGCCCGCGTGCGTCACCGCGATCCGCCGGCCGCCCGCGCGCTTGGCGTACTCCACCCGGGCCACCACCGTCCCGTGCTTGGCCAGCAGCGACCGCCCGAACTCGGTCACCAGGCCGTACCGCCCGTCGAACAGCCCCGGCACCTCGGCGGCCAGCAGCCGCGCGTACCGCGCGTACGTCGGCGCCGTCTCCTCCGAGGCGACGTTCACCGGCAGCCCGCCGCCGATGTCGACGGTGTCGACCTGCCGCCGCCCGGCAGCCGCGTTGATCTCCTCCGCGAGCGCGTACACCTCCGCCACCCCCTGGGCCAGCAGCGGCAGCGGGATGCCCTGCGAACCGGTGTGCGCGTGCAGCCGGGTCAGCCAGGGCCGCGCCGCGTACGCCTGGACCACCCAGGCGCGCGCCCCCTCGTCCCGCAGCGCCACCCCGAACTTCGAGGTCCGGGTCGCCGTGGAGGTCGCCCCGATCGTGCCGCCGCCGATCTGCGGGTTGACCCGGAGCCCGAGCGGGGACCGGGTGGGGGCCGCGCCGGCCAGGGCGTCCAGCCGGGCCAGCTCCTGCGGGTTGTCCGCGTTCACGGCGACCCCGAGGGCGAGCGCCTCGCGCAGCTCCGCCGGGGTCTTCGCCGGGGAGTCCAGCACCGTGCGCTCCGGCGGCACCCCGGCCGCCCGTGCCAGCGCCAGCTCCCCGGGGCTCGCCACCTCCGCCCCGATGCCCGCCTCGTGCAGCAGCCGCACCACCGGCACCAGCGGGGTCGCCTTCACCGCGAAGGCGTGCAGCACCGGGGTGCCCGGTGCGGTCACCGCGTCGAAGGCCGCCCGCAGCGCCGCCGCCGACTCCCGGATGCCGGTGACGTCCAGCAGCCCCACCACGGCCGCCTCCGGTCCCAGCAGGCCCTGCCCGACGGCCGCCCGCACCGCCCGGTCCCGCCGGTCCGCCCGCTCCCGGGCCGCGTCCCCGGCCGTCCGCCCCCGCTCGCGCCCCTGCTCCCGCTCCCGCTCGCGCTCCTGCGTGTGCTCCTGCTCCACGGCTGCTCCGTCCCGTGTCGGCTACCCGTGCGTCCAGCCAAACACCCGCCGCGCGCCGACGGGGCCGCGCCACTGTATTGACTAGCTCTATTCAGAAGGACAGGATGTGAATAGACGTAGGCACAGGAGGAGGCAGACGATGTCGGGACCCCGCCCCGTACGAGCACCGCGCGGCACGGAACTGAGCGCCCTGGGATGGCAGCAGGAAGCGGCTCTGCGCATGCTGCAGAACAATCTCGACCCCGAGGTCGCCGAGCACCCCGACAAGCTCGTCGTCTACGGCGGCACCGGCAAGGCCGCCCGTGACTGGCGCTCCTTCGACGCCATGGTCCGCACCCTGCGGACCCTCAAGCAGGACGAGACCATGCTGGTCCAGTCCGGCCGCCCGGTCGGCGTGATGCAGACCCACGAGTGGGCCCCGCGCGTCCTCATCGCCAACTCCAACCTGGTCGGCGACTGGGCCAACTGGGAGGAGTTCCGCCGTCTTGAGGCCCTCGGCCTGACCATGTACGGCCAGATGACCGCCGGCTCCTGGATCTACATCGGCACCCAGGGCATCCTCCAGGGCACCTACGAGACCTTCGCCGCCGTCGCCGCGAAGAAGTTCGGCGGCACCCTCGCCGGGACCATCACCCTCACCGCCGGACTCGGCGGCATGGGCGGCGCCCAGCCCCTCGCCGTGACCATGAACGACGGCGTCGCGATCTGCATCGACTGCGACCCGCGCGCCATCGACCGCCGCATCGAGCACCGCTACCTGGACGTCAAGGCCGACAGCCTCGACCACGCGCTCCAGCTGGCCACCGAGGCCCGCGACGCCCGCCGCCCGCTGTCCATCGGCGTCCTCGGCAACGCGGCCGAGCTGGTCCCGCAGCTGCTCGCGATGAACGCGCCCATCGACATCGTCACCGACCAGACCTCGGCCCACGACCCGCTCGCCTACCTCCCCGTCGGCATCGCCTTCGAGGACATGGCCGACGCCGCCGCCAAGGACCCGGCGGGCTTCACCGCCCGCGCCCGCGAGGCCATGGCGAAGCACGTCGAGGCCATGGTCGGCTTTATGGACGCCGGCGCCGAGGTCTTCGACTACGGCAACTCGATCCGCGGCGAGGCCCAGCTCGCCGGGTACGACCGGGCGTTCGCCTTCCCCGGCTTCGTCCCCGCCTACATCCGCCCGCTCTTCTCCGAGGGCAAGGGCCCCTTCCGCTGGGCCGCCCTGTCCGGCGAGGCCTCCGACATCCACAAGACCGACAAGGCGATCCTCGACCTCTTCCCGGAGAACGAGTCGCTGCACCGCTGGATCAAGCTGGCCGGCGAGCGCGTCCACTTCCAGGGCCTGCCCGCCCGCATCTGCTGGCTCGGCTACGGCGAGCGGGACAAGGCCGGCGAGCGCTTCAACGACATGGTGGCGAGCGGTGAGCTGGCGGCCCCGCTGGCCATCGGCCGCGACCACCTGGACTGCGGCTCCGTCGCCTCCCCGTACCGCGAGACCGAGGCCATGCTCGACGGCTCCGACGCGATCGCCGACTGGCCGCTGCTGAACGCCATGGTCAACGTGGCCTCCGGCGCGTCCTGGGTCTCCATCCACCACGGCGGCGGCGTCGGCATGGGCCGCTCCATCCACGCCGGCCAGGTCACGGTGGCCGACGGCACCGAGCTCGCCGGCGAGAAGATCCGGCGCGTGCTCACCAACGACCCCGGCATGGGCGTCATCCGGCACGTGGACGCCGGGTACGACATCGCGGAGTCCGTCGCGCAGGAGCGCGGGGTCCGGGTGCCGATGCGTGAGGACGAGCAGGCGTGACCGTCAGCGAAGGACGGCACGGCGACGCTCCGGCGGTGGAGGTCCCGCCGCCGCCCGGCGCACCCTCCTTCCAGGAGATGTGGGCCGACCTGCTCCCGATCGGACGCCACCGCGACTCCGGCGGCTACCGGCGCTACGCCTGGACCGGTGCCGACGCCGAGTGCCGGGACTGGTTCAAGGCGCAGGCCGAGGCGCGCGGGCTCGGCTACGAGGTCGACCGGAACGGGAACCAGTGGGCCTGGCTCGGTGACCCGGCCGCGGGCGACGCCGTCGTCACCGGGTCCCACCTGGACTCGGTGCCGGACGGCGGCGCCTTCGACGGGCCCCTCGGTGTCGTGTCCTCCTTCGCCGCGCTGGACGAACTGCGCGGCAGGGGAGCCCGGTTCGACAGGCCGCTGGCCCTCGTCAACTTCGGCGACGAGGAGGGCGCCCGGTTCGGGCTCGCCTGTGTCGGCTCCCGGCTCACCGCCGGGCAGCTCACCGCCGAGCAGGCGCACCGGCTCACCGACGGGGACGGGATCAGCCTGCCGCGGGCCATGGCCGACGCCGGGTACGACCCCGAGGCCATCGGGCCCGACCCCGAACGGCTGGCCCGGATCGGCGCCTTCGTGGAGCTGCACGTCGAACAGGGCCGCGCGCTGGACCTCTCCGGCGACCCGGTCGGCATCGCCAGCGCCATCTGGCCGCACGGACGGTGGCGGTTCGACTTCCGCGGCGAGGCCAACCACGCCGGCACCACCCGGCTCGCCGACCGGCGCGACCCGATGCTGTCGTACGCCGAGACCGTGCTCGCCGCCCGCCGGGAGGCCGCGCTCGCCGGCGCCGTCGCCACCTTCGGGAAGATCGCCGTCGAGCCGAACGGCGTCAACGCCATCCCCTCCCTGGTGCGCGGCTGGCTCGACTCCCGCGCCGCCGACCAGGAGACCCTGGACACGGTCGTCGGGGGAGTGGAGAAGGCCGCGCGCGAGTACGCCGCCGCGCACGGCATCGATCTCGACGTCGTCCGGGAGTCCTTCACGCCGGTCGTGGAGTTCGACCACGCCCTGCGGGACGAACTCGGCCGCATCCTCGCCCTGGACACCGGCCTGAAGGTGCCCGTCCTCGGCACCGGCGCCGGACACGACGCCGGGATCCTCTCCGGGCGCATCCCGACCGCCATGCTGTTCGTACGCAACCCCACCGGTGTCTCGCACTCCCCGGCCGAGTCAGCGGCCGAGGACGACTGCGTGGCCGGGGTGCACGCACTCGCCGACGTACTGGAAGGGCTGGCCCGCAGGTGACCAAGGCGACCTACTGGTTGGAGCACGCCTGGCTCGGCAGCTATGTCGAGCCGGGCGTGGCCCTCGACACGGCGGACGGCCGGATCACCGCCGTCCGCACCGACGTCCCCGCGCCGCCGCCCGGCGCCGAGGTGCTGCGCGGGCTGACCCTGCCGGGCCTGGCCAACGCCCACAGCCACGCCTTCCACCGGGCGCTGCGCGGCACGGTCCAGGTCGGCTCCGGCACCTTCTGGACCTGGCGCGAGGTGATGTACTCCGTCGCCGAGCGGCTGACCCCGGAGACCTATCACGCCCTCGCCCGCGCGGTGTACGCCGAGATGGCGCTGGCCGGCATCACCTGCGTCGGCGAGTTCCACTACGTGCACCACGCGCCCGGCGGCACCCCCTACGCCGACCGCAACGCCATGGGCGAGGCGCTGATCGCCGCCGCCGCCGAGGCCGGCATCCGGATCACCCTGCTGGACACCTGCTACCTCTCGGCCGGCTTCGGCGAGCCGCCCACCACCCACCAGCTGCGCTTCTCCGACGGCAGCGCGGAGGCCTGGGCCGAACGCTGTGCAGTTCTCAAGGAGCGGGATCACGCACGGATCGGGGCGGCGATCCACTCCGTACGGGCCGTCCCCGCGGGGCAGCTGGGGATCGTGGCCCGCTGGGCCGAGGAGCGGCGGGCACCGCTGCACGTGCACCTGTCGGAGCAGACCGCCGAGAACGACGCCTGCCTCGCCGCCCACGGCCGCACGCCCGCCCGGCTCCTCGCCGACCACGGTGTCCTCGGGCCGCGCACCACCGGTGTGCACAACACCCACCTCACCGACGAGGACATCGCCCTGCTCGGCCGCTCGGGCACCGGCACCTGCATGTGCCCCACCACCGAGCGGGACCTGGCCGACGGCATCGGCCCGGCCGCCGCCCTCCAGCGGGCCGGCTCCCCGCTCTCCCTCGGCTCCGACAGCCACGCCGTCATCGACCTGCTCGAAGAGGCGCGCGCGATGGAGCTGAACGAGCGGCTGCGCACCCGCACCCGGGGCCACTGGACGGCCGCCGCACTGCTGAGCGCGGCCACCGCCGACGGCCACGCCGCCCTCGGCTGGGACGAGGCCGGCACCATCGAGACCGGCGCGCTCGCCGACCTGACGACGATCGCCCTGGACTCGGTCAGGACGGCCGGCCCGCTGCCCAGGCTCGGCGCCGAGACGGCCGTATTCGCGGCGGGCGCGGCCGACGTACGGCACACGGTCGTGGGCGGCCGGCACGTCGTACGCGACGGGGCGCACACGCGCGTGCCGGACGTACCGCAGGCGCTGGCCGCCGCCGTCGAAGCCCTGCGGGGCTGAGGAACGCCGAACCCCACGAGGACGACACCATGAGCAGCAGCACCGCCATCACCAACATCGCCACGCTGGTCACCAACGACCCCTCCCTCGGCGACGGTTCCCCTCTCGGTCTGGTCCGGGACGCGGCGGTCGTCGTCGACGGCGACCGCATCGTGTGGACCGGTGAATCCAGCAAAGCACCCGCCACTGACAACCGGATCGACGCGGGCGGACGCGCGGTCCTGCCCGGCTTCGTCGACTCCCACTCCCACCTGGTCTTCGCCGGTGACCGGACGCAGGAGTTCAACGCCCGGATGTCCGGCCGCTCCTACACCGCCGGCGGCATCCGCACCACGGTCGCGGCCACCCGCGCGGCCACCGACGCGGAGCTGGAGGCGAACCTCACCCACTACCTCGCCGAGGCGCTCCGCCAGGGCACCACCACCTTCGAGACCAAGTCGGGCTACGGCCTGACGGTCGAGGACGAGTCCCGCGCCCTGCGCGTCGCGGCCCGGCACACGGACGAGGTGACCTACCTCGGCGCGCACATCGTCTCCCCCGACTTCGCCGACGACCCGGCGGCCTATGTCGCCCTGGTCACCGGCGAGATGCTGGACGCCTGCGCGCCGCACGCCCGCTGGATCGACGTCTTCTGCGAGAAGGGCGCCTTCGACGGCGACCAGGCCCGCGCGATCCTCACGGCGGGCAAGGCCAAGGGCCTGCACCCGCGCGTCCACGCCAACCAGCTCTCCTACGGCCCCGGCGTCCAGCTGGCCGTGGAGCTGGACGCGGCCAGCGCCGACCACTGCACCCACCTCACGGACGCCGACGTCGACGCCCTGGCGAACAGCCGCACGGTCGCGACCCTGCTGCCCGGCGCCGAGTTCTCCACCCGCGCCGAGTGGCCCGACGCCCGCCGGCTGCTGGACGCGGGCGTGACGGTCGCCCTCTCCACCGACTGCAACCCGGGCTCGTCGTTCACCTCGTCGGTGCCCTTCTGCATCGCCCTGGCCGTCCGCGACATGCGGATGACCCCGGACGAGGCCGTCTGGTCGGCCACGGCGGGCGGTGCCGCCGCCCTGCGCCGCACCGACATCGGCCGCCTCGCCCCCGGCGCCCGCGCCGACCTCGTCCTCCTCGACGCCCCGAGCCATGTGCACCTGGCCTACCGGCCGGGCGTACCGCTGGTCGACGAGGTGTGGCGCGCGGGCGTGCGCGTCGCCTGACCCGGCCCGGCACGGAGTCCGCCCGCCCGGCCGCGAGCCGGTCGGGCGGACTCCGGCGCGCTGTTCCGTCAGGTACCGCCCGGGCGACGCCCCTCGAAGAGCCGCCGCAAGACCCCGCGGCGCGGATCGTGGGAGGCGGCCGGTCGGCGCCGCTCACAGGGCAGGGCAGGGCCTGGACCGCCCGCGGGGTGCCGCGGGCGGCTTTCGCGCGCTCAGCCCGGCGAAGGCGGCGGCGCGCTCTCTCGGGCAGGTCGGCCGTGTTCAGCGGCGGTGGCAGGCCCGGGGCGACGCCCACCGGGTGCTCGTCGGCCGCGCGGCCGGTCGCGGCCGGGCCCTCGGATTCCCTGTCGGGGCCGCCGTACGGGAGCAGGGCCTGGGCGCGCACGGCAGCGACCGGGCGGCCGGGAGCAGCGGGGGCGGGGGCGGGCGGGCTCTCGGGCAGGCCGGCCGTGTTCAGCGGCGGTGGCAGGACCGGGTCGGCGCCCACCGGGCGCTCGTCGGCCGCGCGGCCGGTCGCGGCCGGGCGGTGAGCGGCGGCAGCCGGCGGCGCAGGGCGGAGGACGGCGGGACAGACGGCCCTGCCGTCTCGCGGGCCGCCGCGGTGAACGCCTCCGCCGCCGGCCGGCGGGCCGGGGGCTCGCCCGCCGCGTACGGCCGGGCGGGGCGCAGGGCGGCGGGGCGGGGGCGCCCGCGCGGCTCCCGCCGCGCCGGGTGCGCCGTGGGCGTGGCGGGGCGCAGCAGCTCCGCGGCGGCCCGGTCAGCCGTGCGTCCGGTGCCGCCCGGCGGCTCCCCGCCGTGGCGCGGTCCTGCACGGCCGTGCGGCACCCTCCGTCCCGGGCGGGCCGCCGGCCCGGCAGCCGGTGCCGCCGGCCGCTCCGGGAACGGTACGGCGGCCCGGCGTCGATGCCCGGGCCGCCGTTCGTGGTCCTGACGGAGGTTCACGGAGGGTCACTCCTCCACTGTCAGCCCCTTGCGCAGCCGCACCAGCGTGCGCGAGAGCAGCCGGGACACGTGCATCTGGGAGATGCCGAGTTCCTCGCCGATCTCCGACTGGGTGAGATTCGCCACAAAACGCAGGGAGAGGATCTTCCGGTCCCGGGAGGGGAGTTCGGCGATCAAGGGCTTGAGCGACTCGATGTACTCGATGCCTTCCAGGCCGTGGTCCTCGTACCCGATGCGGTCCGCGAGCGCGCCCTCGGAGTCGTCCTCCTCGGGCTGGGCGTCCAGCGAGGAGGCGGTGTACGCGTTCGAGGCGGCCATGCCCTCGACGACCTCGTCCCGGGAGATGCCCAGGCACTCGGCGAGTTCCGCCACCGTGGGGGCGCGGTCCAGCCGCTGCGCCAGTTCGTCGCCGGCCTTGGCCAGGTCGAGCCGCAGCTCCTGGAGCCGGCGCGGGACGCGCACGGACCACGAGGTGTCACGGAAGAACCGCTTGATCTCGCCGATGATGGTCGGCATCGCGAAAGTGGGGAACTCCACACCGCGGGACAGCTCGAAGCGGTCGATCGCCTTGATCAGGCCGATGGTGCCGACCTGGATGATGTCCTCCATCGGCTCGCTGCGGGAGCGGAAGCGGGAGGCGGCGAACTTCACGAGCGCGAGGTTCAGCTCGACGAGGGTGTTGCGGACGTAGGCGTACTCGTGGGTCCCTTCCTCCAGCGCCTCCAGGCGCTCGAAGAGGGTCTTGGACAGGGCCCGCGCGTCGACCGGGCCGATCTCGTCGTACGGGGGGATCTCCGGGAGTCCCTCGACGGGGTCGAAGGGGTCGATGGGATGATCCAGTTGTTCCGGTGGGGGTGTCGACGTCGCGAACGGGGTAGGCGATGCGTCGAGCCGGGGTGACATGGGTGTCCTCCATCGTTCTCGGCTTATGGCTGCCGAAGCCAATAGGTGCACTGCGGTGTGCGGCGCCTCCGAAGCCGGCGTGTAGGGATGTGTGTCCTTACTAGCCCTACCCGGTGCACCGAGTGGGTCGCAAGTGCGTTCCGTGGCTATATGTCCGATTGTGTGCGGATGTTCGAGTGTCAGAGTGCGCATGGAAGGCGTAATGTTCGGGGGCATCAGCAGCCACGACCTCGGGAGAGAGACGGCATGGACCACGGGACGGTCGGCAGCGCACAGTCGGGCCGGCTTCTGGTGGAGGTGCGGGAAGAGGGCTCCAGCGCCGTTGTGACACCGGCGGGTGAGCTCGATCACCACACCGCCGATCTGTTGCGCGATCCCCTCGACGACCTCCTCGCCAAGGGCTTCGCGCGGCTTGTGGTGGACTGTTCACGCCTGGAGTTCTGCGACTCCACGGGGCTGAACGTTCTGCTCGGTGCCCGCCTGAAGGCAGAGGCCGCCGGTGGCGGTGTCCACCTGGCAGGGATGCTGCCGGTGGTGGCCCGCGTGTTCGAGATCACCGGAGCCGGGGCGGTCTTCACCGTCCACGACTCCGTGGAGGCGGCCTTGGCCGACGGTGCCGACTGACCTGTCGCCCGCTCCGGCCGACCGGTCCGTGACGGCCCTGTGGACATTGTGTGCGTCACATCGGACGCAGGGGTGTTCCGCCGGATCGGCCGGGCAGGAGAGGGCAGGAGGGGGTGGGCACGGGCCCTGCCCGAGCAACGGGCGGACACGCCCGTACGGCGACCGGACGGCGTACGACCGGAAGGCGCCGGCGGTGCCGGAGCGGCACCGGACCATCGAATGGAACCGCAGTCCGGGTCAGGCCCGGACTCATTGAATCGTGAACTGGTGAATCGGTGAGGTGAAGCGCTGATGAGCACCACCCGGCCTTACTCGCCGGGCGACCGCGGCCCGGAGCCGAGCGGCGCTTCAGGGGCGTCCGAGGGGGATGCGCCGGGCAGCGGCGCAGCCACGGGGACAGCCGCGCCGTCCGTGCCGACCGACGGCGCCCCGCAGCCCCGCGGCAGGCAGGTACGCAGTCTCCGCCTCGCGGGCGAGAGCGGCGTCGTCCCGATGGCCCGCGACTTCGCCCGGCAGGCGTTGTACGCGTGGGGCTGGCTGCCCGCCGCCTCCGCCGACCAGCGCGCCGCCGCCGAGGACGTGCTGCTCGTCGTCTCCGAGCTGGTCACCAACGCCTGCCTGCACGCCGAGGGCCCCGACGCGCTGTTCCTCGCCTGCGACAACAAGGTGATCCGGGTCGAGGTCTCGGACCGTGGCACCGGCCAGCCGGCTCCGCGCACCCCGCACCGCGCCGGGCGCCCCGGCGGCCACGGCATGTTCATCGTGCAGCGGCTGTGCCTGGACTGGGGCGTCGTGCGCACCCCCGGCACGCCCGGCAAGACGGTGTGGGCGGAGCTGGGCGCCCCCGCCTGACCGCCCCCGCCTGACCGCCCCCGCCCGACCGCCCCCGCCCGACCGCCCCCGCCCGACCGCCCCCGCCCGACCGCCTCGGCCCGACCGCCTCCGAAGGGCACCCGAGCCCCCGCCTCCACTCCCGCCCCCCGCCGCGCACGCCGGATCGCCACAAACTCCGGCGTGTGACGTGTCTTCCTTCCTCACGACCCCGGGCGTACCTTGACGGCCGAATCTGATGTGCCGTCAGGAATCCGACCCGTCACCGAAGTCGTGACCGAATGGGGTGGACCGACCGTGTCGTACCCGAAACGAACCGCCGCGCTCGCGTCCGCCGCGGCCCTGGCCGGCTCGGCGGTGCTGCTGGCCGCGCCGGCGGCCCACGCCGACGTCGTCGACGTCAACTACCGGTGCCAGACGCCGATCGGCGTCAAGAGCGCCGTGTCGCCCATCGACATCAAGGGCGTCGAGAGCGGCGGCGGCTACAAGATCACCATGTCCTGGCAGAAGGGTGTCTCCTCCAGTCCGGTCGAACTGGGCAAGGGGGCGATGAGCCCGAGCGCCACCATCAAGCTGGGCGGCGCCGACAGCGGCACGCTCGCCGTCAGCGGTCCCGCCAACGCCGCCGCCATCCCCGCCAACACCCCCATCAAGATCAGCGACTTGAGCGGCACCTACACGCCGGGGAAGAGCGGCAAGGTCACCTTCACGGCGGGCACGCTCACCATCAAGGCGCTCGGTACGACGACGACCTGCACGCCGACCAACAGCCCGAAGGCGTCCCTGACCCTGGACGTGACGGCGGCCGGCGGCGGCTCGACGGGCGGCGGCTCGGGCTCCTCAGGCGGTTCCGGGGGCTCAGGGGGGTCCGGGAGTTCCGGCGGTTCGTCCGCGGGCGGGCAGCTCCCGCAGACCGGTCCCGAGGACTCCGCCGTCGCCCTCGGCACGCTCGGCGGCACGGTGCTCCTCGCCGGCGCCGCGGGCGCCCTGTGGCTGTCCCGGCGGGACCGGACCGCCCACCGCTGACCCCCGCCGCTGACCGGCCGGCCAGACCGCCGCCCCCGCCGCACCGCCCGGCCACCACCGCTGGAGCCGCCCATGCCGCCCGCCGCACGCGCCCCCGGGCCGCCCGCGCGCACCCCCCGCGCGCTCGCCCTCGTCACTCTGCTGCTGCCGCTCGCGCTGCTGCCGCTCGCGCTGCTGACCGCCGCCCCGCGCGCCGCCGCGGAACCCGCCGGCTGGTCGCTCGCGCCGCTGGGCGGCGGGCGCCCCGCGTTCTACGCCGAGGGCACCCCCGGGACCGTCCTGCGGGACACCGTGTCCGTGACCAACCGCGGCCGGACACCGGTCACGGTCCGCCTGCACGCCACCGGCCTGCCGGCGGTGTTCGCCCGCAGCGGCCTGCGGATCCCGGCCCGAACCCGGGCCGAGGTGCCCTTCACGGTGACCGTGCCGCGGGAGGCGGCGCCCGGCCACCGTACGGGCACGATCGTCGCGCGCGACAGCCGCGGCCGTACCGCGACCGTGCCGGTCCGGCTGCGCGTCGGCGGCCCCGCGGTGGCCGCGCTGACGGTGGAACACCTCGCCGTGCACCCGGACCGGATCAGCTACGAGCTGGTCAACCGGGGCACGACCGTCCTCGTGCCGCGGCTCGCGGTACGCGCCGACGGCGTCTTCGGCCGGGTCCTCGACCGGGCCCCGCGCACCCTGCCGGTCCGGCTGGCCCCGGGCGCCCGGCGCACGCTCAGCGAGCCGTGGCCCGGCCGGCCGGTGCCGGACCGGGTGCGGGTGCGGCTGACGGTGACGGCGGCGGGCGGGGCGCACGGCACGGCGGACACCTCGGCCGCGTACGTGCCCTGGGGCGCGGTGGCCGGCGGCGCCGGCGTCGTGGCCGCGGGCACGGCCGTACTCCTGCGGCGGGCGCGGCGCGGGCGCCGGGCGGTGCCCGCCGCCCCCCGGCCCGCCGAGGCCGAGCTGACGGGAGCGGTGTCGTGAAGCGGATCGTGCTGCCCGTGGTCGTCGGGCTGCTGCTGGCCCTCGCCGGGCCGGCCGGCCCGGCGAGGGCGGCCGGCGGACCCGCCGTACGGCTGTCGGCGTCCCAGGCGGGCACCGGCGGCTCCCTCACCGTCGACGGCAGCGGCTGGCGCCCCCGCACCCTGCTGATGCTGCTGGTCTGCGGGCGGGCCACCCCCGCCCGGGGAGTCATCGGCGGCACCAACTCCTGTGCCAACGGCGACGGCCGGGCCGTGACCACCGGCGCCGACGGCGCCTTCAGCCGTCGGCTGCCGGTCGCCGAACCACCCGTGCCCTGCCCCTGCGTGGTGCACGTGGCCACCGTCACCGGTGCCGAGGCACGGGCGGACGCCGTCCTGGAGGTCGCCGGGCATCCGGTGGCCCCGCTGCCCGCCGAGCGTTCCGCCGGCCGGCTCGCCGTGCTCTCCGACACCCGGCTGACCGGGTCGAGCGGCCTGCTGACCTGGTTCGGGGCGCCGCCGGGCCGCACGCTGGTCCTCACCGTCGGCAACACCGGCACCGGCGCCATCGAGAACCCGGTGTTCCAGGTCGGCACCGCGCACGGCGTGTTCGCCCCCGAGTGGGACGAACAGCAGTGGCGCGGCACCCTGGCGCCCGGGAAGAAGGCGCAGATCAAGCTGCCGGTCGAGCTGTCGGCGGGGGCGCACGGCGACTACACCGTGACGCTGAGGTACACCGGCCGGGTGCTGGCCGAGCAGCCGTGGGGCGTGGGCCGGCCGTGGGGCGTGACGCTGTTCTGGATCCTGCTCTGCCTGGTCGTGCCCGCCGCCCTGTTCCGCCTCGGCATGGCCGTGGTCGACCGGGTGAGGCCGCGCCGCCCGGGCGCCGTCCGCCACCGCCGCCTGCCCCGCCCCGCCCTCCGCCCGCGCCTGTCCCGCCCGCGCACCGCCGGGCCCCCCGACCCCGCGGCCGGTCCGGCCGCCCCCACTCCGGCCCTGCCCTGGTTCACCCCGGACGCCGCTCCGGACGCACCGGCCGGCCGGCCCTTGGCACCGCACGACGACAGCCCGACGAGTCCTACGACTCCCACGACTCCCACGACGAAGGGACCCACGTGAGCATGCGAAGGAGAGGCACAGCGGCCGGGGGACGCAGACTGGCGGCGGCGGGGGCCGCGCTGGCGCTGGGCGGTGCGGGTGTCCTGCTGGGTGCGGCCGCGGCACCCGCGCAGGCCGCCGAGGTGTCGTACGCCACCCACTGCGTGCCGCCCGCGGGCATCGACCCCGTCGACGGCACCACGAAGGTCGAGATCAGCGCGCCGGCCACGGCGAAGGTGGGCGACACGGTCGACATCGTGTGGAAGTTCGCCCAGGCCGCCTCCAAGAACCCGGACATCATCGACCTGCCCGCGAACTCGGTCCAGCCGTCCGGCGTGCTGAAGGCGGCCGGCGCGCAGACCGCCGACGTCACGCTGCAAGGTCCGCGGGAGAACCCCGCGATCCCCAAGGGCGGGGCCATGGTGCTGTCCGACATGAAGGGCAGCCTGAAGCTGACGGCGGCCGGCGAGGTGACGCTCACACCGGACGCGTACACCGTCAACGCGATGTCGACCGACACCAAGTGCACGCCGAAGGAGGCCGTGCAGAAGGCGGCGACCATCCAGGTGACGGCGGCCGGCGGCGGCACGCCCACCCCGACACCCACCCCCACCCCGACGCCCACGCCGACACCCACCCCGACGGCGACCGGCGGTACCGGGCAGACCGACTTCACCGGCAAGGAGGTGCTGATCCCGTACGCCTGCAAGACGCCGATCGGCGACAAGAACGCGACCTCGCCGGTGCAGATCGACGCGAAAAAGGACGGCGGGAGCTACGCCCTCACCGTGCGGTTCAAGAAGTCGGTGATGGACAGCCCCGCCGACATCCCGAAGGACTCCGTGAAGCCGTCCATGGAGGTGGCGCTCGGCGGCGCCGACAAGGGCACGGTGCACGTGGAGGGCCCGGCGAACGCGGGCCCCATCAAGTCCGGTGAGCCGATCGCGATCCCCGACCTCACCGGCACCTACAAGCCCGGCGCGAGCGGCTCCGCCACGCTGTCCCCGGGCGTGCTGACGGTCAAGGCGCTCGGTACGACCACGACCTGCACGCCGGTCAAGACGGAGGTCTCGCTCACCCTGGACACGACCGCGCAGCCCGGCGGCGCGGCGGGCGGCACCTCCACGGGCGGCTCGGCGTCCGGCGGTTCGGCGTCGTCACGGGGCACCTCGGGTGACGCCTCCGGCGGTGCCGGCGGCCTCGCCGAGACCGGCGCGGGCGACCACGGCGCGCTCAAGGCCCTGGGCCTGGTGGCGGGCACGGCGATCCTGCTGGGCGGCGTGGTGTTCACGTTCCTGCCCAAGCGCGGGACGCGGTAGCCCCGGACGACGCGCACCCGACAACGCACCCGACAACGCGGAAGGGCCGCCGCATCCGAGGATGCGGCGGCCCTCGCGGAACCCGTATCAGGTCAGTGCACGTCGCCCATCAGGGACTTCACGTTGCGGCGGTACATGTAGACCGCGACGCCCGCGACGGCGGCGAGGATCGCCTCCACCAGGACCGCGCCTGACCCGTTCAGGTCGACGCCGGCGATGGCCGAGTTGGACAGCAGGCCGGTGATCGAGTCGCCCGCGGTGACCGCGAGGAACCAGACACCCATCATCTGGCTGGCGTACTTGGCCGGAGCCATCTTGGTGGTGACCGACAGGCCGACCGGCGACAGGCACAGCTCGCCGACGGTCTGGATCAGGTAGATGCCCACCAGCCACATCGGGCTGACCTTGGTGCCGTCGGAGGCCATGCCCAGCGGCAGCAGGAAGAAGAAGAACGAGACGCCGATGAAGAACAGGGCGGCGGCGAACTTCGCGACCGTGCTCGGCTCCTTGCCCTTGCGGGCCAGCCACAGCCAGACCCAGGCGAAGACCGGCGCCAGCGCCATGATGAACACCGGGTTCAGCGACTGGTACCACGAGGACGGGAAGTCCAGGCCGAACAGGGAGCCGGCGGCCTTCTTCTCACCGAACGCCTGGACGGTGGAACCGCCCTGGTCGTAGATCATCCAGAAGACGGCGGCGGCCACGAAGAACCAGATGTAGCCGGTCATCTTGGACTGCTCGACGTCCGAGAGGTCCTTGTCCCGCTTGATGCGCAGCAGCACACCGGCCGGGATGATCAGACCGATCACGGTCAGCGGGATCATCGCCCAGTTCAGGGTGAAGTGACCGGTGAAGCCGACGATGCCGTAGAAGACGGCGGCGACGGCCAGCCAGATCAGGCCCTTGCGCAGCCAGGACGCGCGCTCCTCGGACGCCAGCGGCTTCGGGACGACGCTGCTCTGCGGGCTCAGGTTGCGGGTGCCGAGCAGGAACGCGGCGAGACCGATGGCCATGCCGACCGCGGCGAGGCCGAAGCCGAGGTGCCAGTTGACCTCCTGGCCGACCGTGCCGATGATCAGCGGCGCGAAGAAGGCACCCAGGTTGATGCCCATGTAGAAGATCGTGAAGCCACCGTCACGGCGCGGGTCGTCCGGCCCGTTGTACAGGTGGCCGACCATGGTGGAGATGTTGGCCTTCAGCAGACCGGAGCCGAGCGCCACGAGGCCGAGACCGGCGAAGAACGGCGCCTGGCCGCCGGGCAGCGCCAGCACCAGGTGGCCCGCCATGATCGTGACCGCCGCGACGGTGACGGTCTTGCGGGGGCCCCAGACGCGGTCGCCCAGCCAGCCGCCGGGCATGGCGAGCAGGTACACCATCGACAGGTAGACCGAGTAGATCGCGGTCGTCGTGGCCAGGTCCATGCCCAGGCCGCCGCCCATGCTGCCCTTGTCGGCGTCGGGGCCGCCGGAGAGCAGGTAGACGACGAGCAGGGCCCTCATGCCGTAGAAGCTGAAGCGCTCCCACATCTCGGTCATGAAGAGAGTGGCCAGTCCGCGGGGGTGGCCGAAGAAGGTCTTCTCGGAACCGGGGGTGCCCGGGCGGACCGAGTCCTTCGTCAGGCTGGACGCCATGGTCGTTCCTTGCTGATCGGGACGCGCGGCTGGAGCGTTGCGCGCCCGGTGTGGTCGGCCGGCACCGGCAGGGTCGGCCGGCCACCCCCACGCCCAGGGGGAGTCCGCCCCGGATCACGGAGCGGTGGACGGCGACCACCGGGATCCACGCCCCACGACGCGTCAGTGCGTCCGGAGCCCGGCCAGAGGTCATTCCTTTCAAGGCTGATCGGGATCAGCCCGTACACAAAAGAGACCTTCAGCGCTTGTCCCGCCGAAGGTCCCCGTGTGTACTACAGGCGTTCAGGTCACCATACGGCAGGACACCGCCGGAAATGGAAGGACTTGAGACGCGGATCACAGGTGTCGCGGGAACCGCGCAACGGGATTCGAAGGTCTCCTCTACGATCGCATCCCCAGGTCAATGGTTCGGACCAGCCGGGTGCCCAGGTAAGAATCCCTGGAACGCATCACACCCCGGCACCGCACGCGGGCGGTCTACCATCACCTCATGACCCGTGTACTGCTCGCCGAGGACGACGCGTCCATCTCGGAGCCGCTGGCCCGCGCCCTGCGCCGGGAAGGTTACGAGGTCGAGGTGCGCGAGGACGGACCCGCCGCGCTCGACGCCGGAATGCAGGGCGGCGTCGATCTGGTCGTGCTGGACCTGGGCCTGCCCGGCATGGACGGCCTGGAGGTCGCCCGCCGGCTGCGTGCCGACGGCCACACCGTCCCGATCCTCATCCTGACCGCGCGGGCCGACGAGGTGGACACCGTCGTCGGTCTCGACGCGGGCGCCGACGACTACGTCACCAAGCCCTTCCGGCTCGCCGAACTGCTCGCCCGGGTGCGGGCGCTGCTGCGCCGCGGCGCCGCCGAGCCGCAGCAGCCGCCGGCCACGCACGGGGTGCGGATCGACGTCGAGTCGCACCGCGCCTGGATGGGCGACGAGGAACTCCAGCTGACCGCCAAGGAGTTCGACCTGCTGCGGGTGCTGGTGCGCGACGCCGGCCGGGTGGTGACCCGCGACCAGCTGATGCGCGAGGTCTGGGACACCACGTGGTGGTCCTCGACGAAGACCCTCGACATGCACATCTCCTGGCTGCGCAAGAAGCTCGGCGACGACGCGGCGAACCCGAGGTACATCGCGACGGTGCGCGGCGTGGGCTTCCGCTTCGAGAAGAGCTGAGCCGGGCCCCCGGCGATCACCACAGGTAGCGGAGCATGCGCCGACGTCTCATCCAGTCCACCCTCGCCGTCGTCCTCGTGGTGATCGCCGTGTTCGGCGTCTCCCTGGTGATCGTCGAGACCCGGACGATCAGCAACAGCGCCCAGGAGCGGGTGGAGTCCGAGGCGGTGCGGCTGGCCAGCATCGTGGACAGCCGGATCCTCGCCGCGGAGAACGTCAACGCGGACGTGCTGCGCAACCCGGTCAGCAAGGAGCAGTACGCGGTCATCCGGATGCCCGGCAGGGCGCCCATCGAGATCGGCAGCAAGCCCGAGGGCGACACCATCCACTCCACGCAGCACGGCGAGGAGGGGGAGACGGTCACCGTGCAGGAGCCCCGCTCCGCGGTGACCCGCGAGGTCGGCCGCACCCTGCTGATCATCGGTCTGGTCGCGCTGCTCGCCGTGGTCGCCGCCGTGCTGCTCGCCGTGCGCCAGGCCAACCGGCTCGCCTCCCCGCTGACCGACCTCGCCGAGACCGCCGAGCGCCTCGGCTCCGGCGACCCGCGCCCGCGGCACAAGCGGTACGGCGTCCCCGAGCTGGACCGGGTCGCCGATGTGCTGGACTCCTCCGCCGAGCGGATCGGGCGCATGCTGACGGCCGAGCGGCGCCTCGCCGCCGACGCCTCCCATCAGCTGCGCACGCCGCTGACCGCGCTGTCCATGCGTCTTGAGGAGATCACCCTCACCGACGACCCGGACACGGTGAAGGACGAGGCGACCATCGCGCTGACGCAGGTGGAGCGGCTGACCGACGTGGTGGAGCGGCTGCTGACCAACTCGCGCGACCCGCGCACCGGCTCCGCTGTCTCCTTCGACCTGGACGAGGTCATCCAGCAGCAGCTCGCCGAGTGGCGGCCCGCCTACCGCGGCGTGGGCCGGGCCATCGTCAGCTCCGGCAAGCGGCATCTGACGGCGGTGGGCACACCGGGCGCGGTCGCCCAGGTGCTGGCGGCGCTGATCGAGAACTCGCTGATGCACGGCGGCGGCACCGTCGCCCTGCGCACCCGGGTCACCGGCAACCAGGCCGTGATCGAGGTCACCGACGAGGGGCCCGGGGTGCCGGCCGACCTCGGCGCGCGGATCTTCGAGCGCACGATCAGCGGGCGGAACTCCACGGGCATCGGCCTGGCCGTCGCCCGGGACCTCGCGGAGGCCGACGGCGGCCGTCTGGAGCTGCTCCAGGCGCAGCCCCCGGTCTTCGGCCTCTTCCTCTCCCGCACGGCTCCCTCGCGCAAGCAGGACGAGGAGCAGCCGACGGTCCGCTAGCCGGAGCCCGGGCGCAGGAGGGATCTACGGGACGCGCTGGCTCGGGGCCGGCCGCCCGGACTCCTGCTTCAGAATCGATTCGGCACTCGCCACGGCCTCCCGGGCGGGCAGCGTCCGGAACACCCAGGTGCGGTACGACCAGAACCGGAACAGGGTCGCGACGCCGATGCCGACGAACTTGAAGACGTTGCTCTGCAGCGGGCTGTCCCAGCCGAAGCCGTAGGTCGCCAGGTACAGCAGGCCGTTCTCGATCACCAGGCCGACCGCGCTGAACAGCAGGAACAGCGTGAGTTCCTTGGTGCGCCCGCCCTTGTCGCGGTCCCGGTACGTCCAGTAGCGGAAGCCGACGTAGTTGAAGACGATGGCCACGACGGTCGCGATGACGCTGGCGCGCACCACGGGCAGGTCGGAGACGTGCCGGACCAGGTTGAACACACCGAGATTGACCAGGACGCCGGCGCCGCCGACGGCGCCGAACTTGACCACCTCGCGTACGAGCCGTTGCAGCCCCGAGGAACGAGGTTCCATGGCTGTGCAGCTCCCGTCGGTAGGTTTCGTCAACCACGCCATGCTAGCCGGGCGGAACCAGCCGTGCTCGTGGACCGGGCCACCGTTCGGAAACAGCTCGGAAAGACGCGGGGAAGCGCCCGGTAAGAGTCCGCGGGAGGGACGCGAACCGGCCTCCCCGGCGTGGCCGATACCCTAGGGGTGTGACGTTCCCGGTAGTCGGCATGGTCGGCGGGGGGCAGCTCGCGCGTATGACGCACGAAGCGGGCATCCCGTTGGGCATCAGGTTCAAGCTCCTCAGTGACACCCCGCAGGATTCAGCGGCGCAGGTCGTGAGCGATGTCGTCATCGGCGACTATCGCGACCTGGACACGCTGCGTGAGTTCGCGCGCGGTTGCGACGTGATCACCTTCGATCACGAACACGTACCCACCGAGCACCTCAGGGCCCTGGAGGCGGACGGCATCCCCGTCCGCCCGGGACCTGACGCGCTGGTGCACGCCCAGGACAAGGGCGTGATGCGCGCGAAGCTCGACGCGATCGGTATCCCGTGCCCCCGGCACCGGATCGTGGCCGACCCGGAGGATGTCGTCCGGTTCGCGGCGGAGGGGGACGGCTTCCCGGTCGTCCTCAAGACCGTCCGCGGCGGCTACGACGGCAAGGGGGTGTGGGTCGTGGAGACCGCCGAGGAGGCCAGCGACCCCTTCCGGGCCGGCGTCCCGGTCCTCGCCGAGGAGAAGGTCGACTACGTCCGCGAGCTCGCCGCCAACGTCGTACGCTCCCCGCACGGCCAGGCCGTCGCCTACCCGGTGGTGGAGTCGCGGCAGGTGAACGGCGTCTGCGACACCGTGATCGCGCCCGCGCCCGACCTGCCCGACGAGCTGGCCCTGCACGCCGAGCGGCTGGCCCTGACCATCGCCAAGGAACTGGGCGTCGTCGGGCACCTCGCCGTAGAGCTGTTCCAGACCCGCGACGGCCGCGTCCTCGTGAACGAGCTGGCCATGCGTCCGCACAACTCGGGCCACTGGACCATGGACGGCGCGGTCACCTCGCAGTTCGCCAACCACGTCCGCGCGGTCCTCGACCTGCCGCTGGGCGACCCGCGCCCGCGCGCCCCGTGGACCGTGATGGTCAACGTCCTGGGCGGCGACTACCCGGACATGTACTCCGCGTACTTGCACTGCATGGCCCGCGACCCCAAGCTCAAGATCCACATGTACGGCAAGGATGTGAAGCCCGGCCGCAAGGTCGGACACGTCAACACCTACGGCGACGACCTGGACGACGTGCTGGAGCGCGCCCGTCACGCAGCCGGCTATCTGAGAGGCACGATCACCGAATGAGTCCCGTTGTTGGCATCGTCATGGGGTCGGACTCCGACTGGCCCGTCATGGAAGCCGCCGCCAAGGCCCTGGACGAGTTCGAGATCGCCTACGAGGTCGACGTCGTCTCCGCGCACCGCATGCCCCGCGAGATGATCACCTACGGCGAGCAGGCCGCCGACCGCGGCCTGAAGGTGATCATCGCCGGCGCGGGCGGTGCCGCCCACCTGCCCGGCATGCTGGCCTCGGTCACCCCGCTGCCGGTCATCGGCGTCCCCGTGCCGCTGAAGTACCTGGACGGCATGGACTCGCTGCTCTCCATCGTGCAGATGCCGGCCGGTGTCCCGGTCGCCACGGTCTCCGTCGCCGGTGCCCGCAACGCCGGTCTGCTCGCGGCCCGGATGCTCGCCGCGCACGACGAGGAGCTGCTGCACCGGATGCGCGACTTCCAGCAGGAGCTGAACGACCAGGCCACCGAGAAGGGCAAGCGGCTGCGCGCCAAGGTCGAGGGCGCCGGCGGCTTCGGCTTCGGGAAGTGACCGCCGTGGCCGCCCTGGACGCAGCACGCGCGCTGCTGCGCGAGTTCCCCGTGGTCGACGGGCACAACGACCTGCCCTGGGCGCTGCGCAAGCAGGCCGGGTACGACCTGGCCGCGCTGGACATCGCCGGCGACCAGCACGAGCACCTGCACACCGACCTGCCGCGGCTGCGCGCGGGCGGGGTCGGCGCCCAGTACTGGTCGGTGTACGTGCCCGCCGAGCAGCCGGAGCCGGTCGCGGCCACGCTGGAGCAGATCGACTGCGTCCGGCGGCTGCTGGACCGCTACCCGGCCGAGCTGGCGCCCGCGCTGACCGCGGCGGACATGGAGGCGGCCCGCCGGGACGGCCGGATCGCCTCGCTCATGGGTGCCGAGGGCGGCCACTCCATAGCGAACTCGCTGGGCACGCTGCGCGGCCTGTACGCGCTCGGTGTGCGCTACATGACGCTCACCCACAACTCCAACGTGGACTGGGCCGACTCCGCGACCGACGCGCCGCGCACGGGCGGCCTGTCCGCTTTCGGCCGCGAGGTCGTCCGCGAGATGAACCGCCTCGGCATGCTGGTCGACCTCTCGCACGTGGCGGCCACGACGATGCGGGACGCGCTGGACGCCGCCTCGGCGCCGGTGGTCTTCTCCCACTCCTCCGCGCGGGCGGTCTGCGACCACCCCCGCAACATCCCCGACGACGTACTGGAGCGGCTGCCCGCCAACGGCGGCGTGGCGATGGTGACGTTCGTACCGAAGTTCGTGCTCCAGGCGGCGGTGGACTGGACGGCCGCGGCGGACGAGAACATGCGCGCCCACGGCCTGCACCACCTGGACACCAGCCCCGAGGCGATGCGGATCCACCGGGCCTTCGAGGAGCGCGTCCCGCGCCCGGTCGCCACGGTGTCCACGGTGGCGGACCACCTGGACCACATGCGCGAGGCGGCCGGCATCGACCATCTGGGCATCGGCGGCGACTACGACGGAACCGCGTTCACCCCGGACGGCCTCAACGACGTCTCCGGCTACCCGAACCTGCTCGCCGAGCTGCTGGAGCGCGGCTGGTCCACGGCCGATCTGGCCAAGCTGACCTGGCAGAACGCGGTGCGGGTGCTGGGCGCTGCGGAGGACGTGGCCCGGGATCTCCAGGCCACGCGCGCCCCGTCCCTCGCCACCATCGAGGCCCTGGACGGCACAACCGGCTGACCCGCCGCGACGAACCGGCCTCCGCCCCTCCCGGCGCCACCTCCGAGGCGGACACCCGCCGCCCGGCCTCGCCTCGGGGGTTCCGGCTCCTCCAGCCTCGCGCCCGAGACGGCTCCCGGGTTCCGTACCGGCCGTGACCGCACGGGGCTTCCGCGACCCTCCGCCCCGTTACCGAGGGTGTCCCGGGCCCCCTGGCCCCGCCTCGGAGGGTGATGCCCGGCGCGCGGCCTCGCCTCGGCGGGGGCTTCCGGGCTTTTCCGGCCGCGTTCCTGGGGGGGTGTCCCGGGCCTCCTGGCTTCGCCTCGGAGGGGGATGCCCGGCGCGCGGCCTCGCCTCGGCGGGGGCTTCCGGGCTCTTTCGGCCCCCGTTCCCAAGGGGGCGTCCGGGCTTCCCGGCGTCGCCTGCGAGGGGATGCCCGGCGCCCGGCCTCGCCTATGAGGCGGCTTCCGGGTTTCTCGTTCCGCCCCGGCTCCGAGGGCTTCCCGGCCTCTCCGGCCCCGCCTCCGAAGGGCTTCCCGGCCTCGCCTCCGACGGGCGTCCGGGGCCTTTCGGGGTTGCTCCGGAGGGGGTGGCCGGGCCGGCGTTCGTCCCCCGGAGAGCTGTCGGGACCCCGCCCCGGCCGGAGTGGCTGTCGGGGCCTCGCCCCCGGCCGGAGTGGCTGTCGGGACCCTGCCCCGGCCGGAGTGGCTGTCCGGACCGCGCCCCGGCCGGAGTGGCTGTCGGGACCCTGCCCCGGCCGGAGTGGCTGTCCGGACCGCGCCCCGGCCGGAGTGGCTGTCCGGACCCTGCCCCGGCCGGAGTGGCTGTCGGGACCGCGCCCCGGCCGGAGTGGCTGTCGGGACCGCGCCCTCCCCGGAGTGGCTGTCCCGACCCGCCCCCCGAAGTGGCTGCCCAGACTGCCGCGGGCCTGTGCCGGGTCGGTCGGAATACCCCCGAACGCCCCATTCATCAGGAAGCCTCCCTCCGCTCCGTGCGACCGTGTCGGTACGCCAGCCCACGCCGTAGCTCACGACCGACGTAGCCCACGACGACGCACGGAGCCCGCCATGGCCGACCTCCAGAACGACATCCCCACGATCGAAGTGGGCGCGGACGACGGCCTGCCGGACGACCCCTTCCCGCGGCGGCCCGTCGCCGAGCTGCTGGCCCAGGCGCACGAACTGCTCGCCGCCCACCCCGTCGCCGACGGCTACAGCGGCCTGCCCTGGGCCCTGCGCCACCTGTCCTGGTACGACCTCGAACTGGGCGAGGCCGCCATCGACACGGACGTGCCCCGGATGCGCGAGGGGCATGTCGGCGCGCTGTTCTGGTCGCTGCACCTGCCCGAGGGGTCAGGCGGCGAGCGCGCGGCGGCGGCGACCCTGGAGCAGCTGGACCAGGCGCGTGCCGTCATCGAGGCCCACCCGGAGGGGCTGCGGCTGGCGCGCACCGCCGGGCAGGTCATCGACGCCCGCAACTGCGGCCGGATCGCCGTACTGCTGGGCCCCGCGCACGGGGCCGCCGTGGACGACTCCCTCGGCATCCTGCGGATCCTGCACACCCTCGGGCTGCGCGTGCTCACTCTCGCGGGCACCGCCTGGGCGGGTGCGTCCGGGCTGACCCGGTTCGGGGAGGAGGTGGTGCGCGAGATGAACCGGCTCGGGGTGATCGCCGATGTCACCGGCGCCTCGGCGGTCACGGCCGCGCGGACCCTCGCCCTGTCCAAGACGCCGGTGCTGTGCTCCCGCTCGGCCGCCCGCGTCCTGCGCCCGCACCCGGCCAATCTCCCCGACGACCTGCTCGCCGCCCTGGGCGCGGCGAAGGGCCTGTGCATGGTGCCGCTGACCGCCGAGCAGACCGGGCCGACGGTCCGGGACGTCGCCGACCATCTCGACCACGTCCGCGACGTGGCCGGCCCCGAGTGCGTCGGCCTGTCCGGCACCTATGACTCCGGTGCCGTGCACCCCCGTGACCTCGCCGACGCCTCCCGCTATCCGCACCTGATCGCCGAGCTGCTCAGACGCGGCTGGTCCGAGGCCGAGCTGGCCCTGCTGACCTGGGGCAATGTGCAGCGGGTGCTGCGCAGCGCGGACTTCACGGCCCGCGCCGCACAGCACCGCCGGGAGGCGTCGACCGCGCGGATCGGCGACCTGGACGCCTCCTAGCCGCCCGGCGCGTCCCGGTTCAGCAGGCGCACAGGCAGAAGGGGTGCCCGGCCGGGTCGGCGTACACCCGGAAGGTGCGGGAGCGGTCCTCGGTGTCCAGCGGTCGCGCGCCCAGCTCCAGCACCCCCTTCTCCGCGGTGTCCAGGTCGGCCACGGCCAGGTCCAGGTGGAACTGCTGGGAGCGGGCCGCCGCGGGCCACTCGGGCGGCACGAACCCGGGCGCCAGCTGGAAGGCGAGCGAGGGCCCGCCGGGCACCTTCAGGTCCACCCACTCCTGGTCCCCCTCGTTCACCTCCACCGTGCCGCCCAGCACACCGGCGTAGAACTCCGCCAGCGCGCGGGGGTCGGGACAGTCCAGGACCACGACGTCGAGCTTGGCGAGTGCCATGACTACCTCCTTGCGTTACCCATAAGGGCGGGTAACCAGTAACGGTTACTGCATACTCCCGTACAAGAGGTAACGTCGCAAGCATGAGCGAGAGATCGGCCGCTCCGGGCGGCCTGGCCCTGGTCGAGTCGCTGGTGAACACGCTGGACATCGAGTCGGGCGCCGACGCGCTGGACACGCCGGAGGGCCGTGGCGCCCTCGGGATCACGGCGGACTCCCTCGCCGGCGCCCGGGAGCTGCGCGAGTCGCTGCGCGCCGCGCTGCTCGCCCACGCCGGCCATCCGCCGCACCGTACGGTGACCCCGCTGGGCGCCCTGCTGGCGCGGGCCCCGCTGTACATCGCCGTCGACGAGCACGACGGCTCCGCCCGCCTCGCCCCGACCGACGCGGACCCGCTGCTCTCCCGGGTCGCCGCCGCCGTGGCCGAGGCGCTCGTGGCGGGCACCTGGGCCAGGCTCAAGGCGTGCGAGTCCGAGACCTGCCACTGGGCGTACTACGACCGCAGCCCGGCCGGCCGCGGGCGCTGGTGCTCGATGCAGGTGTGCGGGGCGCGCGCGAAGATGCGCCGGTACCGGGCGAAGGGTCCGTGAGGCCCGTGGTTTGCGGCAGAATGCCGACGGGCGCCGGTTCGGCCGACTGAGCCTCGGCCGAACCGGCGCCCGTCCGGAGACGTACGCGGAGCGCTACGCGGTGGGCCGGCCCATCGCGCGGTACGTCCACCCGGCCCGGCGCCACCGCTCCGGGTCGAGGGCGTTGCGCCCGTCCAGGAGCACCCGGGCCGCCGCGGCCTCGCCGAGCGCCGCCGGGTCCAGCTCGCGGAACTCCTGCCACTCGGTCAGATGCAGCACGACATCGGCGCCCCGGACGGCCGCGAGGGCCGAGTCGGCGTAGCCCAGGGTCGGGAAGACCTTGCGGGCGTTGGCCATGCCCTTCGGGTCGTACACCGTCACCTGGCCGCCCTGGAGATGGATCTGGCCGGCGACGTTCAGCGCCGGCGAGTCGCGGACGTCGTCCGAGTCCGGCTTGAAGGTGGCGCCGAGCACCGCGACCCGCTTGCCGAGGAAGGAGCCGCCGCCGAGCGCCTCCCGGGTCATCTCGACCATCTGGCCGCGCCGGCGCATGTTGATGGAGTCGATCTCGCGCAGGAAGGTCAGCGCCTGGTCGGCGCCCAGCTCGCCCGCGCGGGCCATGAACGCCCGGATGTCCTTGGGCAGGCAGCCGCCGCCGAAGCCGATCCCGGCGCGCAGGAACTTCTTCCCGATGCGGTCGTCGTGGCCTATGGCCTCCGCGAGCTTCGCCACATCGCCGCCGGCGGCCTCGCACACCTCCGCCATCGCGTTGATGAAGGAGATCTTGGTCGCGAGGAAGGAGTTCGCCGAGGTCTTCACCAGCTCGGCGGTCGGGAAGTCGGTGACGACGAACGGCGTGCCCTCGCCCACCGGCGTCGCGTACACCTCGCGCAGCAGCTTCTCGGCGCGCTCGCTGCGCACGCCGACCACGATCCGGTCCGGGTGCAGCGTGTCCCGCACGGCGAAGCCCTCGCGCAGGAACTCCGGGTTCCAGGCCAGCTCGGCGTCGGCGCCGGCCGGGGCGTGCTCGGCGAGGTACCCGGCCAGCCGGTCGGCCGAGCCCACCGGCACGGTCGACTTGCCGACGACCAGGGCCGGACCGCGCAGATGCGGGGCGAGGGAGGCGATCGCGGCGTCGACGTACGACATGTCGCAGGCGTACTCGCCGTGCTTCTGCGGGGTGTTCACGCACACGAAGTGCACATCGCCGAAGGCGCCCGCCTCGGCCCAGTCCATGGTGAACCGCAGCCGCCCGCTCGATCCCTCGATCCCGGCCACGTGCTTGCGCAGCAGCTCGTCGAGGCCCGGCTCGTACATCGGCGTCTCGCCGCGCTCCAGCAGGGCGATCTTCTCGGGGACCACGTCCAGACCCAGCACCTCGAAGCCCAGCTCGGCCATTGCCGCGGCGTGCGTGGCGCCGAGGTAGCCGGTGCCGATCACGGTGATCTTCAGGCTCATGGATGTGCTCCAGATCGGGTACGTCGGTGATGCGGAGCCGAGCATAGTCGGGCCGCCCACCGGGCAATTTCCCCGCCTGTCGTGTAGCTCACGTAGGCGTGCCGCGGGCGGACCATTAAAATTTGAGTTACTTAACGGTAACTAGCGCCAGTATCACTGCGTCCTTGGAGCGTGAGAGACCTTGGCCGGATCGGCTGACTTCGACCTGTACCGCCCGTCCGAAGAGCACGACATGCTCCGGGACGCTGTCCGCGCGCTGGCCGAGGCGAAGATCGCGCCGTTCGCCGCTGCCGTGGACGAGGAGGCCCGCTTCCCGCAGGAGGCGCACGACGCCCTGGTCGCGAACGACCTGCACGCCGTGCACGTCCCCGAGGAGTACGGCGGCGCCGGCGCCGACGCGCTCGCCACGGTCATCGTGATCGAGGAGGTCGCCCGCGTCTGCGTCTCCTCCTCCCTCATCCCCGCCGTGAACAAGCTCGGCTCCCTCCCGGTGATCCTCTCCGGCTCCGAGGACCTGAAGAAGAAGTACCTGGGCCCGCTGGCCAAGGGCGACGGGATGTTCTCGTACTGCCTCTCCGAGCCGGAGGCGGGCTCGGACGCGGCCGGCATGAAGACCAGGGCCGTCCGCGACGGCGACCACTGGATCCTCAACGGCGTGAAGCGCTGGATCACCAACGCCGGCGTCTCCGAGTACTACACGGTCATGGCCGTGACCGACCCGGAGAAGCGCTCCAAGGGCATCTCCGCCTTCGTCGTGGAGAAGTCGGACGAGGGCGTGTCCTTCGGCGCCCCGGAGAAGAAGCTCGGCATCAAGGGCTCCCCGACCCGCGAGGTCTACTTCGACAACGTCCGCATCCCCGCCGACCGCATGATCGGCGCGGAGGGCACCGGCTTCGCCACCGCGATGAAGACGCTGGACCACACCCGCATCACCATCGCCGCCCAGGCGCTCGGTGTCGCCCAGGGCGCCCTCGACTACGCCAAGGGCTATGTCCAGGAGCGCAAGCAGTTCGGCAAGGCCATCGCCGACTTCCAGGGCATCCAGTTCATGCTCGCCGACATGTCCATGAAGATCTCGGCGGCCCGCGCCCTCACCTACCAGGCCGCCGCCGCCTCCGAGCGCGGCGACGCCGACCTCACCTACCTGGGCGCCGCCGCCAAGTGCTTCGCCTCGGACGTCGCGATGGAGGTCACCACCGACGCCGTCCAGCTCCTCGGCGGCTACGGCTACACCCGCGACTACCCGGTGGAGCGCATGATGCGCGACGCCAAGATCACCCAGATTTATGAGGGCACGAACCAAGTCCAGCGGATCGTGATGGCAAGGAACCTCCCCTAGCAGGGTTTTTGCAGGTCAGAAGCTGTTTCGAAGGTCCTGCGGGGCACCCTCGGCTTCCCGCCCGTTGTGGCCCGATCAGGGCCGTTCCTGGGCGTCATGCTGGGGGAATCCTGGGCAGATGCCGGGCTGAAAACAGCCACTGACCTGCACAAACAACACAGCCCCCGGCGTCACGCCGGGGGCTGTTGTCGTACGCGCATCAGGCGACCTCTGATGCCTCCGTCGGGTCGTCGGCTCCGGGCGTCAACATCGTCGCGATGGCGGCCCGGCCGCGCTGCTCGGCCCCTTCGAAGATGTAGTGGTAGTGCTCCCTGAGCACGTCCGTACTGCTGTGGCCCATCCAGTCGGCGACATCATTCTCGGGGACTCCGGCGTACAGCAGCCGCGATCCGTAGTAGTGCCGGAGTGAGTGGGCCTTGCAGTACTTCACCTGTCCCTTGCCCAGAGCCTCCATCCAGATTTTCGGGTAGAAGTACGACGCGTAGAGGTAGCCGGTCCGCGTCACGTTGGGGAAGAGAAGTCGCTCTGGCCCCCATACGCCGTGGTTCTTGATGTGCCGCCGTAGCTCGAAGGCGACGTTCGGCGGGAGGGGGACGGTACGCCCTGGCTCACCTTCATCACGAGCCTTGATGTGCCGACGCTGGATCGCGCTGTTCTTCCCCGACTCGGTGTCCCCGTCCTCCGCAATCTGGAAGTCGACCCGAAGCGTCTCGGCCTTGAAGTCGATCTGATCGCGGGACACCGCCATGGCCTCACCCAGCCGCAGGCCGCACCCGGCCATGAGCCACAGCATCGCGCGGTAACGCGGAGAGGCGGCATCCAGCATCGCCAGGACTTCCCGCGTCGTAAGCCGCCGGGCGGTGCTCTTGTGCTCCCGAATTTCCTTGGCGCGACTGCCCGCGCCCTTGACCTTCTTGCACGGGTTCCGGCCGATGATCTCGTTGGCGACGGCCCAGTCCATCATCCCGGAGAAGAACGAGAACCGCTGACGCCGTGTGCGAGCGGACAGCTTCCGGTCCTGCTCCATCCACAAGAGCCACTGCTCAACGTCAGCAACTTTGAGGGACACGATGGAACGCGCCTTGAAAAACGGCTCAATGGTCGTGTTGAGGATCGACCGGTACTGCTTCTTGGTGCTGTTCTCCAGCTTCCTCTGATTCGTCCACTGCTCCCAGACGGCCGTCACCGGTTGCTTGCCCAACCTGTCGTCCAGGTAGGTCCCGGCGTCGAGTTCCTGTTCCTTACGCTTGCGCTGGTCGTCGGCTCGCTTCTTGGTCTCGAACGTCTTCTGCCGCTGCTTGCCGTCCGGGTCGTACCAGTAAGTAGTCCACTTCTTCGGGTCGTCCGTAGACCGCGCAACCCATGCCCTTGCCACTTGCCCTCCCCTTGGCTGTTTTGCTATTCGCCCATCAAGTGAGCAGTCACTCTGTCCAGGTACTCACCGTTCGTGATCTCTCTTGCCTTCGCGGTGAGCTGCCCCCCGGCCTTGCCGGGCACGGTGGTGAGCAGGTCCCGTTTCCGGGCCTCTTTGAGGTGGCTTCGGATCGTCTCGGGACGCTTCTGGGTTAGTTCGGCCAGGTGCGCCGTGACGTTGGGCACGGCCCGTGCAACGGCCCGGACGTAGGACTCCGCCAGGAAGGCCAGGTAGGCATCTGAGATGCCCTCGGAGCCCAGCAGCCACCGCAGCGCGCTGCCCTCTGCATCCTGTGTGACCTGCTGCTCAGGGTCGGCCGGCCGGGCGGCGCGGAACTGGTCGCCAGCCTTCTTGAAGTCGACCTGACGCAGCACGGTGGAGGACACGCCGCCCTGCGTGGAAGCGGGGTCGGCGTCCGGGTGCGGGGTGATCAGTACCCGTGTGGGGCCGCTGGCCGGGTCGGCGTCGGCTGCCCAGCGCATGAGCACCCGCCACGGCCCTACGTCCTGCGTGATCTCGATGTATTCACTCACACCCTCACCATACCACCCCGGGTGGGCATACCTAGGTTTGACAGACAGGGTGGTCAGGCGTACATCTGGAAGTAGGGCCGGACAAGAACGGGCGGAACCACCGCCCACCGGCCAGCAAGGGAGAGGCATTGACCAAGCTGATGAGCGTTGACGATGTCGCCGACTACCTGAGCAAGCCCCGTTCTTGGGTGTACGGGAACTGGAGGGCCGAACAGATCCCGTTCCGCAAGGTGGGGCAGTCGCTCCGGTGCCGTCCTGCGGACCTGGACCGCTGGCTGGATGAGCAGGGGGCGGAGTGACCGAGGTCTATCCGCGCCGCCTGGTTGCTGCGACGCATGACGTGAAGACCGAGTGGACCCGAGCCCTGTTCAATGCCTTCGGGCCGGGTGGCCTACTGGCCCGAGAGGCACCCGAGTTCGGGCGTGAACATCTGCTGTGGGCCCTGGCCCAGCTCCGGCACGCAAACGGCCGTACCGGGCAGATGTTCACCGGGGACACGAAGATCGCGGATGAGCTGGGCTACAACACGAACGACCACCCTGGGAAGCGATGCCGGGACGTCCTTACACGACTCGGGTTCTTCACGCAGGAGGGCAAGGTGGGGCGGGCAGCGAACCTCTACACGTCGGTGCCTGTGGCACTGCTGGACGACGAGCAGACCTACCCTGTGCTGGCGAACTCCGTTCAGGGCGAGGTCATCACCGTGACCGACATCAAGCCCAGCAAGCCGAGGAAGAAGGCAGCGCCGAAAAACGGAGCGTCACGGCCGGCTGAACCCTCCGAGACGGGAAGTGCCGAGGTCTGCCCGGCCCACCCGGGAGGGGACTGCCCTGATCCCACCGACCCGTTCAGCGCGGCACCACCCTGGGGCCCGGTGGTCTGTCGAGCTGCCCTTGGCGTCTAGCGTGCTCATTTTCCCGTTGAACCGGGGACTTAGTTAGTAGTTGGTAGTACGTAGCTCATAGAGCGTAGGTAGTAGTGAGTAGGGGCCCCTCTGCCGGGGCCCTCTCTCATTTCCTGTTCAGCTCAGGACCTTCGGGGTCCTGAGTCAGCCAAGGCAAGTGGAGTTAGGCAACTGGTTGCCAACGACACCTAAGACTTCTCGGCCATGGAAGCGTCTTCCAGGGACGCGCGTACATCTAGGACGGAATCAGCTTCGGTAATCTCAAGCACCCGTTGAAACTGCGGTGCGGGAGCAACGAGCCGAAGAGTGGTTTGTGAGTGAACGCGAAGCAGTAGATTCAAGAATGTTGAGTCTCCGAAGGTAACTCCGGCGACGTCCAGCACCACAATCGAATGCTTACGCGCGGCGGCCTCCAGGGCATCGGCGAGGGGAGCGATCGTGTTCATGTCGTACTCCCCGTGAGCGACGACTACCCACGCCCCGTTCAGCTCGTACTGAACGACGCCAGCGGACGTCGGAGTGGCCCCGCTGAGCTGCGGGTCTGCCTGCTCACCATGCCTCTCACCTTGACTCATGAGTAGCAGTATGCCTGAGCGGCCACGGTCCGACGAGGGGCACTTGCCCTCCAGTAACTGTTACAAACAGGTGACATGCGCCTCAATTGCTGATGGTGCTGTCCCAGACCGGACGCTTTGACACCGACATCTTTAGTGAGAGCAGGTCGCTGTGGGGTCCGTCTCACTTCTCCCTTCATTAGGGCGGAAGTGCGCGACAGGACACATACATCATTAGTGAGAGTCAACCTCACGGGACTTGATCGACCCCGGCCGCAGAGGCCGGGGTTTTCCTTTTGCCTGCCGTCGCGCATTCCTGCATGACTGGAATGGAGTCATCAATGTTTGATCGTCACTTCTTCGCGGCCCGCCGTGCTGCTCTAGGGCTTTCTGTCGAAGCCCTGGCTGAGGGGATTCGCGTAGCCCCGTCCACAGTGCGCCGCTGGGAGTCCGGTGAGACGTGTCCGAGTCTTCGCACTCTTGCACTGGCCGCCAGGCATCTCCGTATCCCCCTGTCCTCACTCATGAGTGAGGCAGAGAGCAACCAGGCTGCCTAAACCCGAATCCTTAGTTAGGAGGTGTCGCCATGAGCGACACACAACCGACCCCCCAGGCCGTGCCGGCCGACCCTTCCCCTTCAGTCCGAGCGGAGGTCGAGCGGGAGTATTCCGGGAAGCTGGCACGGGCTGAACTTAAGGGCTACGCCGCCCAGGCCGGAATAACTCTCCCGGATGGATTCACCGACTACCTTGATGGTTCCAAATTGCTTGGTGAAGACGGCAGGCCCTCAGCCGAGGCGATGGACAAGGCCCTTGCGCCTTTCAAGCCCAAGGACCCGGCGTTCCCCCATCTTGCCGGTTCCAGCCCCAATCGCAGTGGCGGTCCTCTGCCTGAGCCCCGCCGCGTTTCTCTCGACGTTCGTAAGCGATAACTAGGAGTACCTCTATGAGCCTTGCCTATCAGCAGCCCGGCACCACCACTTTCATCCCTGAGATTTGGGACGCAGAACTTCTCACGCAGTTTGACCCACTTCTTGTCTGGGCGTCTCCGTTCGTGTCCAACAACAAGTACGACGGGGAGATCCGACAGAAGGGCGATGTGGTCCACATCAACAGCCTTCTTCGGCCCACCGTGGGCGATTACACGATCGCTGATGGGATGACGGCCCAGCGGCCGGAAACCGTGGACCAGAAGCTCACCATTACTGAGGCGAAGTACCTTCAGGTTCTGGTGGAAGATGCGGAACGGGTCCAGTTGGCTGGCGGCCTTGACTCGCCGATCAACCAGCAGATGATCCGGGCCCTGGCCCGCGAGGCTGACGCCTTCATGGGCAACATCATCGCCACCGGGGCGACGGCGCTTCCGGCCATCACGCCGACAGCCGAGAACGTCCCTCAGAGCCTCTACAGCGCCATCCTGGACATGATGCTGGCCCTGGATGACAACGACATCCCGGCAGGCCGTTACGTGGTCGTCTCGCCGCGTGTGAAGCGATACCTCATCGAGCATCCGGCCGTGGCTAACGCTGCCGCGTACGGCGAAGGTGGCGTGACTGCCAATGGCGTCGTCGCTCGCCTTGCCGGGTTCACCATCCTGACGACCACGGCCATGCCCGCTGGTGTGGACATCGTGGCAGGTCACTCGGAGTTCGCCACCTACGCTAGCCAGTTCACCGGCTTCCGCGAGGGACAGTCGGAGAAGTACCGCGCTGACTACATCGACACCCTGCACCTGTACGGCGGCAAGATCGTGCGTTATCCGGAGCTGGATACCAAGAAGGCGGATAGCACCTTTGATGAGTCCAAGCCCACTAAGGGAATCGTCAAGGCTGTTGTCACCTGGCCCACTGCGTAAACAGGGTTAGTTCGGGCCCCTGTACCTAGCAGGGGCCCGTTCCTCTCACTATCCGTCGACCGAGAGGCGCGCCGGCCGTCGATTCGCTGTGACGAGAACCAAGAGTCAGGATGCGCAACTGGTGTCCATTTCTGGTTTCTGGTACACCAGCCGCCAGAAATGTGACGGACCTCTCTCGTTTTCGCCTCTTTGGCCACCAAAATGCCTTATCGCGGAACCAAATCTGAGGAAATCCAGATTCCCTGGGCCTGAGAATCGGGGAGCCGCGAAAATTTGAAACCCGTACACGATGGAAGGACAGCACCCCCGGTGGGGGTGCATTTATCAAATCCAAGCATTACCCCCGGTATTCATAAACATTTGAGTAATGCTTCAGTTATTCGTTAGTTACCGTTCCGTGATAGGGGTGCGGAAGAATGGTGGTCAAGCGGGGAAGCCGTAGAGCAACGCTCCGGACCCTCCCTCAGACTTCCGTACTAACGAAGGAATGCAGCGCTATGCGTAAGACGGTGCTTGTGCCGGTTGAGTACACCTTTTGCGATGCGCACATTGCGCGTGACGGTTCTGAGGTTGAGGCCACTTCATCACTGACACTGGGTAAGGACACCTGGCACCTGTGCCTTGAACACGATGTTTCGTTCGGCAGGTACCTCTGTGACGCTTTGGGCGCGCCGTCTGAGCGAGAGGCCGTACAGACTGCGCCTGAGTTCGTGCCGGTCGTTGAGGTTGAGCCGGAGCCGGAGCCGGAAGCGGTGCCCGTGGCGGAGGACCCCGACCCTGAGCCGGTGCCGTCCGTGATGATCGCTGGTGAGGTTCCGGGATATGACTGGGAAGACGCGCGAGAAGCGGTGCGCAACCTGGGCTATGAGGTGGTCGGCCGTGCCGATGACAGCACGGTCCTGCTGATCCTGGGTGAGGGTGGCGACCGGAACGCCACCAAGCTGCGGGATGCTTCCGAGCGTGCCATCCCTGTGATGGACGTGCGGGAAGTGGGACGCTTCAAGTCGGCTGTTCGATCGGGTGAGTTGGTCGGTGGCGACCCGCTTCCGGAGCCTGCCAAGGTCGACCGCTCGGGGATGAGCGAGCGTGAACGCAACCGTGCCGTCCGGGCATGGGCACGAGAGAACGGCTATGCCGTGCCCACGAAGGGACGCATCCCCATGCATGTCCGTCACGCCTACGAGCTGACCCATCGGGACGCATCCGAGGGAAAAGCGGCAGCGGCCTGACCGCCGCCCCCTTTGTGCCGGGCGTCGAGTGCGCCCGGCCTCCCCGGCCAATGGCCACCCAACCAACCCTGTTCGAGATAGAGGCAGCATGAGCACGCCCGTTCTGTACGGTCCCATCGGTCGCGCGGTTCGCAGGATCGCCCCGTTCGTTGAGGCGGACCCGTTGGGGGTGTATGTGGCCGCCCTGTCGATGTGGTCGGCCGCTATCGGTGGCTCGGTAAAGGTGTCCTCCCGTGGTCCCCGGCCCGTGCTGCTGTGGTCCGCTCTGGTGGCCGGTACGGGACGCGGTAAGGGAACCGCGCTCAGGGCCGCTCATCACGTCCTGGACAAGGCTCTTGGGCGCTTCCTGGCCACGCACACCACGTCCGGCATCACGTCCGGGGCGAGCATGGTGAACCACCTGTGGGAGCAGCAGGAAGCGACGGCCGAGACCGAGCACGGGCGTGACGTGCGGACTCTCGTGGTCGAAGAAGAGTGGTCGGAAGTGCTCCGCAGGGTGAAGCGGGATGCATCGTTTACGACCAAGCTGCGGACCGCATGGGATGGGTCGACGCTGCGGAACACGACCAAGGATGAGGCGCAGGAAATACGGGACCCTGCAATGGTTCTGCACTGTCACGTCACGCCGTCTGACTGGTCGAAGTATGTCGGTGAGTCGGAAGCGGCGGGAGGGTCGTACAACCGCATCCTTCCGTTCCTGCTCGGGTCGGTGCCGCTCTTGGATGACGACCGGGTGAGCCTGCCCGACGTGGACGGGCGGGAGCTGGCCGACGCTTACGGGTGGGCCACGGCCAGGCCGCGTGTGATCACGCTTGCGGAAGATGCCCGGCCGCTGTGGCGGGTGATTCGCCGGTACGCCCGCATCTTGGGTGGGACTCTGCCCGAAGGGCAGGCAGTGTTCATCGAGCGGACGGCAGAGCAGACGCTCAGAGTCGCGGCCTGCCTGGCAGCGTCCGAGTGCTCGGAGACGATCACGGAAGAGATGCTGTCGGCCGCATTCAGCTTGGTTCGCCGGTCGGTGCAGGACGCCGTACGGATCACCAAGGGAGCGACCTCCCCCAAGATGAAGCGGCAGCCGCTCACCCTTGAGGACAAGGTTCGGGCCCGGATCGAGATGCACGGCGGTCGGGCCACTTCTTCTCAGGTGCTCCCGTACGTGGGAGCGACCGCAGCAGAGGTCAAGGAACTGCCCGGCATCGTCGTAACCGTGGAACGGTCCGGGAGGAGCGGCCGACCGGCCACCGTTTTCACGCTCCGCGGGGACAGTTCTGGTGACTCTGTGCCGCAGCCGGCCAGCGCGGAGGGTGAGCAGAACGGGAGCCCTTCCAGTCACGCAGAGGTGCGGCCGGCAAGCGCGGAGTGTGAGCAGAACCGCGCCCGGGTCATCCGTCTGGACACTTACCGCCAGACACCCAAGCAGGCCCCGAAGCCTGCGACCGAACCCAAGCGGTCGGAACCGCTCGGTGACGCGAATCCGTTCCTGGCGCTGCTCTAACGAACTGACGAAGCCCCGGCCATTTTGAGCCGGGGCTTCTTTGTTACTTCGACTAGGCGACCGGGCAGGCCAGTTCAGGGTTCGAGCGATTCGGGGAGCACGTCACCACTGCCAGGGACAGGTACGAGGGGCGCTCCAGATAGAAGCCGTAGGACACATCCGTACCCGAGTGCAGTTGCTCAGCAGCAACGCTCACCAGTCGGGCCAGGCGCGTGGTGTCTCGGTCCCTCGCCGATGCGAACCGGGGCGCGTACTCGGTCAGCCGTTCGCCGATCCATGCTGCCGCTTCCTTGGGCTCGTCCCAGGTGCCACGAACTAAGGAACGGGGCTTGATGAGCCAGTACGCCGTTTCGATCGGCGGCAGATCGGATGTCGGGAACTCGGCCACCACTTCCCGGTAGCGCTTGAGTAGCTGCTCCGCCTTCACGTCCTCATCGGACACTGGAGCCGGTGGAGGCTGAGGATGCGGGGGACGCCGTAGAGCCTCATTGTCGAAGCGCTCTTTCGGTCCGGTCCATAGGTAGCCGTGGTGGTGCACCAGTCGTTCCCGTTCGAGTGTTGCCAGCCGGGCCGGACCCAGGGACGGGGGAGGGACCCGGCCCGACTGGCGGGAGGGGGGAGGATCAGACGTTCAGGCCGAAGCGCGCCGGGTCGATACCGGCCGCGTCCAGCTCCTCCGTGGTGAACCGCAGCGGCTGCGCCTCCGGCCGCTTGCTGTCACCGAGGGCCCAGAGACCGTCGCCGATCTGGGCCAGGGTCACGCACCCCTCCGTGCAGGGGCCGCCGCACGCCTGGACGAACGAGGCCCCGCTGATGTCGAGGGCGTACAGGTCAGTTCCGTTCTCCATCACTGCACCTTCCTGCTCAACTAATCGCGGCCATGACTGACCGCCGCCGCCCGGAGGGGCGGGAGCTAAAGGGGAGAGAGCCGCGCTTCAGCGGTTGGAACGCTTGCCGGACTCGGCGCACCGCGCGCACTCGCACGGCGGCCACGCGGAAGACATGAGAGGTGCCAGATCCTCGCTCGCCGCCACTGCCCGCTCGGGCTCCCACGACCGCCCGGAGTCACGGGAAACACGCATGGTCATCAGCGGCCGGTCAGCGAAGAGCCGCTGTGCCGCTTCCTTGCGCGTCACGCGTGTACCTCAGCTTGGTGGCGACGGAGTCTCACGTTGCCGTCTGAAACCCCGCTGTAGTCCCCTACGGATCGCGCGTTTTCGCGAGCGACCGATAGCGAGAGGCACGCACGGCAACCAGGCTTAGGGGACGGCTCACTTGTCCCCTCTATCAGGCTGACTGCCGATGCGGTCGTATCTGGATCGGAAGTTCTCTCTTCGCTCCCCATGACGTCATCTTCGGGTGACCGGGAGCACGAATCTAGGCTGTTTCCTGTTCCCGCAAGAAGTCGTTGCGGGTATCTTCGAGCAGGCCCCGCATTCTGTCACCCGCCAAAGCTAGGGCCGCGAACCCGTCGAACTTATCCACGTACAGTCCAACGTCTCTGGGGTCCGTAACGACCACTTCAGCGTGCACGGTCTCTATCGTCACCATGTGGTCATCACGAATGACGAACGCGTGATTGGCGATGTCATGCTGCTGAATCGTCAGCGGCACCACCCGAATATCTACGTGAGGTAGACGCGATATGGAGGCGATGCGGTCGAGCTGCGCCGCCATCATCTGCGGCGGGACGATTTTCCACCTCAGCACGGGTTCCGTGATGACGAACTGAAGCGATTTCGTGTTGTCGTAGAGAACCGCTTGCCGTTCAAGCCGTCCGTTGATCGTGCGTGTGAGGGCGTCTTGACTCAGATCGTGCCGTTTCAGAACGGCGCGGATGTACTCCGGAGTTTGGAGCAGGCCGGGGACCAGCGCTGGTTGAAAGAGCCGCAGCGTCGACATCTGGGCTTCCAGAGCCTTGGCGGCTTGCTGCCCCTTGTGGACGCCGATGCGCTTCAGCAGCCGCCACGCTGTCGCTTCGGTCGCCGATGCGCGGGCGGCCTCCGTGTACTCGGCCTTGACTTCATCCGAGACGCCGATGGCGGTCAGGATGCGTTCAACATCCGTGGCGCTCGGTGCGAGCTTGGCATTCTCGATCTTCGACAACTTGGACGGAGACATGAGGGCGCTGCGGGCCACTGCCTTGGCTTCTTTTCCCGATGCCATTCGCAGCGCCCGCAGGGCGGCCCCAAGCTGTGCTCTGTTCACGCCCCGTACTTGGCCCACCATTCGACGAATGGTTCCGCGTGGGCGAGTGCCGTGTCACGGTACCCAGTGAACTCCGCCACCCGTTCCGACTCCAGCACTTCTGAGCCCAGGTACTTTCCCGCATCGTCGTAGTTCATCACGGCCACGGACTCGGAATCGAAGCACCAGAAGTCCGGTACGCCGGCCAGAGGATTGGGTTCCCCGGTGACGTCGAGGATGAAGAACTCTTCGCCCCCGGTCATGTTCTTCCTGTAGCCCCACCCAAGTTCGAAGCAAAGATAGTCCGTGAGTGGGCGCGACAGAACGTGCACCCTATAGATCCGCTTCCCGTTTTCGGTGTGCGAGCGGAGTTCTTCCACCCATCCGGCGTTGTAGTCATCCGGCTGTGGCTCCCCTGACAGGTAGGCGTGATACGCGTCGACGTTCCCGGACTTGCTGTAGTCATCCAGGGTTTCCAGACGGAAAGCCTCACGCTGGAAGGAGTCGAACAGGTCGCCAAGGGTCTTAGATGAGCTTGTCACGGATGGCCTTCTGGAGCAGTTCCATCGGGATCTCGACCAGGGTTTCGTGAGCGGGAATCTGAAGCCCGTGGTCCGTTGGCGTCTCGCCCTGTACCAAGAAGGTGCCGCGATCCGTCTCGTAGATCGTCGGGCAGTCCTTGATGTCGCACGTGCTGACCAGCTTGGTGACCCTCATGGTCTGGGTTCCCCTCCCATGCCGCTGTCAGTGACTTGCTTCTGGGTTGATGCTCCCGACGGCCGGGCAGCGGGTCAAGCGATCACGGTTGACGGAACGGGAAACCGCGTAACGCCCTTCAAGCATGCTCGTCTGTTGCCGTCGCAGCCTCGGTTTCAGGCGGCTGGGCCGACCTGCGCAGACTGCTGGCGATCATGGGGAAATGCTGGGGAGGCACCCCCGGAGAGGGCTGTTCATGCAGGTCAACGCCGTATGACCTGTAAAGCACCCAGATCTACGAGGGCACCAACCAGGTCCAGCGGATCGTCATGGCAAGGAACCTTCCCTAGCAGGGTTTTTGCAGGTCAGAAGCCATTTCAAGGGTCCGAGAGGCGCTCTTGGCTTTCTGGCCTGCACAAACAACACAGCCCTCGGCGCGACGCCGGGGGCTGTTGTCGTACGCGGATCAGGCGACCTCTGACGCCTCCGCGGGGTCGGTGGTCCTCCGCGTTGCAGCCCAGTCACCGGGCCGGCTCGCTGCCTCGACTACGCGACTGGACAGGCCAGTTCAGGCATCGAGAGATTAGGCGAGCACGTCACCACCGCCAGGGACAGATACGAGGGGCGCTCCAGGTAGAAGCCGTACGACACATCAGCACCCGCGTGCAGTTGCTCGGCGGCAACGTGCACCAGTCGAGCCAGGCGCGTGGTGTCTCGGGCCGTCTCCGCGGCGAACCGGGGCGCGTACTCGGACAGCCGCTCGCCGATCCACCCCGCCGCTTCCTTGGATTCATCCCACGTGCCACGGACCAGGGAGCGAGGCTTGATGAGCCAGTACGCCGTTTCAATCGGCGGGAGGTCGGCGACGGGGAACTCGGCCGTCACTTCCCGGTAGCGCTTGAGCAGCTGCTCCGCCTTGACGTCCTCATCGGAAACCGGAGCCGGAGGAGGGTCAGGGTGTGGGGGGCGCCGCAGAGCTTCATTGTCGAAGCTCTTCTTCGGGCCGGTCCATAGATAGCCGTGGTGGTGCACCAGTCGTCCCGTTCATGAGCGCCAGCCGGGCCGGACCCAGGGACGGGGGGCGGGCCCGGTCCGGCTGACGGGATGCGGAGGATCAGACGTTCAGGCCGAAGCGCGCCGGGTCGATACCGGCCGCGTCCAGCTCCTCCGTGGTGAAGCGCAGCGGCTGCGCCTCCGGCCGCTTGCTGTCACCGAGCGCCCAGAGACCATCGCCGATCCGGGCCAGGGTCACGCACCCCTCCGTGCAGGGGCCGCCGCACGCCTGGACGAACGAGGCCCCGCTGACATCGAGCGCGTACAGGTCGGTTCCGTTCTGCATCACTGCACCTTCCTGCTCAACTAATCGCGGTCATGGCTGACCGCCGCCGCCCGATTCGGGGCGGGAGTTCAGGGATGGGCCATTCGGCGGGAGCCTGTAGTCCGGGCACTTCGGGCTCCCGCACTCGCACCGAGGCCAGTGCAGGGCAGAGCTGGGGGCCATATCCGCACCCTCGGGGCCAGGGGCGCTCTTCTGCACCAGGAGCACGCCGCCGACGCCGAACGCTCCGGACAGACGGGAGAGGAACTGCCGGGCCTCACTGCCGCCCAGATGATCAGCGGCTCCGGTGTCCTGCGCCTTCTCGCCCATCGCACCGCACCCTCCTGATCGATTCCGTGTCGATGTGCCGACGGTAGGAAGCGGCGGGTGTCGGGCTCTAGGAACTTGCATGAGCTTGCACGGCAATTCGGTTGGCCGGTAGGGCTATTGACGCTGTCTCCGCAGTTCAAGGATGCTGACGCAAGCCCGAGCAAGCGCCTGGATCAGGGAGCCAGCCATGGCCGTAGAGTTCGTCGGAATCGACCCCGACACCGACCGGGATCACTGCCCCACCGTGTGGGCGGACGCGGACGCTCAGGAGATCTTGTTGCAGGGGTGGAAGCCGAGCGCGGAAACTCAGGCGGAGTGCGAGACGAGCAGCCCCGCGAACGGCGCGGTGCCCGACAGCGAGGCCATCGTGAGGATTCCGGCCCGGATGATTCCGATGATCAGGGAGGCGTGTGATGCCGTCGAGCGTGCCCAGCTTCGCTGAGCTGCTTGGCCAGTGCGAGCGGTCCGCCGTTCACCTGGAACTGCGTGACTACTATGCCCCGACGGACCGGTTCGAGGCGTGGAGGAGGGGCGAGCGGATCGATTGGGAGGACCGCGCGTCCTGGTGGCACTCCTACGACCAGTTGATCATGGACACCGTGGCCCGGGGCGTGGCGATCCGCCGAGCCCGGGTGGTCTCCGAGCCTGTATCGGACTACATCCGCTGGGAGCACTACGTCACCCGCGCCAACGTCACTGCGGGCGAGGAAGTGCGGTGGTTGCCACGGCGACGGGCTACGACTGTCGCCCTGCCGGGCAATGACTTCTGGCTCTTCGACGGCACCCTGCTCCGGGTGCATCACTTCTCAGGTGACGGAGTGGTGGTGGAAAACGAGATCACGGCGGACCCCGAAGCCGTGAAGCTGTGCTCCGCCGCCTTCGAAGCGGTCTGGGAGCGAGCGATCCCGCACGACCTGTACGAGATCTGACGAAAGCCGGCTCCATGCCACCACATCCCTCCTCACGCGTTCAGGAGGCCCGCGAAGAGCTGGCCGGCCGTCTGCGTGAGATCCGGAAGGATGCGGGGATCAGCGGGCGGGAGCTGGCCGTCAGGTGCGGTTGGTCGGAGTCGAAGTCATCCCGGATCGAGAACGCCAGGACACCGCCCTCTGACGCGGATATCAGAGCGTGGTGCCGAGCCTGCGCGGCTGAGGACCACGCTCCCGACCTGATCGCTGCCAACAGACAGTCCGCAGATGCTCATGTGCAGTGGAGGCGACTCCAGCGGAGCGGTCTTCGTCGCCTGCAAGAGTCCACAGGTGATCTGTACCAACAAACAAAGATGTTCAGGGTCTACGTTTCCGACGTGATCCCCGGATTCCTCCAGACACCCGGGTACGCCGCTGCCCTGCTGTCGTCCATCGCCGACTTCCGGGGAACACCGGACGACGTGAGCGATGCTGTAGCAGCCCGCATGAGGCGCAACGCGGTGCTGAATAACGGCGCACGCCGGTTCTCCTTCGTACTGGAGGAGTCGGTCTTGCGGTACAGGCTGTGCAGTGCGGAGACGATGGCAGCGCAGCTTGGTCATCTGCTCGGGGCCATGGATCTCCAGAATGTTGCCGTGGGGATCGTGCCGTTCTCGGCGCAGCGGACTGTGTGGCCGATGCCGACCTTCACGATCTTCGACGACACCAGGGTGCACGCGGACACCCTGGACGCTGCTGCCACCCTCACGCAGCCCAGCCAGGTCGAGTTGTACGCCCGAGCCTTTGACCGGCTCTCGCAGGTGGCCGCAAGGGGTGCAGCGGCACGTTCCCTGATAGCGGATGCCGTGGCCGCCCTCACGTGACAAGCGATGTCAGGGCGCCCCTCGGGGCGCCTTCTTGCGTCGTACGGACGCCTCGGCCCGACATGCGGGACCCCGCCGGCCGACGTAGGACGGAAGCACACGGGGCCCGCCCGGGCCCCCGCGCTCCGAGGAGCAGCCATGCCCCAGCCCGGAACCATGACCCCCATGACCCGGCAGATGCAGGAGTGCGTGGACGCCTGCATGAAGTGCCACACCCTCTGCGAGGAGACCATGAGCTCCTGCATGCAGATGGGCGGGCAGGTCCAGATGCAGATCATGCGCGCGCTCATGGACTGCTCGGAGATGACCCGAATGTGCGCCGACATGATGATGCGCCGCTCGCCCATGTCGTCCGAGATGTGCGCGATGTGCGCCAAGGCCTGCGACATGTGCGCCGAGGCGTGTATGTCGATGCCGGACGACCCGCAGATGATGCGCTGCGCCGAGGCGTGTCGCCGCTGCGCGGAGACCTGTCGGGCGATGGCGGGCGCCACCATGTGACGTCCGGCGCCGCAGCGGCCGAGGGCACCCGTGCGGGTGCCCTCGCACCGTGCCGCGGTGCGGTTCAGTTGCCGGAGACGGTGACCTTCTCGTCGTTGTTCAGCTGGTCCACCAGCGTCTTCACCTTCGTCTTGTCCCAGACGAGGTTGCCGCCGACGGAGCCGGAGATCGGCATGTTCATCGAGGTGCCGTCACCGCCGCTGACCCCCTTCATCGCCCAGAACATCGAGGCCAGGTCCCACAGGGACATGTCCTTGTCGACGATCAGGGAGTCCAGGCCCGCGCCCATGGTCGGGTAGAACTTGAACGGGTTGAGGACCGTCGACGGGGTGGCCACCTGGTGGGCCAGGGCGGCGAGGAACTTCTGCTGGTTCTTGGTGCGCTGGAGGTCCGAGGCGGCGAACGCGTGCCGGGTGCGGACGAAGGCGAGGGCCTGCTGGCCGTTCAGGGTCTGCTTGCCGGCCTTGAAGTCGGCGCCCGACCACTTGTCCTTGAACGCCTTGTCGATGTCGATGTCGACACCGCCCACCGAGTCCACGATGTTGGCGAAGCCCTGGAAGCCGATCTCCACGTAGTGGTCGATGTGCAGACCGGTGTTGGACTCGACCGCGCGCACCAGCAGCGTGGGGCCGTCCTCGGCGTAGGTGGCGTTCAGCTTGGCGTGCCGCCCCTGCGCCGGGTAGACCTTCCCGGACGTCGACCCCTTGTAGGAGGGAACCACGACGTCCGAGTCGCGGGGGAGCGAGATCAGCGTGTCGCCGTTGCCGCCGACGTGCAGGATCATCATCGAGTCCGTGCGCTTGCCCTCGGCGCCGCCCGTGTGCAGCTTCTTCTCGTCGTCCTTGGACATGCCCTCGCGGCTGTCCGAGCCGACGATCAGGTAGTTCGTGCCGTCGCCCGCCTCCGGCCGGTCGATGACCGTCGACAGGTCCACCTCGCGGCGCAGCTTGGAGTCGGCCCAGAAGTAGGTCGCGACGGACGTGACGACCACCACGGTCGCCACCGTGATCGCGGTCCACTTGATCCGCCGCCGCCAGTTCGGCGCCGGCCGCGGGGCGCGGGTGGGCGTGCCCCCGGGGTCGCCAGGACCGCCGGGGCCCCGGCCGCCGGGGCTGCCGTAGACCTGGCCGGTGTTGTAACCGCTGTCGTAGTCGTCGTAGCCGGAGCCGTCGTCGTGCCCCCGGCCGTCGACGTACGACGGCTGCTGCGGCACGCCGGCCCCGTGCGGCGGCGCCGCCGGGCCGGGGGTGCCGTACGCCGAGCGCGGTCCGGGCGGTACCGCCGGGCCGCGCCGCACCTGACGCATCACGCGGGGTCCCTCCGGCTGCGCGCCGGCACTGCCGCGTCCGTAGCGGGGGCCGCGGTTGTCGTCGGACCATCCCTCGGGCCAGTCATTCATGCGCCCCAGTGTGCAGGGAGGCGCCATGGGCCTTACAAGGGATGTCGGAAAATAAGAGCGCTGCTGTTGCGAACCCGACACAAAGTCCGCGAACGATGGCACGGCATAGGGTGGGGGCATGACAGACCAGGCCACGGAGAGGGATCCGGACATGGAGCCGGACATACCGGGCAAGCTCACATCCGCCTCGCGCACCACCCTCAGCCACATCATGACCCACGCCGACACCAACCTGCTGGGGACGGTGCACGGCGGAGTGATCATGAAGCTGGTCGACGACGCGGCGGGCGCGGTGGCGGGCCGGCACTCCGGCGGCCCCGCCGTCACCGCGTCCATGGACGAGATGGCGTTCCTGGAGCCGATCCGCGTCGGTGACCTGGTCCATGTGAAGGCGCAGGTGAACTGGACCGGCCGGACCTCGATGGAGGTCGGCGTGAAGGTCCTGGCCGAGCGCTGGAACGAGTCGGCCCCGGCCACCCAGGTCGGCTCGGCCTACCTGGTCTTCGCCGCCGTCGACGCCGACGGCAAGCCGCGCCGGGTGCCGCCGGTGATCCCGGAGACCGAGCGCGACCGCCGCCGCAACCAGGAGGCCCAGATCCGCCGCACCCACCGCCTGGCCCGCCGCCGGGCGATCCGCGAGCTGCGCGAGCAGCGCATCGCGGAGGGCCTCGCGGACTGAGCGGACCGGGCGGACTCAGTGGTCCGGGCGGACCGGGCGGGCCCCCGGGAACCGCCCGGGCGTGCGGTCAGGCGCTCCCGGAGCACACCACCTCGCTGCCCCGCACCACGGTCTCCTCCGGCCGCCCCGGGTCCTCGAAGCGGACCTTGCGCACGGCCTTGAAGTCGGCGCCCGCCGTCACCTTCAGCATCGGCCCCTGGCCCGGCACCGCGCGCACCTCGCTGCCCGGCAGCGCGGCGGCCAGGGTGCGGGCGGAGCGGTCCCAGCGGGGGTCGTAGTAGACCACCGTGCGCGGCACGTGCGCGGGGGCGGTCACCGGCCGGCGGGTGGTGGCGAACCCGGTCGCCGCCAGCTCCGCGTCCACCCGCTTGGCCAGCCCGACCGTGCCGGTGCCGTTCGCCACCTGGACCCGGACCGCGCTCGGCGCCACCTCCACCGGCGCCGGGGCCGAGCCCGGCGCCCGGCGCGGGCGGTCCACGGTGAGCGGCTTGTCGTCCCGCACCGCCCCGAACAGCTGCTCCGCCTTCGCCTGGTCCCACTTCAGGGTCGAGCCGATGCCCTTGACCTGGAAGTTCAGCTGCCCGATGGGCACGGTGGTGAACTCGGACGAGGACGGCGAGAAGCCCCGCATCGCCCGGCCGAGGTCCAGCAGCTCGTCGGTGCCGAAGCCCGCGTCGGCGCGGACCGAGCCGAGCACCGCCCGGGTCACGTCCCGGAACCGCATCGGGTTCAGCAGCACCCCCGAGGAGGTCGCCTTCTCGATCAGCGCGGCCAGGAACCGCTGCTGCCGCTTCATCCGGCCCAGATCGCTGGCCCCGTCGATGTGCCGGGCCCGCACGTACTGCAGCGCCTGCCCGCCGCCCAGGGTGTGCGTGCCGGGCGCCAGGTCGAGCCCGGTGTACCGGTCCCGCAGCGGCGTCGGCGTGCAGACCTTGACCCCGCCGAGCACGTCCACGGTCTTCATGAAGCTGGTGAAGTCGACCTCCAGATAGTGGTCGACCTTCACATGGGTCATGTTCTCGACCGTGCGGATGGTCAGCTGGGGGCCGCCCTCCGCGTAGGCCGCGTTGAGTTTGACCGGGTGCGGGCCGTGCCGCTGCCCCGTGTTCTGGTCGACGTGCGCGGGCATCTCGGCGTACGAGTCGCGCGGCAGGCTCACCACGGTGGCCCGCTCCCGGTCCTCCGAGATGTGCACGATCATCATCGTGTCGGTGCAGTGGCAGGGCTGCCCGCCCAGCCGGTAGGTGCGCCGGTCCCGCTCGCTGATCTTCTCGCGGCCGTCGGTGCCGACCAGCAGGACGTTCATGCCGTGCCCGGCCCGGGGCCGGTTCTTCATGTCCTTGAACGCGTCGATCCGGGCGATACCCGCGTCCAGGCTGGTGACGACCGCGTGCCCGATCCCGGCGGAGGCGAGGACCACGACCGACAGCGTGGTGACCGCCCGCATGGCCCAGCGCGGCCTTCTGGGCGGCCGGACGGACCGCGCGGGCCGCTCGGGCGGCCGCGGCACACGGCGGGGCGGCTGCGCGCGCTGCTGCGGACGCGCGGTGGACCGGGGCGGGGTGGGCAAGGAGGACACCTCCGGACGGGGCCGTACGTGGGATCCGGGAGCACAGTAGGCCGATACGATCTCCAGCCCGCGCCGCAGGCACGGCGGCGCGCACCCGTGTCCCCCGTTCGCGGTAACGTGAGGCCCCTATGAACGCCAAGCCCGACGTGCGGCTCCCCGCTGTGTCCGTGATCATGCCCGTCCTCAACGAGGAACGGCATCTGCGCGGGGCCGTCCAAGCGATCCTCGCGCAGGAGTACGCCGGCGAGATGGAGGTCGTGATCGCCCTCGGTCCGTCCACGGACCGCACGGACGAGATCGCCGCCGAGCTGGTCCGTGACGACCCGCGCGTACACACCGTCCCGAACCCGACCGGCCGCACCCCGGCCGCGCTGAACGCGGCGATCAAGGCGTCCCGGCACCCGATCGTGGTCCGCGTCGACGGCCACGGCATGCTCTCGCCGAACTACATCGCCACCGCCGTACGGCTCCTGGAGGAGACCGGCGCGCAGAACGTGGGCGGCATCATGCACGCCGAGGGCGAGAACGCCTGGGAGCACGCCGTCGCCGCCGCGATGACCTCCAAGATCGGTGTCGGCAACGCGGCCTTCCACACCGGCGGCCAGGCCGGCCCCGCCGAGACCGTCTACCTCGGTGTCTTCCGCCGCGCCGCCCTGGAGCAACAGGGCGGGTACAACGAGGAGTTCATCCGCGCCCAGGACTGGGAGCTGAACTTCCGCATCCGCGAGGCGGGCGGGCTCATCTGGTTCTCGCCCGAGCTGAAGGTGTCGTACCGGCCGCGCCCGTCGGTGCGCGCGCTGGCCAAGCAGTACAAGGACTACGGCCGCTGGCGGCACGTCGTCGCCCGCTACCACTCCGGCTCCATCAACCTGCGCTACCTCGCCCCGCCCACGGCGGTGTGCGCGATCGCCGCGGGCCTGGTCGTCGGCGCCGCGCTGACCCCGTGGGGCCTCGTGGTCCCCGGCGGCTATCTGGCCGCGATCGCCGCGGGCTCCGTCCCGGCCGGCAGGGGGCTGCCCCTGAAGGCCCGGCTGCAGATCCCGGTCGCCCTCGCCACCATGCACATGTCCTGGGGCTGGGGCTTCCTGACCAGCCCGAAGGCGCTGGCGAAGAAGGTCATCGCCTCCCGGCGGCCGGCGGTCGTCGACGCCGCCTGACGGACGCCCGAAGGGCCCCTCCGCACCGCGGAGGGGCCCTTCGCCCATGTCACCGGCTACCAGCGGTAGACGCTGTACACATCCATGCACTTCGAGGTGTCCGAGCCGTTGACGGCATCGGAGTTCTCGGGCAGGTCGCCCGCCTTCGGCTCGGACTTCTTCGGGTACGACGCCCCCGTGCGCCAGTCCGCGCCGACGACGACCGTGACCCCCGACACGTCGGTCGACTTCTGCACCGAACTCATCGGGATCCCCAGCGCCTTGGCCACGGCCTGGGCGTCACCCTCCAGGTCCGCGCTCGGATACCGCACGACCGTCTTGTCCTCGGCCAGGCTCCCGGAGGTGTCGGCCTGCGCCCGCGCGTAGCCCTTGCGCACCAGCTCCTGGCCGATCGCCGAGGCCCGCTGCGGCACCGCCGCCTCGGTGGAGCCGCGGGTGGCGTTCTGCACCAGCACGCCGAGCCCGCCCGCGTCGACCGAGGGCTTCTTGGCCGGCTTGTCCTTGTGCGCGTCCGCCTTCGACCCCGACGCCCCGCCGTTCTTGTCGAACGGCACGTCGTCCTGGAGCATCTGCCACATCTTGTCGGCGTTGGACTGGTCCGGCACCACGTGGTTCCCGTCCTGCGGGTCCCGTCTGTTGGGCATGGTCACCGAGGTGATGCGGTCCGAGGGCACCGACTTCAACTGCATGCCGAGGTCGTACAGCTTCTTGACCGTGCCGATCTCCTCCGACACCTTCAGCGACTTGGTGGCCGCCTCGGCCAGGTCCATCAGCCGCCCGGTGTCGGTGAACACGTTCTGCTTCTTCAGCGTGCGGATCATCGAGTTCAGGTACATGTGCTGGGCGCGGGCCCGCATCAGGTCGTCGCCCCAGGCATGCCGGGTGCGCAGCCATTGCAACGCCTGCTTGCCCTTCACCTTGCGGGTGCCGGCCTTCAGCTTCAGCCCGGACCCGCCGGGCACCTGCGGGGTCGGGTGGTCCCATACGTTCTGTTTGACGCAGACGTCGACGCCACCGATCGCGTCCGCCATCCGCACCACGCCCGCGAAGTCGATCGTCATCCAGTGGTCGATGTAGACCCCGGTGAGGTTCTCCCAGGTGAGCAGCGTGCAGCCGGCGCCGCCGCGGGCCAGGGTGACGTTGATGATGTCGTTCGTCGGCGGATAGACCTTGCCGGACTGGGGGTCCTTGCACTCGGGGATGTCCACCCGGGTGTCCCGCGGGATGCTGACCATCGAGGCGCTCTTGCGGTCCGCCGAGAGGTGGATGAGCATCTGCACGTCCGCCAGCGGCGGATCGCCCGCGTGGTCCCTGCTGCCGCCGAGCTTCACGTTCTCCGCGGAGTTCCGGCTGTCGGAGCCGATCAGCAGGATGTTCAGCGGGGTCTGGCCGGCCGCGTTCGGCGCGGTCCTGCGGGCCTTGGAGTCGTCGCCGTTGGCGCGCGCACCCTTCTGGATGTTGCCGTTGAGATGGCGGTAGTACAGATAACCGGCGCCCGCGGTGCCGAGTATCACCACCGCCAGCACCGTCGCCGACCAGCGCAGCGCGCGCCGTCCCCGCCGCCGTCCGTCGGTCTTCCGGCCCCCTGCCCGCCGTCCGCCACCGTGCCGCCCCGATCGCGCCGGCGCGTCCGAGGCCGGGGACGACACCGTGTCCCCGACCGCCGGAGCCTGCCCGCGCACCTCGCTCTGCGCCAAACCCGCTGCCCTCCCCACCCTTGCGCCACGCCAACGGGCCCGTCCCGCGTCCGGTTAGACGCACGACGGGCCCCAAGGGTTACCTACGCGGCGCACTTCACCTTGTCGGCCGTGGACTTGTCGACCGCCGGCGCCTTCGTCGGCGGTGTGAGGGAGACCCCGGCTCCCTTGAAGTCCTTGCCCAGGGTCAGCGTCATCGTCGGCAGCCCCTGGGAGTTGGTCACGCTCTTGCCCGGCTTCAGCGCGGCCCCGGACAGGCCCATGATCGCGGCCAGCCGACGCGCCTGCGCCGCCTGGTCCGGCGCGTACTCCAGGGTGGTCCTGGCCAGCTCGGCGGGGGCGTTGCCGCCGTTCTCCGACTTGGTCACGCCCTCGTCGTTCTGGAGCCAGTTGAGTTCGGCCTGGGCGCTGCCCCCCTCGGCACCGCCGTTGAGGATCCGCACCCGCACGTCGGCGGCGTCCGCCTTGGAGCCCTTGAGCCGGGCGGCCTGGGCGTCCTTCTGCGCCTTCTGCTTCTTCTTCACGTCGCTGAACGAGACGTCGTTCTGGATGGCTTCGAAGACCGGGGGGGCCTTCGTCCGGTCCAGGACCACGGTCGCCTTGACCTTCTCCGCCGGGTTGTCCACCACCGGGATCGTGGTGAAGGTCAGGTTCTTCGGGTTGAGCTTGCCCAGCTCCAGACCGAGGTCCTTCAGCTTGCCGATGCTGTCCAGCTTGTCGTCGACGGTCAGCGCCTTGGTGGCGGTCTCGGCGAGGTTCAGCATCTTCGTCGGGCTGGTGAGCGTGGCGTTGCCCTTCAGCTTGCGCATCAGCGCGCTCAGGAACTGCTGCTGGAGCCCGATCCGGCTCAGGTCGCCGCCGAAGCCGACGGAGTGCCGGGTACGCACGAACGCCAGCGCCTGCTCACCGTGGATCGTGTGCGTGCCCTTGGACAGCTTCAGATGCGAGTCCGCGTCGTCGATGTCCTTGGCCAGGCAGACGTCCACACCGTCGACCGCGTCGGTCAGCGTCTTGACCGCGTTGAAGTCGGCGACCATGAAGTCGTCCGGTGTGATCCCGGTCAGCTGCGTCACCGTGCGCATGGTGCAGCTCGGTGTGCGGTCGTCCTGGCCCAGGCTCGTGTTGAACCGGACGCCGTCCGTGCCCGCGATGACCTTCTGGGAGCCGTCCTCCTGCGTCGTCGGGCAGTCCGGGATGTCCACGATCAGGTCACGCGGGATGCTCAGCGCGGTGGCGTTGGAGCGGTCCTGCGAGACGTGCAGCAGGATGGTGGTGTCCGCGTGCCCGACGCTGCCCGAGTCGCCGTAGCCCTCGTTGCCCTTGCCGGTGCGCTTGTCGGTGCCGATCAGCAGGATGTTGATCGCCTTGTCCTTGCTGAAGCCGCCGGTACTGGCGCCGTCGTCGGACACGGACGTGATGTTGTCGTTCAGGTGCTTGATGTAGAGGTAGCCGGTGGCGGTCGCCGCGACCAGCACGAAGGCCAGGGACCCACCGGTCCACAGCAGTATCTTCTTCGCCTTCGACTTCTTCTTCACCGGGCGCCGCGCCGCACGGCGTCCCTGGGGCGCCTCCGGCTCGCCTCCCCGGCGCCGGGCCGAGCGCGGCGGCGGCACCTCGTCGCCGCGCGTCCTGCTCTCCTGCCGGGTCTCCGTCCGGGGCTCCTGCCGGGTCTCCCCGGCCGGCCTTCGCGTACGTCCGCCCGTTCCGCCGGGGCCGTCCCCCGAGGACGGTCTGCGCGGTCCGGGTACCGGCGACTGCGCTGCGGAAGGGCTCAGTCGCAGTTCGTATTCGCCGGTGTTCGGATTGAGTACCCACTGGTCTGCGGGGTCGATGTTGTCCGCCCGCCCACGGCCTTGCGCGTCCACGGTTGTCCGAATCCTCCGTCGGGGCCACGCGGCGCCTTCCCCCTCAAAGGCGCTCGGGTCTCGGTGAATCAGTGCACGACCCAGGACGGACCTCGCGGCCAGGTGCACCGGATCGCTCACACTATCCGCCCAGTTCAGCGTCGAGCGACGTCGGTGACAAATTCCACCTGCCTACAACGGGCAATCCCCCTCATTTTCTGAACGAAAGTTCGCCTTCTTGGTACGCGCCTTACCTGCACGTGGGGTCGGCGGCGGTGTTTCCGCGGAAGGTGGGGGCGGGCGAGGGGCCGTCCGCGCCGCCCGTGGCTGTGTCCCCGCCGGGAACATCCTGTGAATTCTCCGGGCCCACCACCACCGGCTGGTCGTCCCGCAGCCGCCCGAACAGTTTCTCGGCCTCCGGCTCCACCAGTTGATCGCGGTTGGCGTCGTAGATGTACGACTTTCTCGGCACCGTCAGGAACTGCACCCGGTCGGTGGGGATCTCGCGCAGTCCGCGCACCAATGCGTACAAGCCGCGCAGGCCGGCAAGTTCCGGGTCGGCGGTCAGCGAGGAGGTCGCCGCGTCCAGCACCGGATAGAGCTTCACCGGATTCAGCAGGACGTCGTTGCTCCGCACCTTGTTGACGAGCGCGCCGAGGAAAAGCTGCTGCCGTTCCATGCGGTCGGTGTCGCTGCCGTTGCCGAGCGACTTGCGGGCGCGTACGTAGCCGAGCGCCTGTTCCCCGTCGAGGGTGATCCGTCCCGCGGGCAGCTTCAGTTTCGCCGCCTTGTCGTCGATGGGTTCCTTCAGGCACACCTCGACGCCGTCGACGGCGTCCACCATGTCCTTGAACCCGCTGAAGTCCACGACCATGTGATGGTCGATCCGGATGCCCGTCAGCTTCTCGACGGTCCGGATGGTGCACGCCGAACCGCCCACCTGGAAGGCGTGGTTGAACATCGCGAACACCGGGTCGCTGCGCCTGCCGTCCTCCTGCAGGCAGCCGGGGATGTCCACCATCAGGTCCCGGGGCAGCGAGACGGCGGTGGCGCTCTTCCGGTCGGCGGCCAGGTGCAGCAGGATCGTCGTGTCCGACCGCTGGCCCACGACGCCCTTGCCGTACTTGCTGTTGCCGTCGCCGGCCCGTGTGTCGGACCCGATCAGCAGGATGTTCTGCGCGTCCTTCACCAGCGCGGTGGGCCGTTCCTTCTCGTACCGGGCGAGTTCGGCGGCGGCGGCCTCGTCGGGGGTGATGTTGCCGTCGAGCTTGGCGTAGACGGCCCAGCCGATGCCGGAGGCGGCCAGGACGAGCGCGGCGGCCGAGACCGCCGTGACCCGGACCCAGCGCCGCCGCTGCCGGCGTATGAGCCCGTCCCCGGTGGCCGTGGAGCCGGCACCGGGACCGTGGGAGTTGCCTGCGGTGTCGCTCACGTCAGGTCCACCCCTCCATGGCGTACGAGCGTCACGTCCTGCTCTTACGACGATGGCGGGGAGGGGCGCCGGGGGCGCTCTTTGCTACTCCATCCGGGGGACGCGCGCCCCGGGGTGCGGTGCCCGGGGAACGCGCCCCCGGGGCCGGGGTGATCCAGGAAGCTCGCCGCGGTGAGGGCTCGGCGCGGGGCGGGCTCAGCGCCGTACCGCGGTCACCCGCTCGCTCTCGATCCGCTTGGCGAGGCCCTCCTCGTCCAGCCGCTCCAGATGCCGGCACAGCACCACCGAACCCCCGACGGCCAGCGGCGAGAACAGGCCCGCGCCGAGCCCCTCCCAGGTGTCGTACGGCAGGGCGGACAGCATGCGGGATGCGGGCCCGGTCAGTTCGAGCGACGGCGCCTGGGCCGCGGCGCGTTCGACCACCTCCGCCCCGCTGAACTCCCGTCCGGCGACGATCAGCGCGGGCTCCTCGGCGTCCACCGGGGCGAACGGCGCGAACCGGTCCCCCTGTCCCGGCACTTCCACGGCGTAGTCGAGGAACCCGGCCGGGGGCTGCGGGAAGCGCCCGCCCAACGGCCGCAGCGCCAGCGCCACTCGCTCACCGGAGCAGGCGAGCGCGGCGTCCAGCGTGTCGGGCCCGCTGACGACGATGTCGGCCGCCGCCGGATCCCCGCCGACGTCGGCGATAGCGCCCACCGAGGAGCAGGCCAGCAGCCACACCGCCGTCTGCCAGTGCGCGGGCAGCAGCAGCGCGACCCGGTCGCCGGGCTCGGCGGACAGGTCGCCCTGGAGGAGGTTGGCGGTCTTGGCCACCCAATTGGCGAAGGTGGCCACGGACAGTTCGACGCGTTCGCCCGTGGCGTCGTCGTAGAAGGTCACCAGCGGACGGCCGGGGTCCGCGGCGAGCGCGGAAGTCAGCAGGTCGGCAGGGGTGCGATCGGTGGCGTTCACCCGGCACAGGGTACGCGCGGGCGGGCGGGCGCGACGGGCGGTGGGGCCACCGGTTCGGCGGAACGGTTTCCGACGGTCCGTCAGCTGACGGATGGACAGATCCGGTCGGATATGTCCACGATCTTGCATGCGCGGATTCCTCCCTTCCTCCTTCGGCGTCCCCTCGCTCGCCGTCTGTTCGATCGGGGCCACCTGCGGCGTGGTCCTCGCACTCGTGCCCGCTCTGCCCGCGACCGCCGCCGGCCGGCCGGCCGGTACCGCGGTCCCGGGCAGCACCCGCTCGCTGCCGCTGGTCCCGCTCGCCCGCGAGCGCGCCCTCGGCGGCGTACCGGAACAGGGGCTGTACCGCGTCGGCATCGGCCGCTTCGCGCTGCTGGGCGTCGTCTGGGACGACCCGCGCACCGAGCTGCGCGGCCGGGTGCGGGTGCGCACCCGGTCCGCGGCGACGGGGGAGTGGTCCGGCTGGCAGGACGTCGAGCCGGACAACACGGACCACGGCGCCGACCCGGGCACGGCGGAACGTTCCGCCCGGCAGGTGCGCGGGGCGACGGCACCGCTGTGGGTGGACTCCTCGGACGGCGTGGACGTACGCGTGCGGGCGGAGGGGGCGGATTCGCAGGGGAGGCAGTCGGTCGGGGCGCGGGCCGCGCTGCCGTCGGGGCTGCGCCTGGAACTGGTCGCCCCGGGGGGCGACGGGGACGGGGAAGCGGGCGGGGAGACGGGCAAGGAGGCGGAGACGGGCGAGGCCGGAGCGGCCGGCGAGGCGCTGCCCGCGGGCGGGCCGGCCGACGGGCCCCGGACCGACCTGGACACGGAGGCCGCGATCGCCGCCTCGGGAGCCAACTCCGAGATCGCCGCGTTCGGCACCCTCGCCATCCCGGAACTGGACCGGAAGGCCACCGAGGAGGAGATGGTCCGGCTCCGGGGCGAGTCGCCGGGGAAGCCGCACATCGGGCCGCGCCCGCGGATCGTCACGCGCCGCGGCTGGGGCGCGGACGAGTCCCTGCGCGAGCACGGGTTCGCCTACACGGAGAAGGTCAAGGCGGCCTTCGTGCACCACACGGCCTCGGGCAACACCTACACCTGCGCCCAGACCCCGTCCGTCATCCGCGGTATCTACCGCTACCACGTCAAGAGCATGGGCTGGCGGGACATCGGCTACAACTTCCTCGTCGACAAGTGCGGAACCCTCTACGAGGGCCGGGCCGGGGGCGCGGCCAGGGCGGTGCTCGGCGCGCACACCCTCGGGTTCAACACCGACAGCATGGGCATCGCCGTGATCGGCACCTACGGCACGGCCAAGCCGCCCGGCAAGGCGGTGACGGCCATCGCCAGGCTCACCGCGTGGAAGCTCGGGCTCTACGGGGTCGATCCGCGCGCGAAGACATATCTCACGTCGGGCGGTGGCAACCTCTACGCCAAGGGGAAGAACGTACGACTGAACGTGATCTCCGGCCATCGGGACGGATACGCCACCGAGTGTCCCGGCAAGCGTCTGTACGGCAGACTCGGCACGGCCCGCTCCGGCGCGGCGCGCTATCAGGGGCGCTGAGGCCGGACCGCGTCCACCGCCGTCCGCAGGGAGAGGGGCGGGACGGCTCGGGACGGGCGGGGCCGGCCGGCGGCCGGCCCGTGGCGGTCGGGGGAAACCGCACGCCGATCTCGCGGGACTCCGCGCGGCCGTCGGAGGCGTCGTCGCACGGTCTGCATACACTGACCGGCCGAAACGAGTGTGGACGAGTAGTGCGGCCGGTCCCGGCAGGAAGCAGAGACGACACGTGACAGAAGCGATCCTCCTGGTCGGCGGCAAGGGCACCCGGCTGCGACCGCTCACGGTGCACACGCCCAAGCCGATGGTCCCGGCCGCCGGGGTGCCGTTCCTCACCCACCAGCTGGCCCGGGCGCGCGCGGCGGGCGTCGACCACATCGTCCTCGCCACCAGCTATCTGGCCGAGGTCTTCGAGCCGCACTTCGGCGACGGCTCCGCGCTGGGCCTGCACCTGGAGTACGTGACGGAGGAGGAGCCCCTCGGCACCGGCGGCGCCATCCGCAACGTCGCCGCCCGGCTGCACTCCGGTCCCGAGGACCCGGTGCTGATCTTCAACGGCGACATCCTGACGGGCCTGGACATCCGGGCGCTCATCGGCACCCACGAGTCGACGGGCGCCGATGTCTCGCTCCATCTGACGAAGGTGACGGACCCGCGCGCCTACGGCCTCGTCCCCACCGACGAGACCGGCCGGGTCCTGGCCTTCCTGGAGAAGCCGCAGACCCCTGAGGAGATCGTCACCGACCAGATCAACGCGGGGGCGTACGTCTTCCGCCGCTCGGTCATCGACTCGATCCCGGCGGGCCGCCCGGTCTCGGTCGAGCGCGAGACGTTCCCCGGCCTGCTCGCGGCCGGCGCCCATCTGCAGGGCATGGTCGACTCCACCTACTGGCTGGACCTCGGCACCCCGGCCGCCTTCGTGCGCGGCTCGGCCGACCTGGTCCTCGGCCGGGCGCCCTCGCCCGCCGTCCCCGGCCGGTGCGGCGACCGCCTCGTCCTGCCCACGGCCAGGGTGGCGCCGGACGCCAAGCTGACCGGCGGCACGGTGGTCGGCGAGGGCGCGTCCGTCGCGGAGGGGGCCCGGGTCTGCGGCTCGACGATCCTGCCCGGAGCCGTCATCGAACCCGGTGCCGTCATCACCGACTCCCTCATCGGCACCCGGGCCCGCGTCGGCGAACGCTCCGTCCTCACCGGCACGGTCATCGGCGACGGCGCGGTCGTGGGCGCCGACAACGAGCTGCGCGACGGGGTACGGGTGTGGTGCGACGCCCGCATCCCGGCGGGGGCGCTCCGCTTCTCGTCCGACCAGTAGGTCCAGCGGCCCGCGGAGCCGCGCGCCCCTGGGGCTCGCGGGCTCGCGGATCCACCTGCCGTGGGCCGGCGCGGGCGGTGCGGCGGCACGGTCGCGGGCGCGGCGGCACCCCGCGGGCCCCGGCGCACCGCATGCCTCACAGCAGGCCGATGTCCGTCCGCCGCATCTTCGGTGCCCGCCGGGCCGGCACCTGTCCGCTCAGCAGGATCAGCCGGACCGCCCGGTGCCGCTGCCCGGCATACGGTTCGAGCAGCCGCAGCATCGCCGCGTCATCGGCGTCCCGGTCACCCGCCAGCGCGTACCCGACGATCCCCGGCAGATGCAGGTCCCCGACGGTCACCTCGTCCGCCGCCCCGTGGCTGCGCTGCACCACTTCCGCCGACGTCCACGGCCCCACCCCCGGCACGACCTCCAGCCGCGCCCGGGCCTCGGCCGCCGGCATCCCGGCGGCCTGCTCCAGCCGCGCGGCGACCCGCACGGCCCGCAGGATCGTGGCCGCCCGCTTGTCGTCGACCCCGGCCCGATGCCATTCCCAGGACGGGATCAGCGCCCAGGTCCGGGGCGTGGGCATGACCCGCATCGGCCGCTCGAACGCCCCGGCGGGCCCCGGCGCGGGCTCCCCGAACCCCCGCACGAGCCGCCGCCACGCCCGGTACGCCTCGTCGGCCGTGACCTTCTGCTCCAGCACGGACGGGATCAGCGACTCCAGCACAAGACCCGTCCGGGTCAGCCGGAGCCCCGGCCGCCGGTGCCGCGCCAGCGCCACCAGCCGGTGCCGCGGCACGAACGCCCCGGGGTCGTCGGCCGCACCGAGCAGCTCGGGCAGCCGGTCCAGCAGCCATGCGGCGCCCGGGCCCCATGCCTCACCGAGCACCTCACCGTCGTACGCGCGCACCCGCAGCGTGCCCGGCCCGGCGGGCGTACGGCAGGACCGCCACACGGAGCCGTCCGGCGTGGCCCGGAACGTCGGGTCCCCGGGGCCGCGCCGCAGCGGCCCGAGGATCAGCCCGAGGTCCAGCGGGCCGTCCGGCACCCACCGCCGTACCCGCGCGGGCGCCGCCTGCCGCGGTATGCCGGCCGGGGCCCCCGCGGCCGGCGAGGGCACGGCGGCATGCCCACCGCGTACGGTCGTACGCGTGGGCCGCTGGGGGAAGCGTCCTGCCACGAATGAGTCCTCACGGTGCCGGTGCCGTCCTACGAGACTAGGCGCTCGCGGGGCCGGACGTCCGAAGGAAGCGGACAGGACCCCGCGGGAACCTCAGCGCACCGCCACGAACGCCGACGCGTCCCGCTCCGGCCGCGCTCTCGGCTCCTCGGCGGGCCGCCCGACCGCCACCGCGCCCATCGGGTCCCAGTCCGCCGGCAGGTCCAGCACCTCGCGCACCACGTCCCGGCAGAACATCGTGGACGACACCCAGGCCGAGCCGAGCCGCTCACCGGCCAGCGCGACCAGCAGGTTCTGCACGCCCGCGCCCGTCGCGACCACGAACATCTCCCGCTCGGCGGCGTCCCGCCGGGTGTCCCCGTAGGTGTGCGAGCCGTCCATGACGAGGCACGGCACGATCAGATACGGCGCGTTGCGCAGCACGTCGCCGCGCCGGACCCGTCTGGCGATGGACTCCTCGCTCCTGCCGTCCCGGCGCAGGTCGGCGATCCAGGCGTCCCGCATCGCGTCGAGCAGCCGTACCCGGGACTCCGCCGACTCCAGCAGCACGAACCGCCACGGCGTGGTGTGGTGCGGGGCGGGCGCGGTGAGGGCCGCCGCCACCGCGCGGCGGACGGCGCCGGGGTCCACGGGGTCGTCGGCGAAGGCCCGTACGGTCCGGCGCCGGGTCATCGCCTCCCGGACCGCCTCGGAGGTGCCGAGCCGGAACATGTCGTCCTGCGGGTCGCGCACCAGCGCCCGCGCCCCCGTGTCGCTCTCTCCGGCTTCCCCCTCCTCGGCGCCCTCGCCGGCCTCCGGGACCACGAGGTGGGGGAGGCCGCGGAGCACGGCCACCGGGCGACCCGCCGCCTTGCCCTTGACCAGGTCGCCGGCGGCGGCCAACTCGTCCGCCGTGGCGACGACCGTCGCGCTGAGCGGGTTGCCGTACGCGTCCGTGCCCCCGCGCAGATCGTCCAGGACGCGCACCCCGGCGGCGCCGATGGCCACGTCCGTGAGCCCCGAGCGCCAGGGTCGCCCGAACGTGTCCGTGATGACGACACCCACCGTGACGCCGAGGGCGTCGCGCAGGCCGGCCCTGATCCCGCGCGCGGACGCGTCCGGGTCCTCGGGCAGCAAAAGCACCGTTCCGGCGGGGGTGTTGGAGGCGTCCACCCCGGCGGCGGCCATGACCAGGCCCTGCCGGTTCTCCACGATCCGCAGCGTGCCGCGCCGGGCCACCACCCGGACCGTCTCGGCGTCGATCGCGGCCTCCCGGTCGGCCGCCCGCACGATCCGGCCCTCGGCCTTGGAGACGATCTTGGAGGTGACGATCAGCACGTCCCCGTCGGCCAGATCCGGTCCGGCCGCGGCGATCAGCTTGGCGAGGTCGTCACCCGGCTGCACCTCGGGGATGCCGTTCAGGGCCCGGACCGTGTACTCCGGGTACTCCGGGCGCTCCTCGCTCATGCTTCCCGCACCTCCTCGGCCAGCGCCAGCGCCTCCCGCGCCATCCGCGCGGTCGCGTCCAGGTCGGTCATCATCAGCGGGACGGCCCGGCAGCGGATGCCGTCCGCCTCGACCGTCCCGACGGCGGCCGCGTCCACCGTGTCGACCAGCCAGCCGTCCAGCAGCCCGGAGCCGTAGTGCGCGGCGACCGCCGCCGCCGTGGACTCCACGCCGACCGCGGCGAGCACCTTGTCGGCCATCCCGCGCACGGGCGCGTCCCCGACGATCGGGGAGAGGCCGATCACCGGCACGCCCGCGTCGGCGACGGCCTCGCGGATGCCGGGCACGGCGAGGATCGTGCCGATGGACACGACCGGGTTGGACGGCGGGAAGAGGATCACGTCCGCCGCCGCGATGGCCTCCAGCACCCCCGGGGCCGGCTTGGCCTGCTCGGCGCCGACCGGGACGATCGCCTCGGCCGGGACGGAGGCGCGCAGCTTCACCCAGTACTCCTGGAAGTGGATCGCCCTGCGCTCACCGTCGGTCTCGACGGCCACGTGCGTCTCGACGCGGTCGTCGGACATCGGGATCAGCTTCACCCCCGGCTTCCAGCGGTCGCACAGCGCCTCGGTGACCGCGCTCAGCGGATAGCCGGCGCCGAGCATCTGCGTCCGCACGATGTGCGTGGCGAAGTCCCGGTCGCCGAGCCCGAACCACTCCGGCCCGACCCCGTAGGCCGCCAGTTCCTCCTTGACGTGGAAGGACTCGTCGGTCCGCCCCCAGCCCTGCTCCTCGTTGATGCCGCCGCCCAGCGTGTACATCACCGTGTCCAGGTCCGGGCAGACCTTCAGCCCGAAGAGGTGGATGTCGTCGCCGGTGTTGCCGATGACCGTGATGTCCGCGTCCGGCACGGCCCGCTTCAGACCACGCAGGAAACGGGCACCGCCGATGCCGCCTGCCAGAACCACAATGCGCATGCGCCAAGTCTCGCAGGCGGGTCCGACAACGCGTCAGGCAGTCACCGGACGCGCCTCGCAGTGCGGGGAGGTGTGCATGGGCATCTCGGTCAGGCCGGGGTGGTAGACGTGCAGGCTGACCGCCGGCTCCAGCGCGTCGTTGACCACCTCGTGGACGTACCCGGGCGCGAAGACCCGCTGGGCGCCGGGCGCCAGCGCGCGCGTGCCGCGCACGGTGTGCTCGGTGAGGGTGCCCTCCAGGACGGTGAGCACACCGGAGGAGCGCCCGTGGTCGTGCCGCCCGCTGCCCTGACCGGGCACCCAGGACAGCAGCCACACCTCGTACCCGGGGCCGGAGCGCAGCCGGTGGTACCAGCGGGCGGTGGCGTCGTAGCGGACGAGGTGCGCCCACTGGGCGCGGTCGGCGGCGATCGACCGGGCGAGCCCCGCGAACTCGGCCACGGTGGCCGGGTGTTCGCGCGGCGGCTGGAGCAGGTGCGGGACTTCGAGGATGTCGCCGGCGATCTGGAGGTCGTTGTCGCTGTTCATCGGGGTGCGGTGGTCCTCGGCGGAAGAGTGGGGGGCTGGAGCTGGGAGGCGGAGCTGGGATGACGCGTACGGTCCGCCCGGGTCACGGGCGGGCGGGGTGCCCCGGACGAGGGGTCAGGGAGCGGGAAACGCGACCGAGCCGGGATGGACTCGAGAACAGCCGGAGCGGGTTCGGCTCAACAGCTGTGACAGCGACAACAGCAACAGCGCGCGCGGGCGGCACCGAGGGACCCGGCGGAGCGGGTCGAGGTGGGTGCCAAGTTCGCGAGCATGCCCACTAGGACATCGGCTCACACCCGCACTGTCAACCTGGCGCCCGGTATGTGGGACATGTTTCACCTCATCCGGTTCTTCTTGCAGGTGAAAGGTTTGTGCACGAGGAGCGCGGGACACATGGGGCACATCCGAGCGCGTGGGCCTCGCGGAACGCGATCGAACGCGGAGGCGTCTTTCTCCGTACAGAGATCTGTACGGGGGTTCGACCGCCCCCGTCGGTCCGGCTGCGTGCAAGGTTTATGGCGATTTGAACACTTTCCGCACGGCCTTGGTTCCGCAGAGTGAATAACGGGCCCAATAGCAGATCTCGGCTTGACTCGCCCGGAGCAGCACACTTGTAATTTCACTCGTGTCGTTCAGCCGAAATCGGTAACGGCTACGCACGGGGACGTGAAAGACAGACGAGGGGCGCACATGACCGAGCTGGTGCAGCAACTGCTGGTCGACGACGCGGACGAGGAACTCGGCTGGCAGGAGCGCGCGCTGTGCGCCCAGACCGACCCCGAGTCCTTCTTCCCCGAGAAGGGCGGCTCCACCAGAGAGGCCAAGAAGGTCTGCCTCGCCTGCGAGGTCCGCTCCGAGTGCCTCGAGTACGCCCTCGCCAACGACGAGCGCTTCGGCATCTGGGGCGGCCTGTCCGAGCGCGAACGCCGCCGCCTCAAGAAGGCCGCCATCTGAGAGTGGCGGCACACGCGCGTGACGCGCGGGTGGACACGGGTACGCGTCCGCACGAAGACCTCGCGAACGGCCCGGCGCCGGTGGGTTGTCCACAGGCGGCGGGCCGTCGTCATGGTCAGCCGATAGTGTGGTCGCTCGTCCGAGACGCCCCGCCGTCCCCTCGATGCCCGAGGGGCCGCAGGCGTCCACCGCAGTCCATCGAACCGGGGCCCGTACCTCGATGTCCGTGCACAGCCATGCGGCAGCCCAACACGAGGCTGCCACCGCCGTGTTTGACCCGTCCCGCCCGCCCGAGTTCCCGCGCCATGTGGTGACCGCGGTCCTCGTCTCCCACGACGGCGCCCGCTGGCTGCCCGACGCGCTCGCCGGGCTGCTCGGCCAGGAGCGCCCCGTCCAGCACGCGGTGGCCGCCGACACCGGCAGCGGGGACGACTCCGCCCGGCTGCTCAGCGACGCCCTCGGCGACGCGGGTGTGCTGCACCTGGCCCGCCGCACCGGTTTCGGCCAGGCCGTGGAGGAGGCGAGCCGCACCGCCCCCCTCCTCACCCCGGAGGACCTGCCGTACCTCAAGCGCCCCAGCGGCTGGGACCCGGTCACCCGCTCATGGCGCGACGACGCCTACGACCTGCCGGAACTCCCGCACGGCGAGCCGGTCCACTGGCTGTGGCTGCTGCACGACGACTGCGCCCCCGAACCCGACGCCCTCGCCCAGCTGCTGCGGGTCGTCGACAACGAACTCGAACTCGGCCGCGACGACGTAGCCGTCGTGGGCCCCAAGCTGCGCGGCTGGTACGACCGCCGGCAGCTGCTGGAGGTCGGCGTCTCCATCGCCGACTCCGGCCGCCGCTGGACCGGCCTCGACCGCCGCGAACAGGACCAGGGCCAGCACGACCACGTCCGCGCCGTGCTGTCCGTCTCCACCGCCGGCATGCTCGTCCGCCGCGACGTCTTCGAACGGCTCGGCGGCTTCGACCGCCGGCTGCCCCTCATGCGCGACGACGTCGACCTGTGCTGGCGTGTTCATGCCGCCGGCCACCGCGTCCTGATCGCCCCCGACGCGGTCGTCCGGCACGCCGAGGCCGCCTCCCGCGAGCGCCGCGCGGTCGACTGCGCCGGCCGCACCACCGCCTCCCCGCACAAGGTCGACAAGGCGGGCGCCGTCTACACCCTGCTCGCCAACACCCGTACGGCAGCGCTGCCCTGGGTGCTGCTGCGGATCGTCGTCGGAACCGTCCTGCGCACCGTCGCCTACCTCGTGGGCAAGGTCCCCGGCCAGGCCCTCGACGAGATCCGCGGCCTGCTGAGCACGCTGCTGCGGCCCGAGCGGATCATCGCCGCCCGGCGCCGGCGCGGCACCGCGCAGATCGACAAGGGCGAGCTGCGCCAGCTGTTCCCGCCGCCCGGCGCCACGGTCCGCGCCACCGTGGAGCAGCTCGCGGGCAACCTCACCAGCGGCTCCGACACCGACACCACGTCGGCGGGCCGGCACGGCGGCGCCGTGGAGTCCGGTCCCGGCGGCGACGACGCCGACTTCCTGGAGGTCGAGCAGTTCGCCCGGCTCAAGCGGATCGCCCGCAGGCCCGGCCCGGTGCTCTTCCTCGCGCTGCTGCTCATCTCCCTCGTCGCCTGCCGCGCCCTGCTCGGCGGCGGCGCGCTCGCCGGCGGCGCCCTGCTGCCCGCCCCGGCGGACGCCGGCGACCTGTGGTCCCGCTACCTGGACGCCTGGCATCCGGTGGGCGCGGGCGACTCCCCGTCCGCGCCGCCCTACCTGGCCCTCGTCGCGGCGCTGGCCTCGCTCCTGTTCGGCTCCGCGGGACTCGCCGTCACCGTCCTGCTGGTCTGCTCGGTACCGCTCGCCGGATGCACCGCCTACTTCGCCTCCCGGCCCCTGGTCACCTCCCGGCTGCTGCGCGCCTGGACCGCCGTCGCCTACGCCTTCCTGCCCGCCACCACCGGCGCCCTGGCCGGCGGCCGCGTCGGCACCGCCGTCCTCGCCGTGCTGCTGCCGCTCATCGCGCGCGCGGGCATCGCGGCGAGCGGCCTGGCGAACCGCACCGGCACCCGCGGCAGCTGGCGGGCCACCTGGGCGTACGCGCTGCTGCTGACCGTCACCACGGCCTTCACCCCGATCGTCTGGCCCATCGCGCTGCTGCTCGGCCTCGGCGTGCTCGTGCTGCGCCGCGGCGACCTCGTCGCCCACGGCCTGCGCTTCCTCGCCCAGCTCGGCACCCCGCTGCTGGTCCTCGCCCCCTGGTCGCTGACCCTGCTCCCGACTGGCTTCTTCCAGGAAGCCGGCCTGGAGTACGGCGCCTCGGCCGCCTCCGCGCTCGACCTGCTCGGCGCCGCCCCCGGCGGTCCCGGCACCGTGCACGGCCTGATGCTCATCGGCGTCGTGCTCGCCGCGCTCGCCGCCCTGCTGCGCTCCCAGCGGCAGCTCGGCATCCGCACCGCCTGGGCCGTCGCCCTGACCGGCTTCGTCTTCGCCGTCCTGTCCAACAAGTCCGCCTGGGCCGGACCGGCCACCCTCGTCTACGGCATCGCCCTGCTGGCCGCCGCCGCCCTCGGCGCCGACGGCGCCCGCTCGCGCGTGGCCGAGCAGAGCTTCGGCTGGCGCCAGCCCGTCGCCGCCCTGATCGCCTTCGCCGCGGCCGCCGGCCCGCTGCTCGTCGCCGCGGGCTGGATGCTCCGCGGCGCCGACGGCCCGCTGGAGCGCCGCGACCCGGCCCAGGTGCCCGCGTTCGTCGCCGAGGACTCCGCCGGCGGCGACCAGGCCCGCACCCTGGTCCTGGACAGCGACAGCACCGCGCGCGTGCGCTACTCCCTGGTCCGCGGCGCCGGCGCCCGCATGGGCGACGCCGAACTCGGCGCCGCCGACGGGAACGCCCGCCTGGACAAGATCGTCGCCAACCTCGTCGCCGGCTCCGGCGCCGACCAGGCCGACGAACTCGGCGGCTTCGCCGTGCGCTACGTCCTCATCCACAAGGGCGCCCCCCGCGACATCGCCCGCGTCCTCGACGCCACCCCCGGCCTGAGCCGGCTCAGCCAGCAGCACGGCAGCGCCCTGTGGCGCGTCGACCAGGAGGTCGCCCGCGCGGCCGTCCTCCCGGCCGGCGGCTCGGGCAAGGCCCAGCCGGTCAGCGCGGGACCGGTGGAGATCCACACCACGCTCCCCTCCGGCCCGGACGGCCGCGTGCTGCGCCTCGCCGACAGCGCCGCCGACGGCTGGACGGCCACCCTCGACGGCAAGCCGCTCACCCGCACCACGGTCGACGGCTGGGCCCAGGGCTTCCGGCTGCCCTCCGCCGGAGGAAGGCTCGACGTCACCTACGACGCCCCGGGCCACACCGCCTGGCTGTGGGCGCAGGGCGCGCTCGCCGTCGTCCTGGTCGTCCTCGCCCTGCCGGGCCGCCGCCGCGACGTCGACGACGACCTGCCCGAGGAGCAGCCGCTGCCGGCCCAGGCCGCCGCGGGCGAGGGCCGCCGCGCCCGCCGCCTGCGCGCCCAGGCCGAGGAGGCGAGCGCCGAGGACCGGACCGGCACCCCGCCGCTCCCGGACCAGCCCCCGGCCGCCGTACCCCACCAGCAGTCGTACGACGCCTGGGACCCGGCCACCTACCCGGACGCCGGGTACCCCGGCCACGGCACCGACCCGTACCAGACCACGACGGGCTACGACCAGCAGACGTACCCGTCCGACCCCTACCAGGCGGCCCCGTACGACCCGTACGCCTACGACGGCACCGCCGACCAGCTGCCCTACGACCCGGCGGCCTACCGGCAGCAGGGCTACGACCCGGCGTACGACCCCGCCCAGCAGGGCTACGACCAGGGCCAGCACCCCCACGGCACCGGCAGCCAGCGTCCCGACGGGAGCCAGCAGTGAACCGCACCACCCTGTCCCTGATCGCCGGCACGACCGCGCTGGCCGCCGTCACCGCCTTCGCCGCGTTCGACTCGCCCTCCGCCGCCGGCGCCGCCGCCCCCAAGGCCGCCGCGCAGCTGCCGGTGGAGCGCACCAGCCTGCTGTGCCCGGCGCCGAGCACGTCGGAGATCGCCGACACCGCGTACACATCGTTCACGCCCGTCACCAAGGGCGCGGCGAGCAGCGGGAAGGCCCAACTCCAGGCGGCCGCCGCGCAGTCGGCGCAGGACCAGGCCGGCGGCGGCAAGAGCAAGGACGGCAAGGCAGGCAAGGACGGCAAGAGCGGCAAGGGCGCCGGGAAGCAGGGCGAGGAGCCGGTGCTCACGCCGAAGGCGCCGGGCACGCCGGCCACCGGCGACACCTCCGGTGGCGAGGCGCCCGCGCTCATCGGCACCGCGGACGGCAGGTTCGCGCCCGGCTGGACCGTGCAGGAGACCACCGAGGTCGCCGCGGGCACCGGCCGCGGCCTCCTGGGCGTCAACTGCACCGGCGCCGACACCGAGTTCTGGTTCCCGGGCGCCAGCACGGCCACCGGCCGCACCGACTACGTCCACCTGACCAACCCGGACGACTCCGCCGCCGTGGTCGACATCGAGCTGTACGGCAAGGACGGCCCGATCAAGTCGTCGCTCGGCGAGAACCTCACCGTCGCGCCGCACGCGAGCGAGCCGATCCTGCTCCCCACGCTCACCGACGAGCGGCAGGCCGATGTGACCGTGCACGTCGGTGTGCGCAGCGGCCGGGTCGGCGCGGCCGTGCAGGCGCTGGACGACAAGGCGGGCGGGGACTGGCTGGCCGCCGCCGCGGACCCGGCCGGCAGCCTGGTCCTGCCCGGCATCCCGAAGGACGCGACCGACGTCCGCCTGATCGCCTACACCCCCGGCGACGACGACGCCGACCTGAAGATCCGCCTGGCCTCCCCCGACGGCCTGATCACCCCGGCCGGCAACGAGTCCGTGCACGTCAAGTCAGGCATGACGACGGCGGTCGAACTCGGCGACGTCACCCGCGGCGAGGCGGGCTCCCTGGTGCTCACGCCCACCGACCAGGCGGTCCCGGTCGTCGCGGCCCTCCAAGTCGTCCGCGGCAAGGGCGACAAGCGGGAGACGGCGTTCATCCCGGCGACCGCCGCCGTCGGCACGCGCGCGACGTCGGCCGACAACAGCGCGAAGGGCACCACGCTCGCCCTGACGGCCCCCAGCGGCACGGCGACGGTCAAGGTCACGGCGTCCGCCGGCAGCGAGGGCGGCAGCCCGGCGACCAAGACGTACACGATCAAGTCCGGTACCACCCAGGACATCGACGCCCCGGTCCCGGCGGGACTGAAGGGCACGTACGCCCTCACGGTGGAGCCCGTCTCCGGCGCCCCGGTCTACGCCTCGCGCACCCTCGCGGCCACGGAGGACGGCATCCCCGGCTTCACCATCCAGACCCTCCCGAACGACCACGGCCTGGTGGCGGTACCGGAGACGGACGAGGACCTGTCGATCCTGCAGAAGTAGACCGGTCCCGCAGTGGCGCCTCCCCGGCTCTCCGGGCGGGGGAGGCGCTCAATCCTCCCCGTACCGCGGGTCCACCGTCTCCGGGGTCAGCCCGAGCAACTCGGCCACCTGCTCCACGACCACCTCGTGCACCAGCGCCGCCCGCTCGTCCCGTCCCTTGGTCCGGATCTCCACCGGCCGCCGGTACACGACCACGCGAGCCCGCCGCCCGTCACGCGCGGGGATGATCCCGCCGAGCGGCACGGTCTCGTCGTCCCACGCGGCCTGATCGCCCCGGCCGTCCAGCCGGGGCACCTCCAGCACCAGGAAGTCGATCTCGGCGAGCTGCGGCCACCGCCGCTCAAGGCGCTCCACGGAGTCCTGCACCAGGTCCGCGAACACCTCGGCGCGGCTGGCCGCGAGCGGCACCTGCGGCGGCGCGATCGGCCCCCGCATGCCCCGCCCATGGCGGTCGCGGCGACGGGGCCCGGGGCCGGCGGCACGGGGCGGTACACGGTTGTCCATCACTGGTGAAGCGTAGTCCTCGCACCCTGCGCCCGTCCGGCTCCACACGGCAAGCGCCCCCGGGCCCCCTGTCACGGGATGACCATTCCGGCCAAGGTCTGACTCGTTTCCGTAACTCTCCAAGACCGCCAAACTCAAGGCAATTGACGTTGTTTGTACCGACTCATGACCGGATGCCTCCCGGCCCCGCGCCCGCCGAAAGCGCGTTCACGCAGGTCAGCAGGGCCTGTTCGGCAATGTGTGTGGGGCGTTTCACAGCACGACACGGTGGAGTGACCTGGAGGGGAGTCGTCGCGGCCCGGTCAAGAGTGCGGTACCGTCCAACGTCGTGAGCCCTGTACGTCGCTGTTCGCGCACCGCCTGCGGCCGACCCGCCGTCGCGACGCTGACGTACGTCTACGCCGACTCGACCGCGGTCCTCGGCCCGCTCGCCACCTACGCCGAACCCCACTGCTACGACCTGTGCGCCGAGCACTCCGAGCGCCTCACCGCCCCGCGCGGCTGGGAGGTCGTACGGCTCCTCGACGGCTCCGCGCCCGCGCGGCCCAGCGGAGACGATCTGGAAGCGCTTGCCAACGCCGTGCGCGAGGCGGCCCGCCCGCAGCAGCGCGCCGCCGAGGCGGCGGGCGGCGGAGCCCGCGCCGTCGACCCCATGGAGGTCGCGCGCCGCGGCCACCTGAGGGTCCTGCGTTCCCCCGACAACTGAGCACCGCCCGGCCGGACAGCTGAGCGCCACCCCCGCGCCGCCCTTGTCCGGCGTGACGTTTCGCCCCGGCCGGGCGTTACGGGTGGGGGCCCACCGGCCGTCCACCCGGCGGCCGGACACCGCGCCGTACTCCCGACGGGTAGTTTGTGGGCACCCATAGGACTTCCAGGAGGGTTGGCCGTGACTGCTGATCTGTCGCAGCTCGTGAAGGCGTACGACGTGCGCGGAGTGGTCCCGGACCAGTGGGACGAGGAGCTGGCCGGACTCTTCGGCGCCGCCTTCGCGCAGGTGACGGGGGCGTCGGCCATCGTCGTCGGCCACGACATGCGGCCCTCGTCGCCGGGCCTGTCCCGCGCCTTCGCGCGGGGCGCGGCGGACCGCGGGGTGGACGTCACCGAGATCGGCCTGTGCTCCACGGACCAGCTGTACTACGCCTCGGGCGCGCTGGACCTCCCGGGCGCGATGTTCACGGCCTCCCACAACCCGGCCCAGTACAACGGCATCAAGCTGTGCCGCGCGGGCGCCGCCCCCGTCGGCCAGGACACCGGCCTCGCGGAGATCCGCGCGCTGGCCGAGCGCTGGCTCGCGGAGGGCGCCCCGCGGCCCGCGGACCGGCCGGGAACCCTCGCCTCGCGCGAGACGTTGGACGATTACGCGGCGTACCTGCGCTCCCTGGTCGACCTCACCTCCATCCGCCCCCTGAAGGTCGTGGTCGACGCCGGCAACGGCATGGGCGGCCACACGGTCCCCTCGGTCCTCGCCGGCCTGCCCCTGACCCTCGTCCCGATGTACTTCGAGCTGGACGGCACCTTCCCGAACCACGAGGCCAACCCGCTCGACCCGGCCAACCTCGTGGACCTGCAGAAGCGGGTCCCGGCGGAGGGCGCCGACCTCGGCATCGCCTTCGACGGCGACGCCGACCGCTGCTTCGTCGTGGACGAGCACGGCGACCCGGTCTCCCCGTCCGCGATCACCGCGCTGGTCGCCGCCCGCGAACTGGCCCGCAACGGCGGCACGGGCACGGTCATCCACAACCTGATCACCTCCCGCACCGTCCCGGAGGTCGTCCGGGAGCACGGCGGCACCCCGGCCCGCACCCGGGTCGGCCACTCCTTCATCAAGGCCGAGATGGCCCGCACCGGCGCCATCTTCGGCGGCGAGCACTCGGCGCACTACTACTTCAAGGACTTCTGGAACGCGGACACGGGCATGCTGGCCGCCCTGCACGTCCTCGCGGCCCTCGGCGGCCAGCAGGGCCCGCTGTCCGCCCTGACCGCCCAGTACGACCGCTACGCGGGCTCCGGTGAGATCAACTCCACCGTCGCCGACCAGTCCGCCCGCATCGCCGCGATCCGCGCCGCGTACGAGGGCCGCGCCGGCGTCACCCTGGACGACCTCGACGGCCTGACGGTCGCCGCCGCCGACTGGTGGTTCAACGTCCGCCCCTCGAACACGGAGCCCCTCCTGCGCCTGAACGCGGAGGCCAAGGACGAGACGACGATGACCCGGATCCGCGACGAGGCCCTGGCGATCATCAGGGGCTGAGCCGCCGGGCCATCGGCGGTACGCTGACCAGGCATATCCACAGACACATACCCGCCCCCCGAAGGGACTTCCCATGGCGCTCGAAGCCGGCCTCCTGGAGATCCTCGCCTGCCCGGCCTGCCACGCCCCCCTGAAGGAGCAGGACACCGAGCTGATCTGCTCGGGTCAGGACTGCGGTCTCGCCTACCCGGTCCGCGACGGCATCCCCGTCCTGCTGGTCGACGAGGCCCGCCGCCCCGACTGACCCGGCCCGTCACCGCGCAGGACCCCAGGACTCCCGGCGACCGGAGGCTGCCGCCCATGCTGGACGAATCGCTGCTCGACACCCCTGAGGGCCTCGCCGAGGCCGACCGCCGGGGCCTGCTGCGCGGAGCCGCCGAGGCCGGCGCCCGCGTCCGCACCGCCGCCCGGCACACCGCCGAGGCAGGCGTCGGCGGCCTCAAGCCCGACGGCCGCCCCCGCGCGGTCCTCATCGCGGGCCCCGGCGCCGCGGCCACCCACACCGCCGACCTCCTCGGCACCCTGGCCGGCGCCGGCAGTCCCGTCGTCCGGCTCGCCCCCGACGGCGTCGCCCCGGCCGCCGGTGCCCTGCGCTGGGAGCTCCCGGGCTGGGCCGGATCCGTGGACCTGTTGCTGATCGCCACCCCGGACGGCACCGAACCGAGCCTCTCCCTCCTCGCCGACCAGGCCTACCGGCGCGGCTGCTCGGTCGTCGGCGTCGCCCCGTCCGACACCCCGCTCGCCGAGGCGGTCGCCGGGGCGCACGGCATGTTCGTCCCGATGGCCACAGCGCCGTACGACCATCAGGAACCCCTCGCCGCGTCGTCCCCCGGGGTCTTCTGGGCGCTGCTGACCCCGCTGCTGGCCCTCCTGGACCGGATCGGCCTGCTGGACGCCCCGCCGGAGGCCCTGGAGAAGGTCGCCGACCGCCTGGACCACATCGCCGAGCGCTGCGGGCCCGCCATCGCGACCTACAGCAACCCGGCCAAGACCCTCGCCGCCGAACTCGCCGACGCGCTGCCCGTGGTGTGGACGGAGGGCGTCTCGGCCGGCCCGGCGGGCCGCCGCTTCGCCGCCGCCCTCGCCGAACTCGCCGGCCGCCCGGCCCTGGTCGCCGAACTGCCCGAGGCGCTCGCCGCGCACAGCGCCCTGCTGGCGGGACCGCTCGCCGCCAGCGCCGACCCGGACGACTTCTTCCGCGACCGGGTGGAGGAGCCGCCCGCCCTGCACGCGCGCGTGGTGCTGCTCCGCGACCGCCCCATCGGCGGTCTCACCGCCGCCCCCACCGCCCGAGACGTGGCCCTCAGCCACGACACACCGATCAGCGAGCTCGAACCGGAGGAGGGCGGCGAACTGGAGACCCTCGCGGAACTGATCGCCGTCACGGATTTCGCCGCCGTTTACCTGGCGCTCGCTTCGGGGGCCTGATCTGACTCCTGGCCGACCGACCGCGCCCGACGACGGCGCGAGAAGAAGCGACAGCGCCGGCTGAGCCGCGCACATACGGAGACAGAGAAGACACATGGACCGCCTCGACAACACCATCCGCCCCTACGCCTGGGGTTCGACCACCGCCATCCCGCACCTGCTCGGCGTCGAGCCGACCGGTGAACCGCAGGCGGAGATGTGGATGGGCGCGCACCCGGGCGCCCCCTCGCGCACCGCGCGCGGGACGCTCGTCGAGGTCGTCGACGCCGATCCGAAGGGCGAACTGGGCGCCGAGGCGGTCGCGAAGTTCGGTCCCCGGCTGCCGTTCCTGCTGAAGATCCTCGCCGCCGGCGCCCCGCTCTCCCTCCAGGTGCACCCCGACCTGGCGCAGGCCAGGGAGGGGTACGCCGACGAGGAGCGGCGCGGCGTCCCGGCGGACGCCCCGCACCGCAACTACAAGGACGCCAACCACAAGCCCGAACTGATCTGCGCGCTCACGGAGTTCGACGGCCTGTGCGGCTTCCGCGACCCCGTCCAGGCGGCGGACCTGCTCGCCGGGCTCGGCGTCGACTCCCTCAAGCCGTACGTCGACCTGCTGCACGCCCACCCCGAGGAAGCGGCCCTGCGCGAGGTCCTCACCGCGATCCTCAGCGCCGACCCGGCGGAGACGGCCCGCACGGTCGCCGAGGCCACCGCCGCCTGCACCCGCCTCGGCGGCGACTACGCGCCCTACGCCGACATCGCCCACCACTACCCGGGCGACCCGGGCGTGATCGCGGCGATGCTCCTCAACCACGTCCGACTGCAGCCCGGCGAGGCCCTGTTCCTCGGCGCCGGCATCCCGCACGCCTACCTCGACGGCCTCGGCGTCGAGATCATGGCCAACTCCGACAACGTCCTGCGCTGCGGCCTGACCCCCAAGCACGTCGACGTCCCCGAACTCCTGCGCGTCGTCCGCTTCGAGGCGAGCGACCCGGGCGTGCTGCGCCCCGAGGCCGCCCCGGACGGCGAGGAGCTCTACGAGACGCCGATCGACGAGTTCCGGCTCTCCCGGTACGTCCTCCCCGAGGGCGGCGCCGCCCACGACCTCACCCGGGACACCCCGCAGATCCTGCTCTGCACGGCCGGCACGGTCCGGGCCGGCGAACACGAGCTGGGGCCGGGGCAGTCGGTTTTTGTCCCGGCCGGCGAGACGGCGCGGGTCTCGGGCGCGGGTACGGTTTTCCGCGCCACTGTGATCGTATGACCAGGGCTGTGGACAGCCCGCGGATCATATGACCGGGGGTGTGGATACCTGACGCGCCGATACCCGGCCGGGCTGCAAGAATGGCCCACCGGCAAAGGCCGGGCAAAGCCGGGTACCCGCTCGGGCGGACGTACCAGGGCCAAGGCCGACAGAGGCGAAGGGACAACGCGGACACATGAGCGCGTCAGGCGGTACCAGGGCGATCGTGGCGGCACTCGGCGCCAATCTCGCGATCGCGGCATCGAAGTTCGTGGCGTTCGCGTTCAGCGGCTCCTCCTCGATGCTCGCCGAGGGTGTTCACTCGCTCGCCGACTCCGGCAACCAGTTCCTGCTGCTCGTCGGCGGCAAGAAGGCACAGCGCGAGGCGACCCCCCAGCACCCCTTCGGGTACGGCCGCGAGCGCTACATCTACGCCTTCCTGGTCTCCATCGTCCTCTTCTCGGTCGGCGGCATGTTCGCCATCTACGAGGGCTACGAGAAGATCAGCCACCCGCACGCGGTCGAGCACTGGTACTGGCCGGTGGGTGTCCTCGTCTTCGCGGTCATCGCCGAGGGCTTCTCCTTCCGCACGGCCATCAAGGAGTCGAACGAGCTGCGCGGCAAGCTGTCCTGGTCGCAGTTCATCCGCCGCGCCAAAGCACCCGAGCTGCCCGTCGTCCTGCTGGAGGACTTCGGCGCGCTCATCGGCCTGGTCCTCGCCCTCGGCGGCGTCGGCCTCGCCCTGATCACCGGCGACGGCGTCTGGGACGGCGTCGGCACCGTCTGCATCGGTGTCCTGCTCGTCATGATCGCCCTGGTCCTCGCCGCCGAGACCAAGTCGCTGCTGCTCGGCGAGGCCGCGGGCGTCGAGGAGGTCAAGAAGATCGAGGCCGCGATCGTCGACGGGGACACGGTCACCGGGATCATCCACATGCGCACGCTGCACCTCGGCCCCGAGGAACTGCTGGTCGCCGCCAAGATCGCCGTCCAGCACGACGACACGGCCACCGAGGTCGCCAACGCCATCAACGCCGCCGAGGACCGCATCCGCGCCGCCGTCCCGATCGCCCGCGTCATCTACCTGGAACCGGACATCTACAGCGAGGCCGAGGCCGCCAAGGGCCCGGACCCGGAGGCCACCCCGGGCGGACCGACCCCGGACACCTCCGGTCACTGACCCGCGGTACGGCGGCGCGGTCAGACCGGCTGCACCGGCCAGGGCGCCGGCGGCACCACCGGCGCCCTCCGCCGCCGTACCACCAGGAAACCGATCCCCAGACCGATGCCGGTGAGGACCAGCGCCGCGCTCACGAGCAGGGCCGTACCCAGCAGAACCGGGCCCGTACGGTCGTCCGTCACCCGCCCCCGCACCGCGTCCACGGGAACGGTCCCGCCCTGGTCGGCGGCGAAGAAGCGGGAGTCCATCGCATCGGAGCGGTGGTCGCCCAGCAGGAACAGCCGGCCCCGCGGCACCTTCACGTCGTACGGCCGGTGCACACCGTCGGCGTCGCTCCCGAGCACGTAGGGCTCCTTGAGCGGCTCGCCGTTCACGGTGACCCGCTCCTCGGTGCCGACGGCCGTGCAGCAGGCCACCCGGTCGCCGCCCACGCCGATCACCCGCTGCATGAAGACACCACCGCTCCCGTAGCGCTCCGGCAGCGAGAACATCACGACGTCACCGCGCCGCACCTCGCTCCCGTCCACCCGCTCCCAGAAGATCCGCTCGCCCCGCTTGTGCGTGGGCTCCATGCTCCGGCTCGGCAGGGTGCCCGTGCCGTACGCGTCGTGCCCGTACCCGTAGGCTCCGCCGGCCAGCACCACCCCCAGCAGCCCCGCCACGAGCGCCGCGATTCCCAGTCCCCGCCCTCTGCGCGCCATGTCCATCCTCCCCACGCGGACCTTCCGCGGCGCGGAGAATAGCGGCCTCTCATGAACTCTCCGTGCCGCTCCGCGGGACGAGCGCGGTACCCCGCCCGGCACCGGCGGCCGATCCCCTGGCACCGGCGGTCGGGTCCCTCCGGCGCCGGCGGTCGGTTCCCCCCTCGGGGAACCGGCCCCCGCACCGCACCCGGCCCACGCACCGCACCCGCGGCCGGGGCGTGGGCCCGCCCCCGCCAGGCCGCGCCCCGGCCTCAGCGGCCCCGCCTCACCCGACCTCGCCGAGCACGTCCAGCACCGCCCGCTCGTCCGGCGCCGCCAGCAGCCGCTCCCGGAACCCGGCGTCCATCAGCTTGCGGGACAGCATCGCGAGGATCCTCAGGTGCTCATCGCCCGCCGCGGCCTCCGGCACGGCGATCATGAAGATCAGCCGGGCCTTCGTCCCGTCCGGCGAACCCCACTCCACGCCCTCCGCCGACCGCGCGAAACCGACGACCGGCGCCGTCACCGCGTCCGTCTTGGCGTGCGGGATCGCGATCTCCTCGCCGAGCCCCGTGGTCCCCTGCTCCTCGCGCCGCAGCGCGGTCGCCACCAGACCGGCCACATCGGCGACCCGCCCACTGGCCGCGAGCAGGCCGGCCATCTCCCGGATCGCGGCCTCCTTCTCCGCCGCCGCGAGAGCCACCCGAACGGTCCGCCCGGTCAGATGACCGGATAGCACCTCGGGCCCTCCCTCGGCGTCCGCCTCCTCGGCGGCGCCGGCGGCGTCGGCAGCCTCGGCGCCCTCTTCGGCGGCGCCGGCCTCGGAAGCCGTACTCCGCACAGCCGAGCCCGGCACAGCCGAGCCCCGTACCGCCTCCGCTGCGCCCGCGGCGGCACCGACCGGCGAGCGTTCCCGCTGCGCCTGCCCGGGTACGACCGCACCCGCCCCCGCTCCGGTCTCCGCACCCGCCCCCGCACCGGTCTCCGCGGAGGCCGGCACCGGCTCGGCGCCCCGCGCACGCCCTCGGCGCCCGCTCACATCGACCAACGTCACCGTCGCCAGCGCCGTCACCACCGTGCCGATCACCACGGCCACGAAGAACATCGGCACCCCGCTCACCGCACCGAGCACCGCCACGACCGGCCCGCCGTGCGGCACCGCGTCCTTCACCCCGGCCAGCCCCGCGACCGCACCGGCCACCGCGCCGCCCAGCATGTTCGCCGGGATGACCTGCGCCGGCCGCGCCGCGGCGAACGGGATCGCACCCTCCGAGATGCCGAAGCAGCCCATGAACAGGGCCGCGAGACCCGTCTCCCGCTCCTGCTCGGTGTACAGCCGCCGGCGGATCAGCGTGGCCAGGCCCTGCCCGAGCGGCATCACCGGGATCGCCGCCGCGCACATGCCCATCACCGTCTGGTTGCCGCTCGCGATGAGCCCGGCGCCGAACAGGAACGCCGTCTTGTTGACCGGCCCGCCCATGTCGAACGCGATCATCAGGCCGAGTATCGCCCCGAGCAGGATCGCGCTGCTGCCGGTCATCCCGCCGAGCCAGCTCGTCAGATGCTCGAACACCCAGGAGATCGGCTTGCCGATGCCGTAGATGAAGAACAGCCCGAGCGCCGTCGTCGCCACGATCGGGATCACGATGATCGGCATGATCGGCTGCACGAACCTCGGCACCCGGACCTTCTTGATCCACAGCACCAGATACCCGGCCAGGAACCCGGTCACGATCGCCCCGATGAAGCCGGCGCCGGCCTTGGAGTCGTACAGCGCCCCGGTGTTGGCGATCCAGCCGCCGATCATGCCCGGCACCAGCGCGGGCCGGTCGGCGATGGCGTAGGCGATATAGCCGGACAGGACGGGGATCATCAGCTGGAAGCCGATCCCGCCGACCGCGTTGACGTGCGCCCAGAAGGTGCCCTCCGGGATCACATAGCCCTTGGCCGTGGCATGGCCGCCGAGCGCCAGCGAGACCGCGATCAGCAGTCCGCCGACCACCACGAACGGGATCATGTACGACACGCCGTTCATCAGCGCCTTGTACACCGGCCCGCGTTCCTTGCCGCCTCCCGCCGCACCGGCCGCGCGACCGCCGTGGGCCCCGCCCGCCGTGTGCACGGGCGCCGTCCGCACCCGCTCGATCAGCTGCTCCGGATGGCGGATGCCCTCGGCGACCCCGACCGTGAGCACGCGCTTGCCCACGAAACGGCTCAGGTCGACGTCCTTGTCGGCGGCGACGATGACACCGTCCGCCCTGCTGACATCGTTGTCATCGAGGACGTTCTCGGCCCCGATGGACCCTTGCGTCTCCACCTTCATCTCGATGCCCTGACCCGCGGCGGCCTGCGCGAGCTTCTCCGCCGCCATATAGGTGTGCGCGATGCCGGTCGGACAGGCGGTCACCGCCAGCAGCCTCAACGGCCGGCGCTCGTCTTCGCGGCCACCCATGGCGGGCGGCCCGGCCGGACTGGTCACGTCGTTCTCCTCACGCTCGGTCGCGCGCGACGCCGTCCCGGACGCCCCGCGAGCGGAACCGGAACTCCCGGCCCCCCTGCATCCTGCACCACCCCGCCATCGCCCCAAAGGGGCAGAAGTCCAGGCTGATACCGGTCTGTCGACACACCCTCCACCGTTTCCGCACCACCGCCGACACCCGCGCCCACCCCGCGAACCGCCTCGCATAAGGCCCAAGGAATGCACGGGCGGACTGGGGGCGACCCGGTCGTCCGGTGTAGCTTGGGACGGAGCCAGACGTCGCTGCTGATGGCGGTCGGGCGGTCCCCTACGGACCGACCGAGGGAGAGAGGGCCTCCGACGGACTGCGCTGCGCGCACGCGGGCATGCCTGTGTCCTCTTCTCGGGCACCCCTGTGTCCGCCGCCGCGCAGACCAGCCGTACCCACCTCGACCCAATCCCGAGGAGCAGCTCGCAATGACGACTGTCGAGAACCGACAGGACTTCAAGGTCGCCGACCTCTCCCTGGCCGAGTTCGGCCGCAAGGAGATCACCCTCGCCGAGCACGAGATGCCCGGCCTGATGGCGATCCGCAAGGAGTACGCCGAGGCGCAGCCGCTGGCCGGCGCCCGTGTCACCGGCTCCCTGCACATGACCGTGCAGACCGCCGTGCTGATCGAGACCCTCGTCGCCCTGGGCGCCCAGGTCCGCTGGGCGTCCTGCAACATCTTCTCCACCCAGGACCACGCGGCCGCCGCGATCGCGGTCGGCCCGAACGGCACCCCGGACAACCCGCAGGGCGTGCCCGTCTTCGCCTGGAAGGGCGAGACCCTGGAGGAGTACTGGTGGTGCACGGAGCAGGCGCTGACCTGGCCGGACAGCCCCACCGGCGGCCCGAACATGATCCTGGACGACGGCGGTGACGCCACCCTCCTGGTCCACAAGGGCGTCGAGTACGAGAAGGACGGCAAGGTCCCCGGCCTGGAGACCGCCGAGTCCGACGAGCACCGCGTCATCCTCCAGCTGCTGCACCGCACCATCACGGACGGCTCGCAGAAGTGGACCCAGCTCGCCTCGGAGATCCGCGGCGTGACCGAGGAGACCACGACGGGCGTCCACCGCCTGTACGAGATGCAGCGCGACGGCGACCTCCTCTTCCCGGCGATCAACGTCAACGACGCCGTGACGAAGTCGAAGTTCGACAACAAGTACGGCTGCCGCCACTCCCTGATCGACGGCATCAACCGCGCCACCGACGTGCTGATCGGCGGCAAGACCGCCGTCGTGTGCGGCTACGGCGACGTGGGCAAGGGCTGCGCGGAGTCCCTGCGCGGCCAGGGCGCCCGGGTGATCATCACGGAGATCGACCCGATCTGCGCCCTGCAGGCGGCGATGGACGGCTACCAGGTCACGACGCTGGACGAGGTCGTCGACAAGGCCGACATCTTCATCACCACGACCGGCAACAAGGACATCATCATGGCCGCGGACATGGCCAAGATGAAGCACCAGGCCATCGTGGGCAACATCGGCCACTTCGACAACGAGATCGACATGGCCGGCCTGGCCAAGATCCCCGGCATCGTCAAGGACGAGGTCAAGCCGCAGGTCCACACCTGGACCTTCCCCGACGGCAAGGTCATCATCGTGCTGTCCGAGGGCCGCCTGCTGAACCTGGGCAACGCCACCGGTCACCCGTCGTTCGTGATGTCCAACTCCTTCGCGGACCAGACGCTGGCCCAGATCGAGCTGTTCACCAAGCCGGACGAGTACCCGGTCGGCGTGTACACGCTGCCCAAGCACCTGGACGAGAAGGTCGCCCGCCTCCACCTGGACGCCCTCGGCGTCAAGCTCACCACGCTGCGCCCCGAGCAGGCCGCGTACATCGGTGTCGAGGTCGACGGCCCGTTCAAGCCGGACCACTACCGCTACTGAGCCGGCGATTCCGCAACCCGGCCCGCCGGGAGAGTGCGTCGGTGCACCGACGCACTCCCTCCGGCAGCAGGTCCACCGAGGCAGGCCCCCGCACCCCCGTGCCGGGGGCCTGCCCCTTTGGGCCGCGGCCCGAGGTTCCGGACCGGATCAGCCCGTCAAGACCCAGGACCCCCATGCCCCGCGGCCGTTATTCGCTCCATGATCCGCACGATCACACCCCCTTCGCGGAAGAGCACTTCCAGTGCGCCCCCGGCCCGTCCGGCTGGCGCTATGTCTCGCAGGTGACCGGCTTCGCCGGCGACCACCGCGGCTCGGTCGATCTCGCCCTGGACGATCTCGGCCGCCCCATCCGTCTCGAACTCCACGCGGGCGGCTGGCAGGTGCGCGGTGCCGCCCTCGACGGTGTCACCTGGGTCCGCACCGACCCCACCGGCAGTCATGCCACCGAAGGCAATGTGCGCGCCCACGCCTTCACCGGCACGTCCCCCGCGTTCCTCGTCGCCACCGCCCGGCTCCTGCGCCTCACCCCCTCGTCCGCCGCGACCCGCGTACGCCTCGTGGCCTTCACCGACCCCGTCCTCGCCCCCCGCACCGTGGACCAGTCCTGGGCACTGCTAGACAGCGAAGCACACGCCACTGACAACGGCCCCCTGACCGTGGACGAGTACCAGGTCACAGCCCTGGACACCGGTGAACAGCACACCGTCCACATCGCCGGCGACGTCGTCCTGGCCGCGCCCGGGATCGAGCTGGAGGACCTTCAGTCACCACCGTCGAGATTCGACTGAACCCGCGTCACGGCCGCCCCCGGGCATGGTGCGCCTACGCCGGCGGCGCGAACCCGGTGGCAGGCCGGCCGGACCGGGGCTCGTCCTGCTCCGACGGCACTGCCGGGGAAACGGACGGCGCCTGCGGCCGCTGAGACCGGTCCCCGCCCGGAGCAGGCTGAACAGCCCCCGGGGGCCATTCCGCCGGAGGCTGGTACGAGCCGGGCGGCTGGTACGGGGCCGGTGCCCGGTCAGGGGCCGGTGCCTGGAACGCGGCCGGTGCCTGGAAAGCAGCCGGTGCGCCAGGCCGTGCCACCGGCGCGGCGAAGCCACCGCCCGCCACACCGCCGTGACCGAACGCCTGCCGGGCCTCCCGGGACTGCCGCTCGTGCACCACGGCCGCCAGGAACGCGGCCGGAGGCAGATCCGCCGGCACCGAAGCCCCCGTACGCCCGGCGAGGTCGGCCGCCAGCCGCCGCGCCATGTCCGCCGACACCCGCGGGTCGAGCTGCTGCATCCGGGTCAGGTACTGCCGCACGGCAAGCCACAGCCCGTCCGGCACCCCCGACAGATCCAGCTCGGCGAACCGTCCGGCGAGCCATGGAGGGGGAGGCGGAACGAAACCGCCGCGCCCGGCGGGTATCCGCTCGCGCACGACCAGAGTGCCCGCGAACACGTCGCCGAGCCGCCGCCCCCGCGCCGAGACCAGCGAGGCGATACAGGCCACCACCCCGAACGTCATCAGGATCTCGACCACCCCGATCGCGCCCCGCACCAGCGCGTGCCGGAACCGGATCGGCCCACCGTCGTCCCGCACCACCCGCAGCCCGAACGCCAGCTTCCCCAGCGACCGCCCGTGGCTGAGGGTCTCGACCGCTATCGGCCCGCCCACCAGCACCAGCAGGAACGTCGCGATCGACAGCGCCACCTGCGCCGCCTCGTCCAGCGAGGCCGAGGACGCCACCAGGACCATGAGCACGACGAGGTACGCGACCACCGCCACCACCAGGTCGAGCAGCACGGCCAGCGCCCTGCTCGGCAGCTTGGCGGGTTGCAGTTCGAGCGCCACCGCCTCGCCCGTCACCAGCTCACTCACGCCCGCCGCCTTCCCTGGTCCGCCCCGTGCATCGCAAGTCTGCCAAGCTGTGAGCGCATCGCGCCGCAGTAGTACAAGCTGACAGCAAGTACGAGCGTCCACGACGCGCCGTGGACGACCAGCCGAGGAGCAGGCAGACCCGATGGACCTGGACGTCTTCGTCTCCGTGCATCGAGCCGAATGGGACCGGCTCGACGCCCTGCTCCGCCGCCGGCGCCGGCTCACCGGGGCCGAAGCGGACGAACTCGTCGTCCTCTACCAGCGCACCGCCACCCACCTCTCGCTGATCCAGTCCAGCGCACCGGACCCGCAGCTGACGGGCCGGCTCAGCCAACTCGTCGCCCGCGCGCGCAGCGCCGTCGCCGGAACCCGCCGCGCTTCCTGGCGGGACGTCACGCGCTTCCTGAGCCAGGGCTTCCCGGCGGCCGTCTACCGCTCCCGCCACTGGTGGGTGCCCACGGCACTCGTCTCGACTGCCATCGCCGTCCTCCTGGGCTGGTGGATAGGCACCCATCCCGAAGTGCAGTCCTCCATCGCGGCCCCCGGCCGGCTGCGCGAGCTGACCCGCCCCGGCGGTGAGTACGAGACCTACTACTCCAGCCATCCCGCGACGGCCTTCGCCGCCCAGGTGTGGACGAACAATGCCCAGGCCGCCGCGATGTGCCTGGTCCTGGGCGTCTTCCTGGGACTGCCCGTCCTCTGGATCCTCTTCCAGAACATGCTCAACCTGGGCGTCGGCTTCGGCCTCATGTCCTCGGCCGGCCGCCTCGACACCTTCCTCGGCCTCGTCCTGCCGCACGGCCTGCTCGAACTGACCGCGGTCTTCGTCGCCGCCGGCACGGGCCTTCGCCTGGGCTGGACACTGATCGACCCGGGCCCCCGCACCCGCCGCGCGGCTCTCGCCGAAGAAGGGCGAGCCGCCATCGGCATGGCGATCGGCCTTGCCCTGATCCTGTTCGTCTCCGGAGCCATCGAAGGCTTCGTCACCCCCTCCGGCCTGCCCACCTGGGCCCGCATAGGCATCGGCATCGCGGCCGAGCTGGCATTCCTCGCGTACGTGTACGTCCTCGGCGGTCGTGCGGCACGCGCGGGCGAGACGGGTGACCTCGAAGCGATGGACCGCAGCGCGTCCGTTCCGACGGCCGCCTGATGTGCGTTCCACCGCTGTGAGCTGCTAGTCTCCTCTTCGCCCCACAAGAGCCGTTGACACGGAGGGAGTGGGGAGGTAGATTCAAACAGTTGCCTACAACTGGACAAGTTGCCAGGCAGCCGATAGACTCTACGAGCTTCTTCAGAAAGTCGTGAATGACTTTCCGGGAAGCATCCTCCCGATTAACTCAGAACTAAGCGGCCGGTCAGACCGGCCAAGAACTTCTGATAAAGTCGGAATCGCCGAAAAGGGAAACGCGTAAGCGGAAACCTGGAAAGCACCCGAGGAAATCAGAACGGAAACGGTCTGATAGAGTCGGAACCGCCGGAAAGGGAAACGCGAGAGCGAGAACCTGGAAAGCGCCGAGGAAATCGGATCGAGAAAAGATCTGATAGAGTCGGAAACACCGAAGGGAAGCCCGGAGGAAAGCCCGAGAGGGTGAGTACAAAGGAAGCGACCGTTCCTTGAGAACTCAACAGCGTGCCAAAAGTCAACGCCAGATATGTTGATACCCCGTCTCCAGCATCAGCTGGGGCGAGGTTCCTTTGAAATAAAACACAGCGAGGACGCTGTGAACGGTCGGGCCTATTCCGCCTGACTGTTCCGCTCATCGTGTGTGTTGCACCGGCTGAATTAATTT